>JAZRDJ010000035.1:0-23678 GCA_045660245.1 Clostridia bacterium | reverse complement strand
AAGTGTCTTGAAAACTCAAACGCTAAGCTATGGCGAAACAATTTGGACACCAACCAAGACGGGTTATGTGTTTGAATATTGGGAAGACAGGCTAACCAGTGATCCTGATATATATTATGGCGGTTACGCTTGCCCAGACTTTGGTTCAAATGGAGCGAACGTAAGCCTTTATGCTTCATGGATTGTTGAAAGATACACAATCACATTCAATTCAAATGGAGGAAATTCTGTTGCAAGTGGAACTTATAGTTATGGATCAACTCTTCCAACAATAAGCAAAGTTGGACATGTGTTCAATGGTTGGTTCAAGAGTGGTGCTGTGTCTGGATCAATATACAAGACAACTCCTGATTTTGGTTCAAATGGAGCAACAATATCATTAGAGGCAAGTTGGATGATTGAAACATACAATGTAACGTTCTATGATGATGACGATGTAACAGTTCTTCGAACAGCAAAAGTTAAATTTGGAGAAACTCTTCCAACTGTGAGTAAATCTGGATATACCTTTGTGGCTTGGACTGACACAACGTATTATGATCACAATGAATATACAACTTGTCCAGACCTTGGAAGCAATGGTGCATCTGGAAGTTTTTATGCGAAATGGGAAGCCTTAATAACTTATACAATGAGAATTTATTCTTTCTCAGAAGGTAGTGGTACTTATACTCTAAGTCAGGGAACTGTACTCTCATTTACTTGTGATGGATATGATTGTTATCTCTCATTTGTTGATGCGTCAGGTAAGAGTTGGAATCTTCATATCGCACATTCAGATGATGGTCCTTGGTATGTTTATATAGGATCTACGGAGATTGGCGATGATAGTGGATCGTGGACGAATACATATACGGTGAGATCTAATATAACTTTGTCAGCCGATTATGCATTCTAGTTTAACGTGGGTGGCAATTAAATAAACTTCTAACAAAAAAACTCCTTGCATAGAATTGAAGCAAGGAGTTTTTTTATGAGTAAAAAAGTGCGAAGTGTTTGCAAAAAGTTGTTGTGTGTGTTGTTGTTTTGTTCGTTTGTTTTTTCATTTTTTGTGGGGTGTTCAAGCGAGTATTATCTCAAAAAGAGAGCGAAGAAGCAAAATTCTTATACCATTGATCTTGCTCTTGATGAGAGCAATATGACAATTTCCGGATATGAAAAATTTGAGTATGAGAACAGAGGGGATAGTGGCGAAGATTGTTTGGTTTTTCACTTGTATCCTCGGGCTTTCAGGAAAGGCGCAAGTATAAAGCCATATTCCACGCTTTCAGAAGGCAGGTGTTTTCCGAATGGGGAAAGTTTCGGGAATATTTTAATCAATGAAGTAAAAGTTGATGGAATGACTGCAAATTTCAAATATGTGGGGCAGGACGAAGACAAACTCGAGGTCAAGTTTGATGAGGTGGTGTTTCATGGCGACAAAGCCGTTGTGGAAATTTGGTTTGATCTTGTTGTTCCAAACTGCACGCACAGGTTTGGATATTATGGCACGAACATTAATCTCGGAAACTTTTACCCTATACTTGCGGAAAAGCAGAACGGGGAGTATGACATGACGCCGTATTATGCAAATGGTGATCCGTTTTGGAGTTCGTGTGCAAAGTACAATGTGAGTATAACAGCACCAGAACAATATCAAGTTTTGGGGAGCGGGAAATCCACAACTACTCAATCTGACAACAATAAAGTAAAGACAACATTTCAGGCTTATTCTGTGCGGGATTTTGCGCTTGTAATTGGAACGAATTTTGATGTTTTGAGTCAAAAAATAGGCGATTGTCAAGTCAATTATGTTGGATACAGAGGTGATGATGATTTGCATGAAAATTTGGGGCTTTCGGTGAGTGCCTGCAAGTTTTTTTCAGAGAAATTCAAGGAATACCCTTATGGTGTGCTCAATATTGTCAAAACTCCATTTGTGCATGGTGGAATGGAATATCCTGGACTTGTGATGATTTCGGATACTCTTGCAACAGAAGAAGAAACAAAAAAAGTCATTGTTCACGAGATTGCTCATGAATGGTGGTATGGTCTTGTTGGCGTTAATGAAACTCTTGATGCATGGATTGACGAAGGACTTGCGGAGTTCTCGAGTGCTTTGTTTTTTGGTGGGCAACCTGGTCATGGGATTTCATATGAGCAGATGGTGGGTGATGCATTGTCGAGTTATACTCTGTACTGTGATGTAATCAGTGCGATCGACAAAAAAATGAACACAAAAATGAATTTGCCAGTCAATGAGTATATAAATGAATATGAATATACTTATATGATATATATAAAAGGTCTATTATTATTTGATGATCTCATGACTGTGACTGGGGAAAAGAAACTCGTCAAAGCGCTCTCGAAAATTGCAAACAAGTATGCTTTTTTGAACATCACAACGGATATTTTCACTGAAAGCATCAAAAAGTATACAAAAAAGAATACTGACAAATTTTTTGAAAGTTATCTTGATGGGAAGGCAATAATAGGTAAAGTAAACTAAAAAAACAATTGAAAATTGTTGGTGTCTGTGATAAAATAGCCTTGCAATAAAACGAAACTAATGCAAGGAGAACATGTTTTGAGAATTTTGAGTTTGGCTTCGGGGAGCAAGGGAAACTGTTATTTTGTGGAATCTGGCGAAGACAAGATCCTTGTGGACTGTGGGCTTTCGCTCAAAATGACAGAAGAAAGGCTCCTGACTGCGGGGGTTGATCCGAGCACAATCCGTTATGTGATCATCACACATGAGCACACGGATCACACAAAAGGGCTCGCAAATTTTTTCAAGAAGTACAAGCCTGAGATTTTTTGCAATTATGTTTCTGCTGAAAAAATTGAAGCATCGAACTTGGACCTCAAAGGACAAATCAAGACTTTTGACAATGAAAAATTGTTTTTGGGTGAGTTTGTGATTGATCCAATCCCAGTTTCTCACGACAGTTATTTTTGTACAGCATACAGAATCAACCACAAAGAAGTGTCGGTTTCAATAGTTACTGATCTTGGGTACATTGACACGACAATCATCAATGCGGTTGCTGGATCAAAAGTGATTTATCTCGAGAGCAATCATGACGAAAAGATGCTCAAAATGTGTCACTATCCAGCGATCACAAAAAGCCGAATCGCTGGCAACACTGGGCATTTGTCGAACTCTCAAGCAGGGCATGCGATTGTGGAACTTGTGGGGCGTGGAACAAAGCATTTTGTGCTCTCGCACATTTCAGAAAACAGCAATACTTATGAAAAGGCATACATCACCATTGCAAACATTTTGGTGGAGTATGGGATTGATATTGAAAAAGACATTGTCGTGAGGTTTGCACATCAGCACAAAATAGGAAATAATTTCAAAATAGGAGAAGATGACTAAATGAGTAAATTCAGGCTTAAACGAGAAAAATATGATGTTTTTGATTCGGGGCTGGCAACAATTTTGTTTGTGATTTTGCAGAACTTATTTTTGCTGCTATATGGAGCGCTTCCATCAAGTATCAAGGGGATTGCAATTGTTGGAATTCTCGCATCTTTTGGGATTGAACTCATGTTTGCCCTCGCGGGTTACTTGACATCAGCCATTCGTGGTGTGGATTTTTTCAGTGCGTCAAAACTCAACAAAAAAATCAACTGGAAGATTGTTGGAATCACGCTTTTGATTGCTCTCATTTCGATTTTTGGTTTCAATGCACTTTCAAATTATTTCATTATGTTTTTGGAATCTGTTGGATACAAGACAAGTCTTTCGAACATTGCAATCGGAAACTTTCCAACTTATCTTTTGTATCTCTTTTTGGTGGCAGTAGTTCCTGCTGTGTTTGAGGAAATTTGTTTTCGTGGCACTATTTGTGCGGGGCTCATCAAAACAAACAAGCATCTCGCAGTCTGGGTTTCAGCGCTTATTTTCATGCTCATGCATGGTGGGCCAGAACAGACAATTCACCAGTTTATTTTGGGTGTGATTTTTGGTTATGTTTTTGTTTATACCGGCAATCTTTGGGTGACAATCTTGATTCACTTTTTCAACAATGCGATTGCTGTCACGATGATGTACATGCAAACTTTGATGATGAATGGTGCGGAAAATGTTGGTGAGGTAACTGAAGAGGTCGTTGGGTTTGCTGGTTTGTCTGGTGTGGAGATTGTGACAACAGTCATGACTGCGTGTTTGACTGCGGTTTCAGCGGGTGTGCTCATCTTTTGTTTGACAAAATCGCTCATCACACAATGCAAAGAACTCGAGCAGAAAAAAGAAAAAATTCTTGCTGAAAATGGCGAGATTGTTGAGGCAAGCACGGAAGAATGTGTGGCTGATGAGTTTGTGCAGACCATAAAACAATCAAACAATATTGCGCCAATTGTGATGATTGTTGTGAGTTCGGCATGGCTGATTTTTGAATGGGTAATGGCACTCATTTCTGGATTTGGCTTGTAATCACAAAACACTTCAATAATTCATAAACTAGCATGATGGATTATGAAGTTTTGAAAAATGAAATTTTGGGTTTCAGAAAATTGAAAGTTGATGTTATTGGCAGAAGCGAAGACGACAGAGAAATCTATTCGCTTTCTGCCTTTTTTGATGCAAAAAAATCATGGGTGATTTTGCAAGGATCAATTCATGCAAGGGAGCATCTCGCCACTGATTTTGTGATTTTTCTTGCAAAATTACTTGAAAAAAACTGGAAAGATTACAAAAGCAAACAAGATATGCCGAACATTTGCTTTGTTCCCATGACAAATCCTGATGGGGTGGAGATTGTTCACCATGGTGTGAGTGCAGTGAGAAACAAAAAACTCAAGAGAAGTCTTGAAACGATAATGCTGGGCAAAGATTTCAGGTTTTTCAAGGCGAATGCTCGGGGAGTTGATATCAACAACAATTTTGACGCGATGTGGGGCAGGCACAAAAATTCGTTTGTTCCGTCATTTTCTGGATTTGTGGGCAGGTGTCCGTTTTCAGAGCGGGAAACGAGAGCACTTTGCGCGATCACTCAAAAACTTGAACCTATCTTCACCATGAGTTTTCATTTGAAAGGTGAAGAAATATATTATGATTTTTTTCAGAATGGTGCGAGGCGTGCTCGTGACAAGAGCATCGCAAGAATGGTGGCAAAAATGAATGGATACAAAGTGAAGAGTACGGAAAAGTCGAGTTCAGGAGGATACAAAGATTGGTGTGTTGAAGCCTTGAAAATTCCGTCGCTCACAGTGGAACTCGGGAGGGACAGTGTTGATCACCCTGTGCCACAGAGTGAAATATGTGACATAATTGCAAAAAATATTGGCATTTTGGACTTGCTTTGTGATATAGTAAGATTGATTGGGAGATATGAAAATGGAAAATACGCACGAAAAGTACATGAAAGTTGCACTTTTGGAGGCAAAAAAGGCATATGCAGAAGACGAAGTTCCGATTGGCGCAATAATTGTTGTGGGTGGAAAAATAATCGCAAAAGCGCACAACAAGCGTGAAAAGACGCACGACGCAACTGCTCATGCGGAAATTTTGGCGATCAAAAAAGCGTGCAAGAAACTTGAGGATTTCAGGCTTCAAGATGCTGTCATGTATGTAACACTTGAGCCTTGCACAATGTGCATGGGGGCGATTTTGAATGCAAGAGTGGGGACTCTTGTGTTTGGCGGATCACAAAACAAGGAGAATATTCTCACAGCACGTGAGATCAATGAGCGAGCAGAACTCAATCACAAGTGTGAGATAATCTCTGGCGTGATGGCGAGCGAGTGTTCTTTGCTTGTTTCGGAGTATTTTCAATCAAAACGCAAAGTGGGTTCAAAAAAAGTTTGACAAAGTGTGTGATTTTGCCATAAAATTGAGACATGGGAATATTTGATAATAATTTTGGTGGTACAACCACAGTAATTGAAGAAAAGCAATCATGGGAAATGCAAACAGACAAGAAATCGCCAACGGTTTCTTGTTTTGTGATTTTGGAGCATAGTCCTGATTTTGGTGTGGATAAAAAAAGTTTTGATATTGAAATCCTCGGAAACAAAATGTTCACGTGGGTTGTTCGTGCATGTCCGACCATTCCTGCAACGATTGAAGCAGAGCGTGGGGCAAATGTTCTTGAGATTGTGAAGCCATATCTCAGGGACTCAGAGTATACTTTGGTGCTATACAGCGACACACCTCTTGTGACACGTGGAAGCGTCGATGAGATTTTGGATTATGTTCATGGCAGAGGTCTGAACGTTTGCAAACTCACAAGAGGATATGTGTTCAAAACAGAGTACATCAAGCGAGTGAATGAGATTTTTGCGCCACAGACGTATTATTTTGATGAAGAAGATTTCATCATGGCGGTGAATTTCAAGCAACTTTCACTCGTGTCTGACATTTTGAAAACGAGAATAATTGAGTATCACATGAAAAATGGGGTGCATTTTGAAAGTCCAGATCTTGTCACAATTGATGCAAATGTTGCAATTGGGAAAAATACAAAAATTTCTGGGTACACAAGACTGCTCGGCCGAACTGAAATTGGTGAAAATTCTGAAATCTCTGATTCAATTATCGAATCATGCAAGATTTTTGATGGTTGCATCTTGAAGTCTGCTCATCTGCAAAAAAGTGTGATTGAAAGTGGTGTGAGTGTTGGCTTTGGAAGCAATGTCACCAGCGGATCATATATAAACAAAAATGCAACAATTGGCATGAACTCAACACTTGTGAAATCAAGTTTGGGTGAAAATGCAGAAATTGGGCATAATTGTTTTGTGTCATCAGCGAGAATCCACAATTTTGCCAAAGTTGGAAACAAGTGTGATCTTTTGGGGCAGGAACAAAGGATCGTCAGAGTACTTGAAAATGCAAGGCTTGGCGATGGGGCAAGAGTGTTTGCAGGTGTCATGATTGGCGAAAATGCGGTTGTGGAAGAGTGCAAGCAGGTTGCTCAAAATGTGAGCCGAGGTGATGGATTATGTTAAAGATTATTGTTGGGCTTGGAAACGTCGGAAAGAAGTATGAAAAGACTGTGCACAACATGGGGTTCATGGTTGTGGACAAACTTGCAGACAAACTTTCAGTGAAGTTCAAGAAAAAAGAATGTGATGCGGAAGTCGCGGAATATTTCATGAATGGTGAAAAGATTGTTCTTGCAAAACCAACAACTTTCATGAATGCAAGTGGGATTGCTGTCAAATCACTCATGAAGAAATATGGCGCAAAGGCAAATGAGATTTTGATTGTGTCTGACGACATTGATCTTGAGCCTGGGAAAATTCGAATTCGAGAGAAAGGTAGTGCCGGAACTCACAATGGGCTCAAGAGTGTGATTGGAGAAATTGGAACACAAGAGTTTTTGAGAGTGCGCATTGGCGTTGGAAGATCACCGGAGTTCATGGATCTTGCGGATTTTGTGCTTTCAAATGCCAAAATGACTGATGAACAAGTGATTGGTATTGACAAAGGTGCAAGTTCGGTTTATGATTTAATCATGGGTGACAGTGTCGGTGCTGCCATGCAAAAATATCACTAATTTTTAAAAGACAATGAAAACTCAATTTTTGGATTTTGGTAATGTAAATTCCGAGATTAAAAAAGTCTTGGAAGGGGTAGGGGCAAGAAAATCTTGCTCTCTTTTTGGTGTGACGGAAAGTTTGAAAGTTATGCTTTCCTGTGCTTTTGACAAGCCTTTGCTTTATGTTACGAGCGATATTGTTCACGCAAGAAAAATCCAAGAAATGTTTGAAGATGTGTTTGCAGGCAGTGTGGTGCTATTGCCCGCTGTCGCTGACAACTTGATATACAAAAAAGCGGTGAGTGCGGAAAGTTTTGTGGAGAGGAACAGGGCGCTTGCACAAATTTTGTCAGGACAAGCGAAAATTATTGTGACATCATGTGATGCGCTTTTGATGCCTCTTGCTCCGGTGCAAATGTTTGACTATGCAGTGACAAGCATTGAAAAAGGTCAGGACATGGAGCGTGGTGACCTCATTCAAAAACTGCTTTTTTCGGGATACAGGCGAGTGGATCTCGTGGCTGAGCCAGGGGATTTTGCTGTGCGCGGTGACATTGTTGACGTTTTTGATGTTGGATCAATGAGGGCTTTCAGAATCGATTTTTTTGACACTGTCGTTGAAAAGATTTCTGAACTTGATCCAGAAACCACAAAGAGTGCAGGGGATATTGACGAAATAACGATTTGTCCAAACACGATGCTCTTTGCGGAAAGTTTTGAGAATGTGGTGCTCGAACTTGAAAAAATGCGAGACAGAAAGTTTGCAACTGCTGAAATTCAAAATGATTTTTGTTTGATACTTTCTGACCTCATTTCAAGGCTTGATGCCAAAGATCGATCTCATGCAATGGAAGTTGTTTTGCCTCTTTTGTATGGTGAGAATGTTTCAAGTTTGTTTGATTATGTAAAACAGGCTTTTGGATTGGATGCAATTGTGTGTTTTGATGAAGCAAAGATGGTGTATGACAGTATCACAGCGACAGAAAAGGAATATGTTTCGAGAATTGCCGGGCTCATGAAATCAAACAGTCACATTTCAAATGGAGGATATATCCCTTTTGAAAAAATCAAGGCTGATTTTTGTGAATTCCCATGTGTGGCGTTTCAAAAAATTACTTCGGCAAACAGGCTTTTTGATCCTGAACTTGTGGCGAGTATCAAATCAAATCCATCTCTCAGATATGCGCACAGTCACACGGAGTTTGCGCGAACCGTGAAATCACTTGTGTTCCATGAACACAAAGTGTTCATTTTTGCAGGCTCGCTCGAAAATGCAAAAGGTCTCAAACAAACGCTTGAAAATCACGAGTGTTATATTGATATCAAAGAGAACGCAAAAGTGTCAGATGAGGAGTCGGCAATTATTCCTCATGCGTTTGCGAGTGGAATGAGTCTCCCAAATGAGAGAATAATGATTTTTGGAACTTTTGATCTCTATGCAAAGAAATCGCAAGAGAAGAAGTATCAAGCATCGAGGAAAAATGTTTTTTCTGTTCCAAAAGTTGGTGATTATGTCGTTCACTCTTTCCATGGTATTGGCGTTTGTGAGGGAGTGTCAAAACTTGACGGAAACTTTGGAACAAAAGATTATGTTGTTGTCAGATACAGAGATGGTGACAAGTTGTTTGTTCCGATTGATCAAATGAACATGCTTGAAAAGTTTGCGGGTGGTGAAACTCCAGCAAAACTTTCAAAGATTGGTGGCGTTGAATTTGCGAGAGTGAAAGCAAGAGTTAAAGAAGGTGTGAGAAAAATTGCGTTCAACTTGCTTGCGCTTTATGCAGAGCGTGAAAAACTCAAGGGGTACTCATTCCCCAAAGATGACATGCTCCAGATCGAATTTGAAAACTCATTCCCTCACACGGAAACGGAAGATCAACTCATCAGTTTGTCTGAAATCAAGAGAGATATGGAAAGCAACAAAGTCATGGACAGATTGCTTTGTGGTGACGTTGGGTTTGGGAAGACTGAGGTTGCACTTCGTGCAGCATTCAAGGCTGTGATTGCAGGGAAACAAGTTGCAATCATTGCGCCAACGACGATACTCTCAGAGCAACACTACAACACGGCACTCAACAGAACCAAAGAGTTTGGCGTGAATATTGAAGTTTTGAACAGATTCAAAAAGCCAAAAGAAGTGCAGGATATTTTGAAACGTCTTGAAAAGGGAGAGATCGATATCATTTGTGGCACACACAGATTGCTTTCAAAAGATGTGAAATTCAAAAATCTCGGGCTTATTGTCCTTGACGAAGAGCAAAAATTTGGTGTTGAAGACAAGGAAAAACTCAAAGTGAATTACACCAATGTTGACGTATTGACACTTTCTGCAACACCAATCCCAAGAACTTTGCACATGTCGCTTTCAGGAATTCGTGATGTGTCGATTATTTCAACACCGCCATCAGTGAGGCTCCCGATTGAAACGTCAGTGACTGAAGAGTCAGACGCTCTCATTCGTGATGCGATCGAGAGAGAAATGAAGAGATCTGGGCAGGTATATATTCTTTTCAACAATGTTGAAAAAATTTATTCTTTTGCACAAAAGATCAGGTCGCTTGCGCCTGATGCAAAAGTTGTTGTCGCACACGGACAGATGTCTGGCAAAGAACTTGAAAATGTGATCTACTCTTTCTACAAAGGTGAGGCAGATGTGCTGGTGTGCACAACAATCATTGAAAATGGCATTGATATTGAAAATGCAAACACTCTCGTGATTGTGGATAGTGACAGATTTGGTTTGAGTCAACTTTATCAAATTCGCGGAAGAGTGGGGAGAGGAAACAGAAGGGCATATGCATACTTCACGTACAACAGAGATAAGATCCTCACAAACGATGCATACAAAAGGCTTGAAGCCATTTCTGAGTTCACTGAATTTGGCAGCGGATTCAAACTCGCGATGAAGGATCTTGAGATTCGTGGAGGTGGAAACATTTTTGGCGCAGAGCAGCATGGTCACATGCAAAAAGTTGGTTATGACATGTACTCAAAACTTTTGTCAGAAGCCGTTTTGGATCTCAAGGGGATTGTTCAAAAACCAAAATCTCAGACAGCGGTCAGATTGCCAGTTGATGCGTTTATTCCTGAAAACTACATCTTGAAAAGTGAAGATCGCATGACTGCATACAAAAATATTGGTGCAATTTCAGGTTTTGATTCGTTTGTTGATGTCAAAAATTCTTTGGAAAGTGCTTTTGGAACACTTCCAAAGCCAACGGAAAACTTGCTCAAGATTTCATATTTGAGGGCTCTCGGTTCTGAGGCTCGCATCAAGGAAATTTTGGCAGACGAGAGTACAATCAAACTTGTGTTTGAGGACGATGAAAAGATTGTGGGAAATGAAAAAATTGGTGAAGCCATTTATGCTTTCAGGGCAAGGTGCGTACTTGACCTTTCAAAAGGTGAAGTTATCAAATTCTCAAAATTGCAATCAATTCAAGACAATATTGATGAAATTATCAAGTTTTTGGAACTCTTGTCAGGTGAAGATGCCTAAATTGCTGGTAATATAATATATATTTCAAAAATAAAAACAAAAAACTGTTGATTTTTTGGAATTGATCCATTATACTATCAAAGTAACTTTAAATTAGGAGAAATTACGATGAAAAAGATTTTACTATCAATAATCCTATGTATTTGTGCATGTTTCAGTTTCTTTTTCTCTGGATGTAGTCTTGTGAACACTGACGCATCATACAGAGATGATGAAATTGTGATGACTGTTGGAGATACTGAGATCACAAGAAAAGAACTTGTGGATCAATATTACAGTTTCTACAATCAATACTATCAATACTTCATGTACTATGATCAAGAAACAATGATGGATCTTTTCTACAACACTGTTGAAAGCAGAACTCTTGTTTTGAGTGAAGCAAAAAAGATGCTTGTTTCTGGTGAACTCAAATTTATTGATGATGAGTACAATGAAATTTGGTATGACGTCTTTGATTATGTTGATGCAGAACTTGACAAGATTGAAAAAGCACTCAGACTTCAAGCAGGCGAAAAGGAGGACGAACTTCCTGAATGGCTCAAAGAAGATGAGGACAAAGAAACCCCATATGTTTATGAGGCATATGATGCGTCTGAAAACAAGGTTGAAGAAATTTCTTATGCTGGAAAGACTGAGGCTGTGGCTCCAGTGCTTTCTGACAAAATCAATGAACTCAAGACTGAAAGCATCTACAAGTATGTTCTTGAACTTGACGAAGACGAGGACAGAGCAAGTCAAGAAAAGACAATCACAGATGCAGATGACAGAGTGTATCGTGATGTTGCATGGACAAGATATGTTGATGGACTCATGATTGCTGCAAAGGCGGAAGGCGAAAATTCAGCAAAAGATGTTGTTGTTCAAAAAGAAATCAAAAGACTTTATGATTCATATTATGAGTCAGCACTTTACACAAAGTATCAAGAATATATGTCAAGCAATGGTGTGATCACTGATGGACTTTTGAGCGATGCAAAAGTTGTTGCAAAATTCCTTGAACTCGTGAGCAAAGACACACAAGCAAATTCTTCTGAAGATGCATATGTTGATACAATCACAAGTTCTTCAAATGAAAACTTGGTTCTCTATCACAACAATGGTGAGTACAAGTATTTCACAGTTCAACACATTCTCGTGAAGTTTGACGATTTGGCGATTGAAACACTCAAAGAACATGAAGGTTATGACGCTGGCGTTGACAACATGATCAGACTTGAGTATGAAGCATTCAGAGAATCTTTGGCTGGTGTGGATTTTGCGAACCTTTCAACAACATATCGTGATGCTGTAACTGGTCTCAATGTAACGGTGACAGATTCTGGTTCTGGTGAAGAAACTGATGCAAAAATTTCGGCTTCTGAAATTATTGCAAAAGTTCAAGCAATTGCAAGTAACGGTTCACTTTCAGGCGAACAAAAGGTTTATGAATTCAACAAACTTTCATGGCAATATTCTGCTGATACCGGTTCACTTTCAGAAAAACTCTCTGCAAAGATCGGTTTCACAATTTCAACAGAAGCAGATAACCATGGATCTTATGTTTCTGACTTTGCTGATGGTGCTCGTGCGCTCTACAATGCAAACAGCGGAGCAATTGGATCTTATTCTACAGTTCTTTCAGACTATGGTTTGCACATCATGATGATTGCAGATGTTTATGAACCAGGCAAGGCTGTGATTGAATACATGAGGGACAATGGTTCTGGAAAAATGATTTTGAAATCTACAGATGAAATTGCGACACTTCTCAAAAATGAAAAGGTTTCAAACATGACTGAACAAACACTTTTTGACTATTTCTATGATATGCTCAAAACAGAACTTGTTGGAGATAGTGGAACATACTTCACAAAACTTCGCAACAAGATGATTGCAGACATGAAAAAAGATGGCGAGATCTCATATGAGTACAAAATGACATATGAAGAATTGTCAGAGGCCATTGGATATTAATATTTTTGAATTTTGAGTTCCAAACGTTATGTTTGGAACTTTTTTGTTTGACAATATTATTTTTGTTTGATAACATAAACTTATGAGTAAAAAACGCGAAGACAAGGTCAAAGAGGAGGAAGTTTCAAAATTTCCTGAAATTTCGGAAGAAAATTCTGCCGATTTGTCTTCATGTGAGCAAAATGTCAATTCTGTAAATGCAGAAAATGACAACCAAGAGTCAAGCAGTTTGGACGTTTGCACAAAAGAACAGGCCGATGAAGAAATTCAAAAGCCAGAACAAACAATTGATCAAAAACTTGACATTATTGAAAATGAAACGTCGGATCTTGAATATGACAAGGAGATTGTGGAAGAAAGGCTCGAAGAAGCAAGGCAAACAGAATCTCCAAAGAAAAAGCGCAAAAGTCAAATCACAAATGCAATCTTTTTGATCATCAACATTGTGTTGATGGTGGGTATCGTTTCTGGATTCATGCAGGAATATTCAACAGGACTGGATCTTGGGCAAATTATTGCAAATCAAGGTTCAAGACTCTGGTGGGTTTTGGGTGGATTCTTGATGTATGCGATCTTCATTGCAGCAGAAGTTGGAATGTTCATGAGCATGATCAAGGCTTCTGTTGGAAAGAGAAAACCATATCTGTCATACAGAGTATCATTGCTTGGAAAATATTATGACAATATCACGCCATTTTCCGTTGGTGGTGAACCTGTTCAGATCATGGAACTTTCAAAGGCTGGAATGAGTCCTGGTGTAGCAACGTCATTGCCAATCATCAAAGTCATTGTCTATAATCTCGTGAATGCAACAATTGTGTTCTTTGCTTTTGTTTTTGGAATGCCAATGATGTTCACTGGGGACATGATTTCAAACTTTTTGATGCTTCTTTTGAATTTTGTTGCTATTCTTGGGTTTATTTTTACGGCGCTTGTTGGAATTCTCTTCATTTTGATCGGAAACGGAAAGATCATTGGTCGTGGTGTCGCAAGATTTCTTGTGAAAGTGGGGTACAAACTCAGGATTGTCAAAAATTACAGATCGGCATACAACAAAATCATGCTTTCTGTTCGTGAATATCAAAATTCAATTGCGTTCTTGCGCAAAAACAAAGGTACAATGGTCAAGAGTATTTTGCTGTGCATCACTCAACTTTTGGCATATTACTCAATTCCATTCTTTGTGGTGCTAGCATTCACAAACATCACAGAAGTAACATTTCATTTGTGGTTTATTTGCCTTGTGAAGTTCTTGGTTTGTAACATGGCGTCTGTTATTGTTCCGCTCCCTGGTGGAACAGGAATGATGGAACTTTCGTTCATGTTCTTGTTTGGAACACCTGATCTGCTCGGCGCAAATGTTGCCATTGGTCTTTTGGTGTACAGAATTTTGTCATATTATATTTTGATTATTCATGGTTTTGGTCAAACAATTGCAGACACAATTGTCAATGCTTCAAAAAACAAAATTACCAGCAAGTTGAAAAAATCAAAAAAATCAAAATCTGACAATTTAACTCAATAAAATATCAACAATTTAATTAATAGCACAATCGCGAAAATGTGATGGTGCTATTATTTTTTTATGGAATTCAAATTTGAAAAGGTAGAAACTATTTGTGAGTGTGGTGCATTGCACGGTTTCAAGCCGACTGTGTTTGAAAAAAACGAGTGGGAAAGTTTCAAAGATTTCATGAAATCTTCTGGATTTCACAGGGTTCAGTGTTTTTTTGATGAAAAATCCGCAAAAACAACGCTGGCAAGTGAAATAATCAACTTTCTTGAAGAGCATGGAATAAAAGTGACAAGTGAAGTCATCAAATCTCATTTTGCAGAAGTTGTTTGTGCATCAAGTATTGAATACAATCAAGAAGATTATGTGATTATTTTTGGAGACTTTTTTGTCGCGGATATTGCAAAATATTATGCAAAAATGATGGGGATTGGTGTTAGTTATTTTGTTTTTGAAAAATGTTTTGATTTTTCAATGTCAAAATATGCAATGTTGTATGATGGAATTTGCTTCAATTTCTATGAAACGAATGAACCTGATTTTGTGATTTGTTTTTCAGAGTTTTTGAATTTTGATATAAGTCAAATGAAAAAATATTTCAAGTCAAAATCCATTGCTTTGTTTGAAAATGTATTTTTGAGCAAAGTTGATGAAAAGTCTGTTTGCAAAAAAGTTAATTTTAAAATCAAAAAAGTCTTGAGGCTTTCAAATGTGGTTTTTGAACCATTGCAAATTGTGGGGTTGTGTCTTTATGTTGGGAGATGCATGAGTTTTTTTTCTGGGACAAAATTCTTTTTTGGAGCAGAGGTTGCGCTTTGTGGAGCGCTCATTGCAAAAACTAAACAAAACTTTTTGGATTGTTACTTGATGGCGTCAAAAATCATTGACGGAACATACAAAGTTGCCCTCAAAGGCAAACTTGTTGATTTGAATTTGGATTTGAACAAAAGGATTGACAAAATCAAGAAACAAACAAAACTTTCTGGTATGGCATGCATGAAATTTGTAAAAAAACCAAAAGGTATGATTGTTCTCAAAAGGATTGTTCGGGTTGTTTCGGCAATGAAATACATGCTTGGTGATTTGCTTTGTGATTTGGATCATGGTGTCTTCAGTTTTTTGGGAAAGAATGATATTTTTGAGTGTTTGTATTTGTCATCGGAATTTTCGTCGCGGTATTATTTTTTGAATGTGCTCAGAGATCTTGGGTATCTTGAGAATTTGACAACTTGAAACAAAGTTGCAAAACAACGTATAAATAGTTTTTCATGGGTAACAATTTGGGGTATAGGAGATCAAGTTTATGAAAAACAATTTATTCATTTTGAAAATCAAAAAATTTTTTAAGAAAAATGCATATTCTCTTGCTGTTGGTGCGTGTGCGGTCTTTGCACTCACTGCGGTGACGCTTGCTGCGGTGAGCGGAACAAAGGAGAGTGGTGGCATGATTGATGAAATTCCTGTTGAAACGATTACGCCAACTGCGATCATGTTCACAAGTCCGATTGTTGGTGCAGACATCACCAAAGAATTTGCGCATGACAAACTCCTTGAAGACAAGACAACGGGATATTGGCAGACACACAGTGGCATTGACATTGCATCAAAGGTTGGTGAAAACGTCGTTGCAGTCTATGATGGAACGGTTTCAAAGGTTGAAAAGACGATGATGGACGGTGTTGTGATCACTATTGATCATGCAAATAACCTCAAAACAGTCTACAAATGTTTGTCCGAAAAAAACGTTGCCGTTTCGAGTGGTGATGCGGTCAGGACTGGTGAAAAGATTGGGGAAGTCGGTGAATCGCTCAGAGAAAAGGGTGATGGGGTGCACCTGCATTTTGAAGTTCACGAAAACGGCAAGACAATCGATCCAACAATTTATCTTGAAAGTAATGACAAGTAAAATTTATTTTTTTGAAAGCGCAGAAAATTCTGTGCTTTTTATTTTACAATTCGTGTGGATTTAATATATAATATATTAAACGGAGAAGTATTTTTATGAAAAAAACAAAAATTGTTTGCACTATTGGCCCAGCATCAAGTGATCTTGAAACTGTCAAAAAGATGATCAAAGCGGGAATGAATGTCGCGAGATTCAACATGAGTCATGGAAGTCACGAGTCCCATTTGGCGCTCATCAATGCGGTCAAGCGTGCAAGGCAAGAACTTGATGCTTGTGTTGGAATAATGATCGATCTCAAAGGCCCAGAAATTCGAATTAGACAATTTGAAAATGGGAAAATTTGCCTGAAGAGGGGAGAAAAGTTTGTTTTGACGACAAAAAACGTTGTTGGAACACATGATTATGTGGGTGTGAACTACTCAAAGTTCCCAAGAATAGTGAAACCTGGTTCGAAAATTCTTTTGAATGATGGGCTCGTGGAACTCAAAGTTCTTGACACAAATGCTGACAGTGTTCTCACAAGTGTTGTTGTTGGTGGTGAACTTTCAAACAACAAAAGTATCAACCTTCCTGGTTGTTCTCTTGACATGGAATTTTTGTCAGACACGGACAAGAGGGATCTTGATTTTGCAAAAGCGGTTGATGCAGACATCATTTCTCTTTCATTTGTGTCAACTCCAAGCGACGTTATGGACGCAAAAAAATACCTCAAGAAAATTGGTTTTGATGGTGTAAAAATTATTTCAAAGATTGAAAACAGTATTGGTGTTGAAAATCTCGAAGATATTGTCAAGGTTTCAGATGGATTGATGGTGGCTCGTGGTGACATGGGGGTTGAAATTGATTATGAAAAAATCCCATCAATTCAAAAGAAAATAATCAAACTTTGCAGGCAGTATGGAAAGGTTTCGATCACTGCAACGCAGATGCTTGAGTCAATGATATATTCTCCTCGTCCAACAAGAGCAGAAATTTCTGACGTTGCAAATGCTTGTATTGATGGATCAACTTGCGTGATGCTTTCTGGTGAGACGTCAGCAGGAACATATCCAATCGAGTCAATTTCTGCAATGAGGAAAATTATTGAAGAGTGTGAAAGACAAATGGCTCCATCAAGAGATGTTTGTTTTGATGGGCATGACAATGTTTGTGCCTCAATCGGATTTGCGGCGTGTGATCTTGCAGAGAGTTTGGGCGCTGGGTCAATTCTTGTTGTGACAAAAAGTGGAGAATCTGCAAGCCATATTTCAAGGTTTAGACCAACATCAACAATTCTTGCTTGCACACCATGCCAAAAAGCGTTTTACCAAATGTCATGTCTTTGGGGTGTGTATCCGATCATGGACAGAGAGTTCTCGAGCATTGACGAACTGTTGGACAGTTCAAAGCAAAAGTGTTTGGAAACAAAACTTGTGAGGCGTGGAGAACTTTTTGTTGAGGTTGCTGGAGTTAAAGCAGGTGAGAGCGGAATTGACATGGTTCGCGTTGATAGATATTAATTTGATCCATTTTTATTTGACAAAAAAAACGTTATATTATATGTTATAAACTAATAGGGGAATATATGAAAAAAATTCTAAGTTTGGTGGTTTTGTTTGTGTGCAGTCTGTTTGTTTTTGTGGGCTGTGGATATACTGGAGGAACAGATGTCAAGGGCATTGCGTTCACTTCATCAGTTTATTATGTCGACACGAATGTTCCATTCCAATTGGAGTACAAGGTATATCCAAAAACAGCCAACACTAAAGACGAATATATTATTTTCAAGCCACTCAACAATGACAATCTCGGGAAATATTCTTTTGATGCACGAACAGGCTTGATTGTTGTGACAGAAAAGAGTTATCTTGAGTACAATGGAGGGGTTCAAGACAAAAACAATCCTGGATTTTTGCCAATGCAGATTCGTGTTGAGTGTGGAGAATTGTCTGATACTTGCATGGTATATGTGAAGCAGTATCCACAAAACATACATTTTGAAAGCGTTGAAACTTCAATTTCTGCAGGTGCAACAACTGAACTTTTGATTTTTGATCAAACTGGGGGGAGAGTTGATACCACACAGTACAATTTCAAAATCACATCTTCTGATCCGACAGTAATTGCCGTTGATGATCCATCAAGACCGCTTGTGAGATCAACTGGGAAAAGGGGATCAGCAACAATATCTTGTGAAATTTTCAACAGTGCAAACCAGAAGGTTTCTGGTCTTGAATCAAGCATCAAAGTCAATGTTGTGAACAATGTCAAAAGTGCAGTCATCAATATTGAAAACAATTTTGTGAGAGATTTTTCAGCAGTTCTCAATTTTGAAGATTTGCAAAATGAATCTTATGCAATAACTCCAACCTTTGTTGACGAACAAGGATTTGTTGTTGACGACAAAAATTACAGCATTGTTTCTCTTGATAGAGATGTCATTGATGTGATCGATGACAATGGTGAGTACAAACTTGTTTTGGTGGGATCTGGCTCTGCCAAAGTTGTCGTGTCTTCAAGTGTATTTGTTGAGAGTGGAAATCCGCTCAACATTACTCTTGATTGCAATGTGAATATTGTTTCACCAAAAATTGCATTTACTCACGAAAATGCAGAAAAAAATAAAAATATTGAAGACTTATCTGCACTTGTGAAATTTTCTGGCACAGAAAATGAAAATTATGGTGCAAGCGTTTCTTTTGTTGACGCAAGTGGGGAACTCGTCAAACTTGACAGCAATTGTGTGATTGAATCTCTTGATGAAAGTATCATTAAAGTTGAAACTGTTGGAGGGGTGAGCAGACTTGTTTTGGTGGGCAGTGGTTCGACCAAAATTGTCATCACTTCAAATGCGATGGACCTCGATGGAGCCCCTTATAGCGTCACATTGAACTGTGAGGTAAGTGTTTCGACATAACCATACAAAAAACAGCCCAAAAACCTTGAGTTTAGGGCTGTTTTTGCGTTTTTTTATAAAAAATGGGTATTGACATTGGCTTTTGCATGTAATATAATATATGAAACTGCTCTAATGGGAGGAAAGTTATGAAAAAAGGGTTAATTGCAACTGTAATTGTAGGACTTGTTCTTGCTGTATCACTCTGCGTGTATACAATCGTTGCGAGCATTCCAACTGCTCCAAATTATGTTCCTGCAAATTACAATTTTAATTTGGCATTCAGAACTGGCGAAACTATTTCAGAATTTGAGGGATACTCTGTTGAAAACGGAAATCTCGCTTTTGTGCCTGCTGAGGAGCCTGAAGATGGTGCTGATGTTGAACCACAAACTGACAGTGTGCCTGCTCAACAAGTGATCACATTTGATGCTGAAACAGGTGCATATACCGCAACAAGCGCAGGAAATGCTGTTGTTGTGCTTTCTGATGAAAATGGCGACACAAAAACATACAATGTGACAGTATTTGATCACGACGCTTTTGGAACAGACGATAGTGTTCCTTATGTTATTTGCAATGCTTCTCACTTGATGGAGTTCGCAAATATTGCAAACAATGGTTCTGACGACCTTGCTTCAAACAAGGCTTTGGATATGGACATTGAAATTGTCAATGATATTGATCTTGCAGGTGAAGATTGGATGCCAATTGGAAACTGTGCGACACCATTCACTGGATCAATTGAAGGTAATGGATACACAATTTCAAACATGAGAATTTCTGTAACTACAGAAAATTATACAAACTATATTTCAAAGGTGAAAAGACCAAACAACGACATCAACCTTGGTTTCTTTGGAAAGACTGATGGTGCTGAAATTTTGAACCTTAACTTTGACTCTGCTTATATCTTCATTGATTCAAAAATTCTTCCACTTATCGAAACATATGCTTTTGACACTGTTCCTGGTTTTGAAGCTTTGGAAGCCGTGGTTGGGTCAATCGCTGTTGGTACTGTTGCTGGTTATATGACAAGAACAACATATACTTCAACAGTTGCTGAACAAAAAGTAACAATTACGAACACAGAAATTTCTGGTTTTTCTTACAATGGAAATGACAATGCAATTCTTCCAAGTGGAATTGGTTCTGTTGCTGGCGTTATGAGTGAAAGCCAAATTTCAAATGCAAAGATTTCTTCAAAGATTTTTGCAAACTCTTTGATTGAAGAAGGTTCAAGAGTTGGTGGTGTGGTGGCTTATATCACTGCATTTGACAAAAATGCAACATCGTCAGAAACAAGCGTTGATTTCAAATCAAAAATTGACAATGTTGAAGTTATTTCAACAATCAACACAAGATATTATCTTGGTGAAGTTGCAACAAGCGAAGAATACAAAAACTATAATTCTGACAGATACAACACTGTTGGTTTGATCGCTGCACACGCAAACAACACTGAAATAACAAATGTTGTTGTGAAGAATTCAAATATTCTTGATTACAACGGAACAATCAAAAATATTGATGGAAATGTTCTTCCTGATGACAACTGTCTTGCCGTTCTTTCTGCTGGTGTTGCATTTGCTGATTCTGTTGAAAATGAACTTTATAATGGAAACGACGACGAATTTAGATTTGCAATGAAGAATGTTGAAATTGCAAACGTACTTGTAACTCCTGCTGGAAAATTCGGTGGAGTGGTTGCATTTGCTGGAGCAAACACGACTTATGTGGATTGTTCAGTGGTTGATTTGTCTGCACACACTGCTTTTGCTGGTGGATTTGCTTACCAAATCTATGAAAATGCAACAGTTTCATACACTTCTGACTTTGCAAAAGAATTTGCAATCGATGCAGACCTCGGTGGTGTGAGAGTTGCTGGTTTTGCTGTGAACATGAGAGGTGCTCTTGAAGGTATTGAAGTTCCTGCCGTTGATGAAACTCCTGCAAGAAAAACAACAATCAATGTAAACATCACTGGTTATGGAAGTTATATTGGTGACAACTATTCTGCTGCTGACAGAGTAATTGCTGCTGGTTTCGCTTGCTATATGTACAGCACAGTTGCTGACTACACTGCAATTGCAACAAACTTTGACGTGATTGCAAACATCAACAAATCAATCAACATTGTTGGTCTTGTTGGAATCATGGGGGAAACAACAAACCCAGATCACGTTGCTGTTGGTGAAACAAAACTCGATGGTATCAATGTTAATTTGAATGCATTTTCATATGTGAACAGAAAACTTGCACTTTCAACAACAAGAATTGTTGCTGGTGCTGTTGGACAAATGTTTGATGGTGCAACAATCAATGGTGTGAGTGCAAATATCACACTCAACAACAATGTTGACACTGCTGAAAACTATGGCGCTGCTATCTTTGGTGGACTTGTTGGTCACATTTTGGGAACAAATGTTGTTGTAACAAACAACGCTGTTTCAGGTTCTGCAACAATTGTTGAAGGAAACTTCTGGGCAAGAAAACTTGCAAACAGCCCTGAAACTTATTACATTCAAATTGCTGGTGGTCTTGTTGGTTTGATTTCAAACGATGATTATGCTGATATTGCTGTTGCTGATATGGATATTTCTTTAAACTCTGTTTCAGACATGACAATCAATGTGATTGGTGATCATGCTTATGCCGGAACAGAAGAAAACAATGGAGCAATCTTCTTCAGAATTCGTGGTGTTGGTGCTCTTGTTGGTAACATCAACCATACTTCTGGAACAGGCAACAACCTTGATTTGACAACAAACACTCTTGAAAATGTTGTTGTTTCTGCAAACAAAGAAGCATTCACATATATTCAAAAGGTTGATGATCAGGTGACTATATCATATGTTCTTTTGGGAAAAGATCTTTCTTCTTCTGTTGGAACAACACTTGAATACATTGCGCAAGATGGACTTGTGAGCATCACAGTTCCTGTGACTGGATTTACTTATATCGACAATGCTGTTTAAAATTTGAATAAATGTATGTCAAAGGACACATCACTTTCTGTGAAGTGTCCTTTTTTGTTTGACTTTTTTTTCATAAATTTTTACAATAATATATATAACTATGAAACTAAATTGATTTTAGGGGAGATAATATATTTGTTATGAGCAGTAAACTCAAAAAATTACTTTTGTCATTTGTTATCATTCTGATTGTCGCTGGTGGTGGCTTTTTTATCTTTTCGACAATTTCAAATATGAATGATGTCGTGATCACGGATTTTCGTATTGTAGACAGCAACGGAACAAAGGCTATGAAAGATACAAGTGTATATCTCGGTGAAATATCAGAAAACAAACTCAACATAAAAGTTTCGGTTTCTGCGCAAGGGTATAATGGGGGATATTTTGTATATTCAACAAACAAAGACGTTGCAGAGATCAAATCAAATGGTGATGGGTACACCATTGAATATTCTTCTCCAGGAACAGCAAAAATTGTTGCACAGAGTAACATGGTTCCTGATATTAATGACAGTTTTGTGATTACTGTGCATGAAAACATCCCAGTTGATTTCAATTTTGAACACACGGTTCATGCTGAAAATAAAGAAATGACAGTTTATGCTGACAATGAAGAGTACAGATACAAATATAATTTGACTGGAATTTTGGACGACGAGAGTGCTGGGTCATTGAACCCAAATGTGAGAGCGTCTTCAATTCGAGTTGTTGACAATTTTGATCATGACCTTTTCTCAAAGATTGAAGTTGATCACAGCACAAATGAACTTGTTGTTGTTGTGAATTCAATTGTTCGTGGTGAAATTGTGACATCAAAAAAGCATTTCATTAATTTGCAATCAGTTGTGCAAGATGCAGAAGGCAATGATAGTGTGGTTGAAAACTTTTTCATCACAACAAATATTGTGGGAAACAAGATCGAAGACATGCAACTTGTTGTGAGTCATTCACCAAACTTTGATGGTGCTACATATATCTACTCAACACACCCTCAAAAGTCAGAGTATGTTTATGAAAACGAAACACTCATTGACAATATTTATTTGACGAGCAATGTCAACACGATTTACGTCAAGGTTAGGCTTGTGTTCACAAACCATCATGCAGTGGACTACACTCAACAAATTGCACCAAGCAACCAGACTGATGACAGCAAGGCTCCGATTGCTTTTGACAATGGAAAGATCATTATGCTCACAATTCAAAAGACAACAACATTTGGAATGCATCTTCCTGCAGAAGTTTCACCTCTCAAGGAAAATTATACAAAGGATTTCACGCTGAACTTTGTTGAAGGTGAACTTTCTGTTTCTGATCTTTACAGTACACACACAGAAAATGGCGTAACATATTACAGATATAAATATTTTGATCCAAGATTCAAGAGGTCTGACGCGATTGTTGATGGTCAGAACCGTATCATTGGGTTTTCAAATCTTGTGAAGGGAATTGACTATTAATATGTCTGGATTTGATATG
>JAZRDJ010000034.1:0-10334 GCA_045660245.1 Clostridia bacterium | reverse complement strand
CCACTGGTTCCATTGATTTGACCAGCAAAGAAGAGGCCGTCAACTTTTTTGGATTCAAGTGATGCAAAGAGTTCAAGTGGATTGATGCAATCATATTCAATGGCATAAGCGTATTTATTTATTTTTGCATTTTCAAGGCCTTTGATGCTTTCGACCATTTTGTGTTGAATGTCTCGTGGCATGCTTGTGCTCATGCCTTGAAGATAAATTTCAGAGTTTTCTCTGGTTTCTGGTTCCAAGAAAACTTGGTGGCGTTCTTTATCTGAAAATCTCACAATTTTTGTTTCAATCGATGGGCAATATCTTGGACCAACACCTTTGATTTCTCCAGAATACATTGGTGCCAAATGCAAGTTATCCAAAATAATTTGTTTGGTCTCGGCCGTTGTGTAACCAAGGTAACAAAGATGAGTGTTTTTGTTTTGCTTTTTTGTGAGGAATGAGAATGTTTGAATGTTGTCGTCACCTTTTTGTGGTTCAAAAGAATCATAATTGATTGTTGATGATTCAAGTCTTGGTGGTGTGCCAGTTTTGAAACGTCGGATTTCAAACCCAAGATTTGCGAGTGAAGACGTGAGGTGTGTTGCGTTTGTGAACCCTGCAGGGCCTTCATTCTTGATGTCTTCACCGATGATTGTTCGCGAGTTCAAATACACACCAGTGGTGACAACTGCCACCTTTGTTTGGATCACAATCCCACTTGCTGTTTTGATGGCAACGATTTTTCCGTCATTTGTCACGATTTCGTTGGCTTCATCAACCAATATGTCAAGATTTTCTTGATTTTCTAGAGTTTCCTGCATACTTTTGTGGTATGAAACTTTGTCGATTTGTGCTCTGAGGCTGTGAACTGCCGGGCCTTTGCCGTTGTTGAGCATACGGAGTTGGAGTGTGTTTTTGTCGGCTTCTATTCCCATTTGTCCACCGAGCGCATCGATTTCGCACACAAGATGACCTTTTGCGGTTCCACCAATGCTTGGATTGCAGGCAAGGAAAGAAATACTCTCTTTGTGGAGAGTAATCAAGAGTGTCTTGTTGCCTGTTCTTGCGAGTGCAAGTGCAGCCTCATTTCCGGCGTGTCCACCGCCGATAACTACTGCGTCATAAATTCTTTCCATATTTTTTATTTCCCCAAGCAGAATTTGCTGAAAATTGCATCAATGATATCTTCACCTGTTGTGTTTCCAGTGATTTCACCAAGAGCAGAGTAGGCGAGTTTGATATCAATTGAAATGAGATCCAATGAAAGTTCCATGTTCTCAATTGCCGTCATGATTGATGACGCTGCGCGAGACAGTGCGTCTTTGTGTCTTTCGTTTGTGATGATGATGCTTGCACCAACGGCTTCACCGATTGTTGCAAGTTCATAAAGTTTGTTTTTGAGTTCATCAATGTTTGTTTGATTTTTTGCGCTGATCAAAAATTCATTGTCTTGAACTTTTGGGTTTTTCATGAGGTCGCTTTTGTTCACAATGACGATATGTTTTTTGTTTGAAAGCAGGTTTTTGATTTCTTCATCTTCTTTTGAGTCTTTTGTTGTTCCGTCTTTGACATAAAGCACAATATCTGCGCTTTTGACAAGTGATTTTGCTTTGTCAACACCGATTTTTTCAACGACATCTTTTGTATCCCTGATTCCCGCAGTGACAATGATATTGAATTTTGTACCATCAATTGAGAATGTGTCTTCGATTGTGTCACGTGTTGTTCCTGCAATGTCAGTCACGATTGCTCGGTCAAAGGACAAAAGAGCATTCAAGAGTGATGATTTTCCAGCATTGGGCTTGCCGAGAATCAAAACGTTGACACCGTTTTTGAGGAGTCGACCAGTGCTGGCTGTTTGAAGTGTTGCTGAGATTTTTTCGTAGAGTGCCATGAGGCGTGTTTTGACTGTGTTTTTTGTGACATACTCAATGGTTTCTTCTGGATAATCAAATGAAACTTCAATTTCACTCAACAGGTCAGTGAGTTCATCTTGAGCCGTTTTTGCGAGTTTTGAAAGTTCACCTTGCAAAAGGTTGTATCCTGCTCTGATCTCAGCCTCACTTTCTGCATTGATCATGTCCATCATTCCCTCAGCAGATGCGAGGCTCATTTTTCCATTCAAGAAGGCGCGTTTTGTGAATTCACCATGAGTTGCAAGTCTTGCTCCGGCTTTGATGCAAGCAGAAATGACTCCCTCAGCAATTTTGATCCCGCCATGAAGTTGGAATTCAACGAGATTTTCACCGGTATAACTGAACGGCGCACAGAAGCAAACGCACAAACCATTTTCTTTGAAAGAATTTGCGTTGAAAGTTCCAAGTTCAAGCATTCGTGGAGTGAAAGAACTTGGGGCTTTGCCTTTGACAGATACAAAGAGTTTGTCCGCGATTTCGATTGCATTTTTTCCGCTCATTCGAACAATAGAAATTGCACCAGTCGTTGCTGGTGTTGAAAGTGCGACAATAGTTTCTTGAGATTTTACTTTTTCCATACGAGTAGTATTATACTACAACTTTTCAAATTTTCAATTATATTTTCGAAATTTATTTTTGTACAAAAAAAGCACTCCTGGTTTGGAGTGCTATATTATATTAATCAGCGTAAGCGCGTGGGGCAGGCATTTCTGCGTTGTTTTGCTCACTTTTTTCTTTTCGGTTGTCTTTTTCTGTTTTTCCTTTCACTTTGATCACAACATATCTGTGAGGTTCATTGCCACGGCTTTCGGTTTCAACTTTCGCATGATCTGCAAGTTCGCTGTGAATAATTCTTCTTTCAAAAGCGTTCATTGGCTCTAATGCAACGTTCTTGTTTTCTCTTGCGACCTTTGCTGCGGTTCTTCTTGCAAGACCTTTCAAGGTTTCTTCTCTTTTCTTTTTGTAACCAGCGCTGTCAACTACAATTTTTTTGTATTCATCGTGTGGAACACCTTTGTTGAAGATTTGAGAAAGGAGATATTGTGTTGCGTCGAGGTTGTCACCACGTTTTCCGATGAGGAGCGCGGCGTCTTCTCCAGTGATATCAACAAAGAACTCATCATCTCTTTCCTCAATATAAACTTCGCAAACAAGTCCCATTTTTTCGAGCATATCATTCACAAGCGTTTTGAGGGCTGTTTCTTTTTCGCTTTCTGCACCAGCGAGTGTCAAGCGAACTTTTGCTTTGTTGAAGAGTCCTGCTTCTTCCAAGATTGCAATTTTTACATTTTCTCTTGTTGTTTCAAGTTTGTAAAGACCGATTTCGATTGCTTGGTCAACGGTTTTCCCTTGTACTTCGATTGATTTCATAACAGTATATTTCTCCTTGTGTTTACTTCTTTTGTTTTTTTGCAAGTTTCAATGCTTCTTTCTCAAGATATGCAGTCACTTCTTCTTCCTTTTTCTTTGTCATAAGATTCACAAAGAGTGAGATCAAGAATGAAAGACCGATTGAGATGATTGAACTGGTCACGACATAAATACCAAATGCTGAACTTGATGACAGAACGAACATAACCATCATGGCAGGCATTAAAATCTTCATGAATTTCATCATTCCTGCGCCTTGAGTTTGAGCGTTTGCAACTTTGTTTGCTTCTTTATTTTTGAGTTTTGTTGAAAGTTGTGCAACATATTGAGAGAGGAATGTTACCACGGCTGCGAGAACTGCCAAGATATAGTATCCATTCCATGAAGTTTCAGCCTCGCCAATCATTGCAGAAATGTCGCTATAAATCGTTTGGTCAAGTCCTTCAACATATTCAATATATTCTGTTTGTTTTGAAGATGTTGCGAGGGCTTTCAGGTCTTCATAAGTTGGCATAGCTGATTTTGCGCCATCGGCAACCCAGATGTTTTTGACCCAGATCCAACTTTCTTTTGATGAATCCCAAACTTCAAGAACTGCGGTTTTTGCATTGTTCTTTGCCGTTGCGATTGCGGTGAGTTCTGCTTCGGTTTTGTTTTCTTTTGCAAGAAATGCTGAAAGTGTGTTTTGGTCATCAAAAGTAGTAACGTTTGAAAGTTCTGCTGTCATGCTTTGTTCGTATGTCACTTGTACTTTGTTGTATTGATCAATAGCCCTGTATGCAGATATTGTGCGAAGTGATGAGAACACTGTGAGGAACACAGTCATTGTGAGCGCGAGGTTCACAAGCATGATCACGCATGATGCGATCATATTGTATCCTTCTTTCTTGTAAAGTGCATTCATTTGCATTTGATATGCTTGGTTATTGTTTGCATACTTCTTTTGAAGTCTGGCTGATTGAGGCGCAAGTTTTTGCTGAACGAGTGTACTCTTTTTTGTTGAATATTTAATGAGCAGGTCGAGAGGTGAGAGTGCAACTTTTACCAAGAGCGTGAAGAGTATAATTGTCCAACCGTAATTCACAACGCCACTTTCAATCCAGTTGAGGATTGTTGTCCAGAGGCCGCTTGGCGCAGTGACTGGACTTGCTATGAGTGTCATTACATTACCCATTTGTAATCTCCTTTGATATTTATTGGAACTTTGTCAATTCCACCTTTCTGTTTTGGATTGCATCTCGATATCCTTTTGATTCCAAGAGAAAAACCTTTAAAAAAACCCCACGTGCGAATACTTTCAATCATGTAATTGCTACATGTTGGACTATACTTGCATACGTGAGGAATTATAGGGGAGATGCAATATTTATAAAAATAAACAGGGAGCAATGCGATGGTCTTAAATAACTTCTTCATTGTTTATACCTGCCTTTTTGAGCATATATTCAATATCTCTTTTGATATCGTCAAAACTAAAAGACAAAATGTTTTCTCTTGCGACGATAATAATGTTGTTGTTTTTATTTATGGTTTCAAGAAAAGGAGTAATGGCTTCCCGAATTACTCTTCTTGCTCGGTTTCTGCTGACTGCACCACCGACTTTCTTGCTGACACTAATGCCAACCTTGACATTTTTGTTCTTGCTTGGGGTATAGTACATCAAGCAAGACTTTGAGTGAGCAACCTTGCCGACTTTGTAGCAGTAAGCGAACATATATTTCTTTTTCAGCCTATACTCTTTTCTCAGCATAAATAATTTCGCCTTTTGACTAGATCTTAGCCAACAAGTTTTGCTCTACCTTTGTTTCTACGACGTTTAAGAACGTTCTTTCCACCTTTGGTTTTCATTCTTGCTCTGAAACCATGAACTTTGTTCTTGTGTGCTTTCTTTGGTTGATAAGTTCTTTTCATGTGAATTCTCCTAAATATATTATCTGATACCAATTGTAACAGTACTTGTTATTATAAAAGATAAAACATTGCTTGTCAACTGTAATTTTGAAAATAAAGGGGTACAAAATTGTTCGATTAAACAAATTAAGTAAAAAAAACCACGGAATTTGATTTCCGTGGGTATGATTAATTCTGTTCTGGTTCTTTGTTTGTGATTGTTCTGATCAAGCACGCATTGATGAATTTCTTTTGTCTTGACAGAGAAACGTGGAATGCAACTGCGATGATCAAACTTGAAAAAATGCAAACGCATGAGTGGATCAAGAATGAAAGCAAACCAGTTTGAATACCTTGTCCTGAAATAATCTTGATTGCAGTCACGATTGTTTCAACAAGCAAGAAGATTGAGGTTGAGTATGTAAATGTTGTGATTGATGCATAAGCATTGTTTGTTTTTATCTGATTGTTCTCGTTTTTTTGAATGTTATAAAAAACTGAAATCGCAAGAATTGAAAGAACAACAGAAAGATAAATGTAAAATAATATTTCGGTGTAAATGATAGAGTAGAGTCCGAAGTAATAATAAACATTTGTAAAAACAAAGAAGCCGATAAAGAACACAACTCTGAACCACTCTGGAATGTCAAGTTTCTTTTTTGTTTCGATCACCATGAATGTGATGTCAAGAATGAGGTTGAGTGCAACAAGGACAAAGCCGACCATGTAATTGAATGATGAGTTTTTGATCCATGATGGAACAAAAACATTAAAGAGTCCGAGATTAAGCAAAACAAGAAAAGCAACTGAAAGACCAAGAGAAAGTGAAAGCACAACGAGTGATGGTTTTTTGTTTTTCATGGGACGCTCCTTAGTTCACAATTCTCATTGGGAGAATCAAGTACAAATATTCACTATTTTCTGCAGATTCGATTGTGCAAGGTGCGATTGGAGAAGTGAAGTTGATCTTGATGAACTCATCTTCGATTGTTCTCATGCATTCGCTGAAATATCTTGCATTGAATGCGATTGAAACATCTTTTCCGTCAAGCGCGATTGTTATGTTTTCAGTCACGTTTCCGATGTCTGATGATGATGTAAGTGTGAGGAGTTTGTCGCGAATGTCGAATTTGACAAGATTGTTTCTGTCCATTTTTGCGAGCAAACTTGCACGCTCAAGACCAAACTCGAGTTGTTTTTTGTTGATTGTAACAACTGATGCTGTGCTTTGTGGAATAACTTGTTTGTAATTGATGAATTCACCATCCAAAAGTCTTGTGATAATCTTTGTTCCATCAACCTTCACAAGCATGTAATTCTTTTGAATGAATACTTCGATGTCTCTTTCGCTGTCATCAAGAAGTTTGCTGATTTCACCAAGAGTTCTTGCTGGAACAATGCAATTGAATTCAGAAGTTGAACTAACGATTGGTTTTTTCACAAGAGCCAAGCGGTATCCGTCAAGAGCGACGCCAGTGATCTCTTCTTGTCCGATTTCAAAAAGGCAACCTTTGAGAATTGGTCTTGCGTCGTCAATCGCAACAGAGAAGATTGTCTTGTTGATGAGATCTCTGAAATCTCTTGTTTTCATGACAACTCTTTCAGGATTTACAAGTTCTTTGATTTGAGGGAACTCTTCAGCGTTCATGCATTGAAGGAATCCTTCAGAGTCTGTGTATTGAATTTTGAGAGAATTTTTTTCGTCGAGAGTAAGTTCGATTTGCTCACCAGAAAGTTTTTTCACAAAGTCTGCAAAGAATTTTCCAGGAACAACCACTTCGCCTTCGATCTTCACGTCGGCAGGGATTGTCTTTTCGATTGAAAGTTCAAGGTCTGTTGCAGAAAGAGTGAGGGCGTCTTCGCTCGCTCTGAGTTTGATGCCTTCCAAAATTGGGTTTGTTGTTTTTGATGCTGTCGCTTTGATAACTTTCAAAACTGCATCACTTAAGTCAAGTCCTTCACATATTAATTTCATAAATTTGTACCTCTTTATTAACTTATTATAAATACTTTGCGCTTGATAATCAAGTAGAAAATACACAAAATATTTTATTTCCCCTTTATCATTTGTTTCATATCGTTGATTTCAACAGCCAGTTTTTTGTTTTTTGACATGTCGTCAGTGACTTTGTTTTTTGCATAAATCACTGTCGCGTGATCTTTCCCAAAAATGTTTCCGATTGAAGCAAGTGGCATTGCGATGAGTTCTGAAATCAAGTACATTGCAATTTGTCTTGCCATTGCAACTTCTTTGGTTCTCTTTCTTGCGAGCAATTCTTCCTTTTTGATGTTGTAGAATTTGCAGACACATTCGAGAACTTTGTTTGCATCAATTTCAGAGTTGTCTTCGGTCACCATATCCTTCAGGGCTTCTCTTGTGGTTTCAAGTGATGTGATTGATTCTCCAAGAAGTCCAGAGTAGAACACGGCACGTGACAGTCTGCCTTCCATTTCTCTGATGTTTGTTTTTGAGATTTCAGCAATGTATTCAATCGCCTCTTGTGAAATATTGTATCTTTCGAGTTGGGCTTTTTTGTTGATGATTGCAATTCTGGTTTCGATGTCGGGAACTCCGACGTCAGCAATGAGTCCACTTTCAAATCTGCTTTTGAGACGTTCCTCGAGTGGGTTGATATCTTTTGGCATTTTGTCTGATGAAATGACAACTTGTTTTCCGTTCATGACAAGTTCATTGAATGTGTGGAAAAATTCTTCTTGTACACTATTTTTGTTGATGATAAATTGAATGTCGTCAATGATCAGAACATCGCAAGTCCTGTACTTTTCTCTAAAGTCACTATTTGCACCCTTTGTACTGTTTCTGATTGAAGAAATGAGGTCGTTTGTGAATTTTTCAGTTGTGACATAAACAACATTGAGATCTTTCTTTTTTTCCAAAATCTCATTTCCGATTGCGTGCAAAAGGTGGGTTTTGCCAAGTCCAACACCGCCCCAAATGAAGAGTGGGTTGCAATTTGTACCTGGTCTATCGGCAACGGCTTTGGCAGCGGCAGCAACAAATTGGTTTGATGATCCAACGACAAAGTTGTCAAAAGTGTACTTTGGGTTGAAGCATGAAGATTCTTGTTTTTTCTTTGGAACTTCAATTGTTTTTGCTGGTTGTTCTGTTTGTGCAACAATTTCTTCTTCACCGGTTGCAATGATGAATTCAACTGATGAAATTTGAGAATGGATTTTGTTCACAGAATCAGTGATGTGTGTTTTGTATTTTTGGTTCAGGACATTTTGACTTGAAAAACTTGGGGTTGAAAGGACAAGAGTATTCCCTTTGAGATCAACAGGCTCAAGAGTTGCAATCCATACGTCATAAGTTACTGATGACACAAGTGGTTCCAAAAGATGCTTGGCTTCTTCCCAAATATTTTTGATGTCAATTTGAATATCGTTTGTGTCAACAAAATTGATTTCGCTCATGTTTTTCTCCTGACAAATTTTATTTCTAATCAAGTATATACTAAAAGAATAAAAAAAACAAGCACATGCTGTCAATAATTTCAACAATTGTTGGACAACTTTTGAGCATTTTGGTATAATGTTTTTGGTATAGCGTTATGAAAATTAATTATGTCAAACTCCATAATTTCAGGAACCACAAAGACACCTTTGTGGAGTTTGAAGATGGTATTAATACAATTACTGGTCAAAATGGTCAAGGCAAGACCAATCTTGTTGAGGCATTGGTGATTGCATCAACAACAAAGAGTCCAAGAACCAGCAAAGAAAATGACATTATCAATTCTTTTGAGAGTTCGTGTTTTGTGGAAATTGAGGTTGAGCGAAAGTTTGGCAAAATCAAGATCGAGTACTTCATTGACAAAGAGCAAGGAAAAGTGTTCAAGATCAACAACAATGAAGTTGCAAAGATGAGTGAAGTGTTCGGAAATTTGATCACTGTATACTTTTCTCCAGATGAACTCAAAATTGTATCGGAGTCGCCAAATGAGCGAAGAGAATTCATGGATACTGACATTTCTCAACTCTCAGGATCGTACTACAACTTGCTCGCAAGGTACAACAAGGTTTTGTTTCAACGCAACAGATTGCTCAAAACTGAAAGAAACCGTGAAATGCTTCTTTCACAACTCGCTGTTTGGAATGAGCAATTGGCATCACTTGCTGCTCCCATCATCAGAACTAGGAAAAGTTTTGTTGACAAATTGACAGATCCTGCGAAAAAGGCACTCAAGGAACTTTCAAAGCAAACCGAAGAACTTTCAATCGATTATGTTGGTGCAAGAGGAACAACAACTGAAGAGTTGAAAGCAGAAATTCTTTCTGCCCTTGAATACAATCTTGAACGTGACATTGAACTTGGATACACGACAATCGGCCCACACAGAGATGACATCAGATTTGTCTTGAATGGCATGGATGCAAGGAGTTTCGCAAGTCAAGGGCAACAGAGGAGCATCGTGCTTGCACTCAAAATTGCAGAGGCGGAAATTTTTGCCAATGAGATTGGAGAAAATCCTGTCATGGTGCTTGATGATGTATTTTCTGAACTTGATACAAGGCGTCAAAAAAAGTTGTTTGATGTGGTGTCAAGTTTGCAAACAATCGTCACTGGTACGGCCTTCAAATTCCCCAAAGAGCAAGGTTATACAAATTTCAAAGTGACTTCTGGTGCCGTAAAAAAGACAAAGCAAAGGAATTGAGCCCTTGAAAAGCACTTTTTAGCCACGTTTCGACACTCTATATATAAATATATTATATATTTATTAAAATATATTCTTTATTTGCTTGCCACGGGCAGGCATTTTTTGTTATAATCAAAAGTGCTAAAAGGTAGCAAAATCTATTTTTAAAAAGGGGCTAAAATATGGATGATATTACAAAAGTAGAAAACAATTACGGAGAAGATCAGATCCAAGTGCTCGAGGGGCTTGAGCCAGTTCGAAAAAGACCTGGAATGTATATCGGTTCAACAGATATCAAGGGATTGCATCACTTGGTGACAGAAATTGTTGACAACAGTATTGATGAAGCACTTGCTGGATACTGCAACAAAATCATTGTTGAAATCAACAAAGACGGATCATGTTCAGTAACTGACAATGGACGTGGAATCCCAACAGGTATTCACAAAACAGAAGGGAAAAGTGCTGTTGAACTTGTACTCACAAAACTTCATGCCGGTGGAAAATTTGGTGGTGG
>JAZRDJ010000033.1:0-12214 GCA_045660245.1 Clostridia bacterium | reverse complement strand
TCAGGCAGTTGTTAAACTTCAACTCCCAGCGGGAAAAGCAACTGCAGGTCCACCAGTAGGATCTTCTCTTGGACCACATGGAATCAACATTCCAGCATTCGTTAAGGAATTTAACGACAAGACAGCAGCACAAGCAGGACTTATCATTCCTGTTGAGATGACAATCTATCAAGATCGTTCATTCACATTCGTGCTCAAAACACCACCAGCAGCAGTACTCATCAAAAAGGCACTCGGTCTTGAGGCTGCAAGTGGAAAACCAAACAAAGAAAAAGTCGGAAAATTAACTATGGATCAAGTTCGCGAAATTGCAACAATAAAGATGCCTGACCTCAATGCTGCAAGCATTGAAGCAGCAATCAGCATGGTTAAGGGAACTGCTCGTAGCATGGGCGTACTTGTTGAGGAGGAATAATCTCATGAAGAGAGGAAAGAATTACAACAACGCTGCCGAAAAAGTTGAAAGAAGCAAGATTTATGAAACTGAAGAGGCTCTTGGTCTTGTGATTGAAACTGCAACTGCTAAATTTGACGAAACAATCGAACTTCACGTTAAACTTGGTGTTGATCCAAAGAACGCTGATCAACAAGTTCGTGGATCTGTAGTACTCCCTAATGGTACTGGTAAGAATGTAAAAGTTCTTGTTATCGCAAAAGGCGACAAGGCAGAAATCGCAAAAGAAAATGGCGCTGACTATGTTGGTGCTGAAGACATGATCGACAAAATCATGAAAGAAAACTGGCTTGACTTCGACGCTTGTATCACAACTCCTGACATGATGGGACTTGTTGGTAGAATCGCTCGTGTTCTTGGACCTCGTGGCTTGATGCCAAACCCAAAGAGTGGAACAGTTACTCCAGACGTTGCAAAGGCAATCAAAGATATCAAGGCTGGTAAAGTTGAATATCGTCTTGACAAATTTGGTATCATTCACGTTGCTATTGGAAAGAAGAGTTTTGGTGTTCAAAAACTTCAAGAAAACTATGAAACAATCATGGATGCAATTGTGAAAGCAAAACCACAAGCAGCAAAAGGTGTTTACCTCAAGAGTATCTCTGTTGCAAGCACAATGGGCCCTGGAATCAAGACAACTTACAGAGTTTAATTTGATTTAAGCAAAAAAAATAGAGTTGAAATTCAACTCTATTTTTTTGTTTCTATAATTTACTTTTCTGAAATTGAACTATATGTTGGTTCATCAAATTGAACAATACTTTTGAGAGCATTTTCATAAGTGTCAGTGAGCACATCCAATTTGTTTTGATAGTCCTCATCCATGGGAATTGACTCAACTTTTGACCAATATTCATTGTTATATTCGAGAGTTTTTGCTTCATTGTATGCCTTGTTGAATTCTTTTGTAAATGGTTGTCTGTCGAAAATAACTTTCAAAAGATCGTTTTGATCTTCATGTTCCATTGGATTGACGAGCATTGTGAAATCAGTAATTTCTGCAACGATATAATACATTTGAGGATTATTTGTTTTGAGTGTGACATAAAGAGCAGGAGTACCCTCATCATTTGGACGTCTCTCAATGTCATCAATGATATATTTTTTCTTAAACTCTGATTTTTCATAATTCATATAGCAAATTGTTGGATCAACTTTTTCGATATAAGTGGTATTTTTCATAAAAACTCTCCCTAAAATGTATATATTTGATATACATATTATATCATATACTTAAAAACATTGCAATAGGTGAAAATATTGAATGTTTTTTTTAAAATAGGGTTGACAAAAGCGTCAATCGTGTTTATAATAGCACTCGTAAATAAATATTTTTATGTGCCAAAGACAGCAAGTGGAGAAATCCTCAATATCTTGCCGAGGAACAACAAAACAGGATAATGATGACATTATTCCCGTGTTTGCTCGTGACTCACTAGCACACGGGAATTTTTATTTGCCTTCACACGATAAAAATAATAGGAGGAAATATAATGTCAGCTAATTTCGAAAATAAGAAAGTTGTTGTGGACGAAATCAAGTCTCATGCAAAAGATGCGAAAGCAATCATTTTGGTTGATTACAAGGGACTTACAGTTGCTCAAGTGACTGAACTTAGAAATAACTTCAGAAAAGCAGGCGCTGTTTACAAAGTTTACAAAAACAGACTTTTGAAGATTGCTCTTGAAGAACTCGGTATCTCTTTTGATGCAAGTCTTCTTGAGGGAACTACTGCTGTTGCTTTCCATACAAGTGATGTTGTTGCTCCTGCCAAGATTGCCGTTGATGGAGAAAATAACTACAAAGTGCTCAAAGTTAAAGCGGGTTATGTTGAAGGTAAGTACCTCGACATCGCTGGTGTAAAAGCACTTGCAGCTATCCCATCAAAAGAAGTTTTGGTGGCACAATTACTTGGTATGCTTACTTCTCCAATGCGTTCTCTCGCTATTGGTCTTTCAGAAGTTGCTAAAAAGCAAGAAGCATAAGTTAAAATAGGTTTGTTTGAACCTTGAAAATCAAACAATAAATCAATTTAAAATCAAAATTTTATTTAAGGAGATAATTAAAATGGCAGATATCAAAAATATTTTAGATGAAATCAAAGCTCTCACTGTTGTTGAACTCAACGACCTTGTAAAAGCTATTGAAGAAGAATTCGGCGTAAGCGCTGCTGCTATGGCTGTTGCAGCTCCTGCTGCTGGTGCCGGCGCTGCTGCTGCTGAAGAAGAAAAAACAGAATTCACAGTTGTTCTTAAGGACTGTGGAGCAAACAAAATCAACGTTATCAAAGTTATTCGTGAGATCACAGGACTTGGTCTTTCTGAGTCTAAGGCTCTTGCTGATAACGCTCCAAGCACAATCAAAGAAAACGTTGCTAAAGACGCAGCAAAAGAAATGGAAGAAAAATTCAAAGCTGCTGGTGCTACTGTAGAACTTAAGTAATTAAGTCACATTCGGCAATTAACAAAGTGTGAAGAAAACAACCCCCCGAGAAAATCTCGGGGGGTTTTGTTTAGTTCGTTTTTCATCTTGGCATGTAAGTTTGGCAGGCTGGGTTGTCTTTGTTTGTGGCAACGGTGATGCTGTTTGCTAGGCATTTTTTGCCGTCATTGAAGAGGCAATCGGCTTTGCAAGTTACCTTTGTATCTTCTCTCACTAGTTTGTGTGGGATTTTGTCAATCTCACGCTTGTTTGGGTCTTCTGATGGGGTGTAGGTGGTGCAATCAGTTTTTTGATCAACATCAATGTGATGAGCATTGCAATTGCAACAATTATTATATTTGCAACCTTCGCGTTTGCATTTCAAATCAAACATTGTTTTCTCCTTGATATTTTGTTTATTATTATTATGTACAATGTTTGCAAAATTTATTAAGTATGTTATAATATATTTATAAACTAGTTGTTGGAGGATGATTTTATGAAGGTTATTTTAACACAAGACGTAAAAGCGCAAGGCAGAAAAGGTGATGTCATCACTGTGAGTGATGGATATGCAACGAACTTTCTTTTCAAAAACAAACTCGCTGTTCCTGCAAACGCATCAAATGTGAATGTGAACAACATGCAAAAGGCAGCAGAAGCAAAGAGGATTGCAGAAGAAACTGCAGAGGCAAAAGAAATTGCAAAAAAACTTGAAAATGTGAAACTTGAACTCTCAATTGAAGTTGGAGCGAATGGAAGGGCATTTGGATCGATTTCTTCAAAAGAAATTTCAGATGGTCTTGAAAAAATAGGATACAGTATTGACAAAAAGAAGATTGAACTTTCAAGTCCAATCAAAGGCGAGGGGAATTACACTGTGCCACTGAGGCTCTACAAGGGAGTGCTAGGACAACTCAAAGTCAATGTTGTTGCAATTGTCAAGAAATAGAGATAGAGAAACACAAGCAATGCTTGTGTTTTTTTGTTTTCTGATTGCAAATGATTGAAACTTGTTTTTTCATGTGATAAAATATGGTCATGAATATGAATTTTTTGATTGCGAAAATTACCGATGATGCGATGAAAAAGGGGCTTGATGAGGCTCTTGTTTTGGCTGAGCAGAATGCCAGCAATCAAGTTGTTATTGTTCTGCCTGAAACAAAGACTGTGATGGCTGAAAGGTATTTGCTCGAAAGATCAAAGAACGGAGCATTCGCGAACATATTCATTTGCAGTTACAACAGATTGCTCACAAAACTTGGCGTTTGCAGTGAGAGTTATTTGCTCACCAGGGAAACAGGAATTTATATCATCAAAAAACTTGTGCAGGAACTTGCATCTGATTTGGTGTGTTACAAAAAAGCCTCATCATTCTTGGGGTTTTCTGAAAATATATATGACACGATCACTCAACTCAAATCAAGCGGTGTTTCGCCAGAAGAGTTTTCAAGAGTTGCAAGGTCGTCAAAGGGAGCATTGCCATCAAAAATGATGGATATTGCTCTTTTGTATGATGCTTATGAGAATTATTTGGGTGACAGATATCTTGACATGTCTGATAGTTTGAATGAAATTGCAAAGGCATCGATTGATAGTGATTTTATCAAAAAATCAGATATCTTCATTCTTGGGTTTGATTCTGTAACTGGTCAAATGGATGATGTCATTTTCAATTTTGTGAAAACTGCAAAAAGTGTGACCGTATCTGCAAGTTTTTTGCATCCTGATTTGAAAAATGCACACATTGCTGACAATGATGTATACAATCACTACAAGAGTGTGGCAGACAGATTGAAAATTAATTACAGTCCAATTGTTGTGAAAGAAAGATTTTCGCCTGACATGAATTATATTGCGAGCAATGCGTTTGTTTATCCACTCAAACAAACAAAGTCAGTCGGAGATATTCAATTTGTGGAGTGTGCTGACATTGATGACGAATTATCTTTGATTGCTGAACAAATTTCTGAGGGAGTCAGAAAAGGCAGAAGGTTCAGGGATTTTGGGGTTTTGATTGCTGATCTTGACAATTATGAAAAGTCAGTGCAAAAGGTTTTTGAGGAGTACAACATACCTCATTTCATATCAAAAAAGTATGATTTTTCAACGCATACGTTTTTTGTTATGCTTGAACATATTCTTGAGATTTCAAGAATAGGGTTCGAACCATCGCACATGATTGCTCTCGCAAAATGTCCACTTTTGAATATTCAAGGAAATCCTGATGAATTTGAAAATTATATCAGAAGGATGGGAACAAAGTTTAGTGCTTTTTTGGATGAATTCAGCAATAATGATGTCAGATTTGATCAAAACACCAAATTTGCGGAAGAAACCAGAATTTCCCTTTTGAAAATTTTGCAACCGCTCCTGAACGAATTGCATGGTGCTTCAAAAGTTTGCGAATATATACATGCTTTGAATGGTTTTTTTGATGAGCATGAAATTGAAAAGCGATTGATCGATTTGAAGAGGGAGCAGGAATTTTTGGGTGAGTCAGAAATGGCGGCAGTGACTGAACAGGTCTGGGAGAAAACCCAAAAAAGTTTCAAAACACTCGACGAGTTTTTGGGAGAGTGCAATACAGAGCCAAATGATTTTGTTTCACTCTTGCTTTCAGGTTTGTCAAGTGTTGAAATTTCGCTCATTCCACTTCAAATTGATAGTGTATTAATTCAGGGCAAAACTGACGGAATGATAGACATCAAACACCTCTTTGTTGTTGGCGCAAGTGAAGGGAAGTTTCCTGCCACAAATGATGATTGTGGAATGATCAGAGATGCAGAGATCAACAGTTTGAGTGATGTTTTCAAAGTTAAGATTGAACCAACAATCAAAACTTTGAACAGAAGAGAACGTTTCAAGGCCTTTGAGACAATTTTGGGGTTTGAGAAAGTGAGTGTGTCTTATGCCAAGGTGAACAATTCACAGGAAGAGTTGTCGCCATCATCGTTTGTGATGAGTCTTGCAAACTTATTTTCAGATTATCGAATTGCTGGTGAAACATCATTCAGGAGAGTGGAACCAAAGAAAAAAAATATTGTTGATTTGAGTTGTGGCATTTATTCGGGAAAAAATCTCGAAAATCGATTCGCATCAATGGTGGGAAGTGTAAAGTTTGGCAAAAATATTTCTGCATCAGACATATCTTCGGTTTATGATGTAATCAAAGATCAGTCAAATTTGGATTTTGGTGAAATTTTGTCATCAAAAAAAGAAACACAAGAATTGTCTGAAAACAAATATTCATTCAAGAACAAAAAAACAAGTATTAGTCAACTTGAAAAATATTTTTCATGTCCATTCATGCATTTTGCGGATTATACTTTGGGACTCAAAGAACGTCAGGAATCACGTATGAAAGAAATTGACGTCGGTGATGTATTGCACAGGGTTGCAGAACTTTATGTCAAGAAATTCATGAAAAATGGAGATGTTCAAGAGTGTGAATACGAGGAAATTGTTGAAAGTTCGCTCAATGACAAAAATATTGTGCAGGAAAACAACAAACTACTCGTCAATATTTTGAAGAAAGAATCAAAGAGGTTGATGACATCAATCGGGGAACAACTCAAAAAGAGTAATTTCAAACCTGTTGCGGTTGAAGCGTGGTTTGGCGAGAATGGAGAATATAATGCAATTACTCTTGATTCTGGAATTCGAATTGAAGGAAAAATTGACAGAGTTGACAAATTTGGTGAGTGGTTCAGGGTGATTGACTACAAAACTGGAAAGATTGAAGAAAATCCAGAAAGTGTGTACTATGGCAAGAAAGTTCAACTTTTGTCATATATTCAGGCAATCATGGATAAAAGCAAAAAACTAAAACCTGCTGCAGCACTATACTTCCCGGTTCGAAATGAATGGGCAGACTCAAAGAAAAAGGCAGAAGAAAGTTATAAAAACAAAGGTTATGTGATCAAAGATGAACATGTTGTTGTGAACATGGATACAGACTTGTTTTCAAACAAAACCAGCAAAAGCATTCCGGTCAAGTTCATCAATGCGAAAGGAACAAGCAATCCGGATGAAAGAGATTTTGGAAAAGAGGGAAATCTCTTGACACAAGAACAGTTTGAGTCAATAACAAATTATATTTTGGAAATTGAACAAAATGCAGTGAAAGAAATCATGTCTGGGTATATCAAACCATCACCGCTTGTAATTGGAGATAAAAGTCCATGTCATTACTGTGCATACAAAAGTGTCTGCGGACTTGAAAGTACAGATATGCCAGATGGCAGAAAAGCAATCAAAGATATTGAATTCCATAATTTTTTGTAAAAGGAGAAAATGAAAAGTGTTTGACATTTCAAAAGCAACAGAAGAGCAAAAACAAGTTTTGTTTGAAAAGGATAAGAATATCCTTGTTTCTGCTGCTGCAGGAAGTGGAAAAACAACTGTCATGATTGAAAAAATCGTTCGAATGATCCTCGAGCAAAAAATTTCCATTGAAAACTTTTTGGTGTTGACCTTCACAAAGGCAAGCGCAGAGGATATGAAAAACAAACTGATATCCCGCTTGTCATGCGAGGAAATGTCACCATTTGTTTTGGAACAAATTGACAATATTCCAGTGAGTGATGTGTCAAATCTGCATAGTTTTTGTGCAAGACTTTTAAAAAATTATTTTTATGTCATTGGTCTTGATCCAACATTTTCAGTTGTTGATGAGTTGGAGCAAAAGAAACTGAAAGCCAAAGCACTTGATCGGTTGTTTGATTCAGAAATCAAGGTAGATAATTCTTTGTTTTTTGAGGTGTCTGATATTTTTCAACGCGATCGAAAAGACGATAAACTCAAAGAACAAATTTTGAAGGTTTATGAATTTTCAAAATCACAGTATGATTTTGATGCATGGAAAAAAGCAAATATTGAAAGCACTTTCGAACCAGATCTAAACAAAAATAAATGTGCAGAAATAATAAAAAATTATGCAAAAAATATTGCATTTGTTTATAAAAATGAAATAAATGAACTCAAAGAACTAATCATTCAAAATGTTGATGAAGATAATTCAAAAAAACTTTGTGTATATTTGGATTCTTTGGATACAAAATTGTCATCAATCAAATTTAATGACAGGTTTGAGATTTTTTCAGATTCTGTGAAAACTCTCGGGAAATATGATTCAATTCCAAAAGTTGATGAGCAGTTTGAAGAGTATAAGAAATTGTGCATGCAAATGAAAAAAGATATGCAAAAACGCATTGAGACCATTGTGAATGCGTTGTTTGCTGATGCTGACTCTACAATTGAAACAATAACAGAAGCCCTCCAAAACATCAAAAAACACGTTGAGTTTTTGTATGGACTTGCAAAGTGGTTCGATGAAATTTATTTGATGCTGAAAAAAGAACAAGGAGTTCTTGACTTCAATGATCTTGAGATGTTTGCTCTTGAAGTTTTGTCAAACTCTGAAGTTCTCTCGGAAATCAAACAAAGGTATAAATATATTTTTGTTGATGAATATCAAGATATCAACTCTGTTCAAGAGAAGATAATCACAATGATCAGTTCAGATAACAACAGGTTTATGGTTGGCGACATTAAGCAAAGTATTTATGGCTTCAGACTTTGTGATCCAGAGATTTTCTTGAACAAGTACAATGAGTATAAAAATGGCGACACAAAAAGCGTCAGTATTTCACTCAACAAAAACTTTAGAAGTTTTCCTGATATTTTGGAGTTTGTGAATATTGTTTTTGATAATACCATGACAAAGTCGTTTGGTGGTGTTGATTACAAGGCAGAGGCGCGTTTAATTCCTGGCAAGGTCGTTGAAAACAACACGCAAGCACGTGCCACACTCATGTTTGTGGATACAACAGGCATCAAAGGTTCTGACAATCAGCCATTGCCAGAATTACCAGTTTATTCCGTAAAAAATCATCAATATCTGGATACTGTAGAAAATGAAAAAGCACATCTTGAAGGCATGGTCATTGCAAACAAGATCGCTGAAATTGTTGGGTCAAACAAGTACACAATAATCGACAAGGAAACAAAAAAGGAAAGGCAAATAACATACAAAGACATTGTGCTTTTGGTTCATTCGAGAAATGATTATTTGAATGATCTGTTGGACGTTTTGGACGGAGTGGGAATCCCAGTGAGCAGTGATATCACATCTGATGTATTTGATGATTCCGACATTATGTCGCTCAAGAATATGCTTTTTGTCGTTTCAAACTTTGCCTGTGACAAACCGCTATTTTCGTTGATGTATTCAAGATTTTTCAAGTTTTCTCCAGATGAGTTGCTTGAAATACGACAATCAAGTGATAATTATTATTTCTATGAGTGTGTGTTGAATTATCCACATAAAGATACCGATTTGTATCTAAAAATAACGAACTTTATTCAAACAATTGAAGTGTATAAAAAGTTATCTTCTTTCATGATGGTTGGGGATTTGTGTGGGAAAATTATTCGTGATTTTTCGATTGAACAAAATATGATCTCAAGTGGCAATAGTTCAGAGCGCCTTGCAAAATTGAACAAGTTTTTGTCAAGTTTGTCAAATTGCACGCTTGAAGAATTTTTGATAAATAATGATTTGTCAAGCCTTGAATGTGAGTGCAAAACGCTGCCAAACAGTGTGAGGGTGATGACTATTCACAAATCAAAAGGTCTTGAATTCCCAGTGGTATTTTTGATTGGGGCAGGAAGAGATTTCAACAGAAAGTCTGTTTATGGCGACATGTTCATGAGCAAAGAACTTGGTATGACCATGAACTTTTTCAACACGAATGAAAGGTACAAAACGCTGAGCCTTGCAAGGGCAGCGTCAAAGATCGTTGAAAACAAAAAGTTTTTTGAAGAGGAACAACGACTTTTGTATGTTGCACTCACGAGAGCAATCGATTACTTGTTTGTCACTGGTTGTGGAGAAAAAGGTTCATTGAAAGCAAAATTTCAACCAACACCAACGTGCTTTTTGGAATGGTTCGCACCACTTTTGCTTGATGAAAACTATAAAAACTCAACAGTTTTTGACACTGAATATTATGATATTTCAAACATTGAAAAGTGGGACAAAAACAAGCAAGACAGACCTGTGCTCATGGGGAAAATTAACACCCAAACAAAGTCTATGCTTGAAAATCAGTTGGCGTATGTTTATCCGTTTGAAACACAAACGCTTATGCCAAGAAAAACAACAATCACAAAAATTGCAAATGCGGACAACGTGTTTGTTAATGAAGAGAGATTATTTGATACAAGCATCAAAAGTTCCGCAAAGCGAGGTACAGCATATCACAAAGTTTTTGAAAACTTGACACTGCTTGAAAACTCATTATTGGAAATAGAGGACGTGATTGCTCGTTTGAGAAATCGCAAAGTTTTGACAGATGAAGAAATCCAGATGATTGACACAAAAAAGATTTTGAATTGCATAAGTAATACAAAATTGAAAGAAATAGTTTTGCAGTCATCATGGATAAAAAAGGAAATTGAATTTTTCATGCTCGTTGGCGAAGGGGATCGAAAAGATCAAATTGAAGTCCAAGGTATCATTGATATGCTTGCAAAAGTTGGTGATTGTTTGGTTCTTTATGATTATAAAACTGGAAAATTGACACAAAATACAGCAAGAGCGAAGTATGGCGTTCAACTTGAGGGATACAAACAGGCCGCCGAAAGAATTTTTGGGACAAAAGTTGCGAAAATGTGTATTGTCGCGGTTGATATGGGCGAAATTTTTGAAATATAAAAATTTATTTAAATGCAAATAAATATTTAAAATTTGTTAGTAAATATACAAATCATGTGTTATAATGATTTTATCAAACGACCAGGGGAGGATTATTATGTTTGAGTTTATTTCAACCATTTTTAATGTATTGGTTAGTATTTTTACACCAGAAAGAGTTGCAATAGCCGCTTGTATTATTTACGGCGTATATGTACTTTGGATCTTGTTGTCTCTTCTTTGCAGTTTTCAGTCAAAGTTTTCGAGAGGGTGCAGAAAAATTTCAGATCTTGTTGATACTTATGGACTAACAAGCGAAACATACCCAAAGTTTGTGGAACTTGGTAGCAAACTTCCAGATTCATTCCTTCGCGGATGGAAAACCTTTGAGCATGCAGAAAAGGGATTGCCTTCGGAGTACATCAAGAGATCTGATTGTTTGGATCTTGAACTTGAGGGGGGATTGTTGAATCAAAACAGATCAACAATGAGAACATATATCACTGGATTTTCATTGTTCTTTGCTTTGCTTGGTGTTGCAAATATCGGGGCTGATGTAGCAATCACTGGTTATGCACTTGCAAGCGCTCTTTTGGTTCCATGTTTGTTTTCTCTTGTTAGTATGCTCACATACTATCTCTACACAGCAATCAGACATCATCAATACAAGGTTTGCGTTGAAGATTTCAATGAAATGATGGACATCTTGAATGAAAAGGTTGAGGGGGCTGAAATAGAGTTCGCAAATCGTGATCAGGAAAATTCTGTTTTTGTGCAAAACGTTGTTGAACCAAAATTGAATGATCAATCGAAAATTATTTTGGTTGAAGACAAAACAGAGCAGTTTGAAGTTGAGAATGGAAACATTGAAGATTCCAGCAATGACTCGGTTCAAGGGGTTGAATTTGTAAATGAAGAACAGTCACTCGAAACTATTGATGAGTCAGTGCAAGAAATTGTGGGCGATGAAGAAGAAAACAATGCTCAACACAACGCTGTTGCACCAGAAGCAAAACCTGAAATTGTGGAAGAAAAAGTAGAAGTTGTGGCACAAAATGAGGAAAAAGATATGAATCAAAATACAATGGTTGAACCAAAGCGTGGTAGAGGTAGACCAAGAAAAGAAAAAACAGATGATGGGGAACTTGTGATCAAAACAGATGAAGAGTTTGAAGAAGCACTCGCTCGTGCCGAAAAACTTATGAAAAAGAACGAAGAACCATTGTCTGCAAGTCAGCAAAAAAGAGTTGAAAAAGCACTCAAAGACCTTGTTGATGCAATGAAAAAGTATAAAGGAGAAAAATAATCTCATGAAAAAGAAAAAAGTTGAAATCGTGAAAACCATGACAATTGGAGAAGTGATGAACATGGATCCAAATGTTGCACCTGTGCTCATGGGTTTTGGACTTCATTGTTTTGGCTGTCCAATGAGCCAAATGGAAACCTTGGAAGAAGCCGCTCAGGTTCATGGTATTGAGGCAGATTTGCTTGTTGAAAAAATTCAAGAATTTTTTAATAAGTAAGTTTTTTAACAAAAAATATAAAAAAGTCATTGCTCGAAGCAATGGCTTTTTTCTTTGTGTGAAAAATTCTTTGAAACAATGTTAGTTATGTAATACGTAAATTGGGATTTTTTATAT
>JAZRDJ010000032.1:0-2170 GCA_045660245.1 Clostridia bacterium | reverse complement strand
GGTGCTGGGGCAACTGTTCCTATCACTGGATTTGGAAATTCTCTCGCCAGGGGCGCAATTTCAGGGGCAAAGATTGATGGGTTTTTTGGTGCTCTTGGTGGAGGGTTGATGGCGACAAGTGCAGGCATTGCTGTGTCAATCGGATTTTCATATTTGGTAAGTTTTTTTACGACGTCAAAAACCAAAAAGGATTAATAAATTTGAACAAGTATTCATATAATTAAGTGTGAAAGGAACAAGTGTTGGCAATGTGGTTTTGGCAATAAATTTCAATAAAAAACGCAAAATAATTGCGTTTTTTATGTGTTTATTCATTATTTTTGCGTTTTTATTATCGTATCTCCACTTTATTGTGACACCTGTGATTGTTCGAACAAGTGAGGCGCAAATGAAAATTCTTGCAAACAAATCAATGGACTATGCCATCACTGAAGCCATGAGTAGTTTTGTGACTTATGATGATATAATAAAGATTTCAAGAGATGAAAATGGATCAATTCTTTCGATGTCTGCAAATTCTGTGAAGGTGAACAACATTTCAAGAATGGTGAGTCAAATTGCTCTTTCAAAACTTCTTGAACTTTCAAAAAGTCCTCTTGAGATTTCGCTCGGGGCTTTCACTGGAATCAATGCTTTTTCTAGTCTTGGTCCAAAGGTGAAAATTGATATTGTTCCATATCCGGACATTACCTGTGGATTTCTTTCAAAGTTTTTGAATGCTGGGATAAATCAAACTCAGCACAGGATTTATATTCTTGTCAATTCAACAATAAGAGTTGTTTTTCCGGAAAAGACAGTTACTGTGTCGTCAGCAAGTGATGTGCTCATTTGTGAAGCAATCATTGTGGGGAAAATTCCTGATACATATTTGCATTCAAATACACTCACTGAAATGTTGAGTATCATACCTTAAATTTTGATTTCTCTTGACTATTTCTATTAATAAATGTATCATATGTATGTAAAAAATAAAGGAGAACATATGGTATATCTTGATAATGCTGCAACGACGAAATGTCATGCTGAAGTTGTTGAAGAAATGAATAAATTTTTGAATGTCGATTTTTTCAATCCAAGCAGTGTTTACGCCCCTGCAGTTTCTGTTCGGAAATATATTGAAAATGTGAGAAGTGAGATGCTTGACCTTGTTTGTGCAAGCAATCACAAAGCATTGTTTGTTTCGTGTGCAACTGAAGCGAATAATTTAATTTTTGCATCTGCATCACTTCGAAGTGGTGACAAAATTTTGGTTTCAATGGGAGAACATCCATCTGTTTTTGAGTGTGCAAAATATTATCAGAACTTGGGTGTGTGTGTTGAGTTTGTTGGGCTCACATCTGATGGGCAAGTGGATTTTGACGATTTTGAAAATAAGATGACAAATGATGTCAAACTTGTGTCTGTTATGATGGTTTCAAATGAAACTGGGGCGATCAACAATATCAAAAAGATCGCAAAGTATGCAAAGCAAATCAACCCGCGAGTGTTGGTTGCAACTGATGGGGTTCAGGCATTTGGGAAAATTGATGTTTGTATTGATGATTTGGGTGTTGATTTTTTTGTTATGTCAGCACACAAAATTCATGGTCCAAAGGGTGTTGGAATGCTTGTTTATAGGAAAGATTTGAAAATAAATCCAATTCTTTTGGGCGGTGGTCAAGAAAACTCATTGAGATCTGGAACTGAAAATGTTGCAGGTATTGCAGGTTTTTTTGTCGCATCAAAAATTGCGATCAAGAATCTTGATGATAATTTCAAAAGGGTTTCAAAAACTAGTGAAAGTTTGGTGAGTGAACTTGAAAACCTCGGTATTGATTTTGTAAAAAACGGGAATGGGTCGCCATATGTGATGAGTATATCATTCAAAAATATAAGAGGTGAAGTTTTGTTGCACGCGCTTGAAGAAAGTGGAATTTTCATTTCAACAGGGTCTGCATGTTCTTCAAAAAATTCTGATAACAGAATTCTTTCAAGTATGGGAAAGTCAAAAGTTGAGGTTCTTGGTAGTGTGAGAATTTCATTCAATGGTTATGATGAATATGATACAAAATTTATTGCAAATGAAATTGCAAAAAAAGTTAATTTACTCAAAGGATAAACAGTATGGATAAAGTTATTTTGGTTAAGTATGGAGAAATATATCTCAAAGGGAAAAATCGCAAATTTTTCG
>JAZRDJ010000031.1:0-1927 GCA_045660245.1 Clostridia bacterium | reverse complement strand
ATAATCGGGCGAAGTTTGCATATTATACAAAGAAAAGAAAAAGCGTCAGGCAGGCGTGTACTCCTTGTACATAACTGTCTGGCTTTTTGATTGTTTTGACGCAAAAAAATTCAAATGTATCAATCTCAACGCACAGTAATTCGCTTTAGTTTGATTGCAGTGCTAAAAACAGAAAAAAAGACCAGGCAGGATTGTACTTTCCGTACATGACTGTCTGGCTTTTTGATTGTTTTGACGCAATGTGATTAAAATAAAGCGAATTACAAATGGGAGATTACATGCGACGGACACACCGCCACACACTTTCCACAGTTTGTGCACTTGTTCGCATCAATGACTGGCAGATTGTTTTGAATTGTTATTGCTCCTTCTGGACAAATGTTTTCACATTCACCACACTTGATGCAACCAACTGGACAAATTTTTGTGATGCCAGCATCATCAAATCTGTTGTTGCAAATGACGCCCACTTTTTGAGATGATGGAACCATGTGAATGAGCCCGTTTGGACAAGACTTGACACATTCAGCGCACCCAGTACACTTGAATTCCTGAACTTCAGCCACACCATGCCTTGAAATCTCGATCGCACCATATGGACATGCTTTCATGCAGTCCCCACAACCGATACACCCTGCCTTGCAGGCTTTAATTCCTGAATGCAAACGTTCACAAGCCGAGCAACTCTCTTCTCCGATATAGTCATATTTGTTCAAGCATCTGTCACCACCCTTGCAGGCAACAATGGCAACATTTTTGATGTTTGTTTCAATCGGACGCACCAGATGCCTCTTGAGTTTTTCACGATTTGCAAAAGTGTTGACTCTGCAATCGTTTGCAGACGCCTCACCAGACGCCACTTTTTTTGCGAACTCAGCGCAAGTCTTGCACCCACAAGATCCGCAGTCAATGCCAGGGAGCAATGTTTTGACATAACTCTCTTCAGCAGACAAACCTTTTTTCTTGAAAGCGATGAAAGAGATCAAAACGACCACACCCACAGCAAGTGCGAGAACCCCCAAAATGATCAGAATAATGTATAAAGTTTCCATAAAATCTCCTTGATTTTCATGATATTACGCCATGATGCCAGTGAGCAAATACCCAATGAGTGAAAGAACTGACATGAGCGCGAGTTGAGGCGCAAGCGCACGAGTTTGATCAGGAATTGTCCTGTTGTTGATTCTTGAGTTCAATGCATAAAAAATGACATTTACAACAAACACACTGGCAAATTGCATTGCAGAGTAAAAAAGCAAATGCCAGAAATCAAGCGTCAAATTTGCCGTGAGAGCGAGCCCCGCAAGGATAACCACATGAACCACGAACAAAAAGTTCTTTTCATAGTGAAAGTAGTTTTCTTTTGTGACAGCCTTCAAGATATTCATGCCAAGGAACTCCACAAGAAGCGCGAGAACCATGCATGCAAAAAGCCCAAGTTCCGTGATGTCAAAAGGCAAGAACACAAAATTATGCAAAACCCAGTAAAGCGCGGTCACAATCACACTTTCGACAAGAACCATCAAGTTTGACACGAGCATGAAAACCGTGTGTTTTTTGTGCGGAATAACATTCAAAATGCCAAACCCCATGACAAAGCAAGGGTTCAAAACAATGCCCGCAACAAACATAATTTGCAACAAATCCATTATTTCTCACCTCCGATTTGAAAAACGTCAGTTTTTGCTTGCTTGTTCTGCTTTTCAAGTTTTGCGATCTGACTTTCTCTGATCATGTATTTGTACTTTTCAACAAGGAGCCTCTCAGCACTTTTTTTCTCGGCATAAGCAATTTCAATGCTTGTTCCAACCGTGCAGAAAAGTGCGAGCAAAATAAACACCAAAAATCCAGAGCCCAAAAGCCCAAATGAAACATCAAAAAAGATCACACCAAACAAACTGCCATGCGCGAGAATTTCAACTACACA
>JAZRDJ010000030.1:0-11174 GCA_045660245.1 Clostridia bacterium | reverse complement strand
GGATTGCTTCATCTGGAATTGACACAGCAAATTCTTCTTCCAAAGTCATGAGAACTTCAACAAGATCAAGAGAATCTGCACCAAGATCTGTTGCAATGTTTGTGTTTGCACTGATCTTTGCTTCCGCAACGCCAAGTTGTTTTGCCAAAATATTCTTAACTTTTTGTTCTGTCATTTTTAATTTTCCTCCAAGGTTACTTATTTTCATTATATACATTCTGAAAAATGTTGGCAAGCAAAATCGAATATTTTTTTGATTCAATTAGCCATTTGTTTGAGTTATTGTAACTTTGAGTGTGATTGTGCTTATTCCACGTTTTACAGTGAATGTGACAACATCTCCCACGTTGATATTGTATGAGTGATCTTCAAAACTGTACATTGTGAGCATGTCCACAACCACATTGTCATGATATGAAAAACCAACAATAATGTCATCTTTCTGGAATCCTGCTTTTTTTGCAGCAGAACCATCAACAACACTTTGTACAAACACAGTGTCTGAAAGAACGATACCATCGACATCTTGTGAATCTCTCTGCTCATCACTAGTTGCAAATTCAAGTCCAAGCACAGCACTCTTTGCACTGCCAGAATTTCTTTCAATACTTCCCGCAATTCCGAGAGCCAAGTTGCTTGGGATTGCAAAAGACACACAATCAATTGACTCACTTTCAATCTTTGCATTGACAATTCCAATGAGTTGACCTTTTGCATTGAAAAGTCCACCACCACTGTTTCCTCCATTGATCGGAGCATCTGTCGCAATAACTCTCTCAATACCAACTGATGACACATTCACAAGAGTTTGTGGTTTTCTGATATATCCCATACATGAATCAAATCCACCACTCATTGGGTTTCCGATTGCAAGAACCATGTCCCCCATTGAAACATACATGCTGTCTGCAACTTCAGCAGCAATAGCCGACGACGTCTTGACTTCATTTGATGCAAAAACTTTCAAAACTGCAATATCTTTGCTCCTGATCCCACCAATATATGTTGCTTTGATGGGCCTATAAGAATCAAACAAAAGAACATAAATCGCATTTGTATTTCCAGACACCACGTGTTCACAAGTGACAATTGTCATTTCACCTGTTGTTTTGTTGATGTTTGTGATTACTCCCGATCCTTTGCTATTCATTTGTTGAAAATTTGAATAAGAAATGTTTGAAGATGTCACATTGTCATTGTATCCACTCGCTATGCACACCGAAGATGGCAATGCTTTTGAAACCATATAACTCGAACTCACTGAATCATTGTAAATGTCGTAGTAGTTTTCAACAGTCACCTTGCCTGCATCATTCAAGTTTGCTTTGAACACAAGAGAAGCAAGAACAACATTGAAAGCGATCAAAATCACAAGCAAAAAAACAACAATTCGATTTGCGCTGGCAGGTCTCGGTGTTTGTTGTCTGTAATTTCTGCTTCTTGCTATCGGTTCCGAATCATATGGAACTTTGTTTCCTCTTTGAATTTCTTCTTCATCGTAATCAAAATATTTCATTTCTTACCCCACTTGAAATTATTTTACATCATTCTTTCGTGAATTGACAACTGATTTTATGAGTATAATTACCCACACACTCAAAATTATTGAAATAACCACCCAAATAATGATTTTTTGAACTTGTCTGTTATCTTCCACATGATCGACTTTGATATTGACCGTTGCCACATATTCCTTTGCTTCACTACTGTTAGTATTTCTCTTTGCAAGAATTTTAATCGTAATGACAGCATCACATGCTTTTGTGCTCGAAATTTCATATTCACCCAACTTCTGTGTTTCGCGAATTTCCACAGCATTGTTGTTTGAAGAAATTGACAACACTTGAATGCTGTTTTTGTCCAAAAGTGGACTGATATGGAATTGTATTTTTTTTGTCGTTTCTGTAGTTATTCTGTAGTTTTTGAATGCAGGATAAACTAATTTATCAGATAAAACATTAATTTTCACATTATCAAACAAGTCTATAATATTGTTTCCATCATCACGATACGCCCTGAATGTCACAGTATAAATCCCTTGCTCATCAAACACAATATTGTCTGAACCCGTCATGTTGAAAGTTTGATCCGCCTTGTTTGGAAACGCAACAATCACTCTCCAACTGATGTTTTGAGTGAGCAAAAGATTGAGTTCACCATACCATGCATACTTCACTGCTGAAGCAAGAGTTGGTACTGACAAACTGTCTCCCCTGACCAAATTTGAAAGCACGTCCTCGTCCCAAAATTTGAAAGAAAATATTGCATAATCTTGCTTTATTATTGCCCTGTTGAGATCTGATGTAGATTCAATTATTTCAAGACCAAAAAACTTGAGCCCCGCATATGGAATATTCTGCAATACTTGTTCACTGTGATAATTAATCTCCAACTCAACAAACTCTTTGCATTTTCCATTATTGTCCTTTATTGAACCAGTCACTCTTGAATTCATGATTGGCAATTCCAAATAATTCCAGCCAAAACCAGGCTCTTCATATTCCTCATTCTTTTGCAAAATGCTGAAGAGTTCCGTTTTGGTGATTGTTGTCTCAAAATAGTTGTCGGAATCAACACTCACCTTGATTGAGAGGTCGTGCAAGTCAGTTGTTGAAAAATAAACCCACATTCCAAAACTCAAACGATCAGCAGAAATGTCCAATCCACCATTTGAAAGCAAGTTATATTTTGCTCCAATGATCTTGTTATTGTCGGACACTGCAGGAACAATTGATTTCCCAGCCATTCTTGACTCATTTTCTTCATCAAATGGTGTGAATGAAGACAGTTCATTTATGTTGCTTCCACCATATACATTGATAAAATCTTCATTTGAAATATCTTTTGAAATCAAGGTTTGCTGAACATTATTTTCTGCTTTTGCGATCTCTGACTTGTGATTTGCACCAGAAAAGCAAGCGACCACAAAAGTCACCACACACATTGCGCTCAAAACAATATTTCTGAATAATTTCAATGAATAATCTCCGTTCTTTATCAAATATCTTTCAATTGCCAGTCAATAGGCTCTTTCCCTTGAGAAATCAGGAAGTCATTTGTCTTTGAAAAATGTTTGCATCCCCAAAATCCATTATATACTGAAAGTGGACTTGGATGAGCACATTCTAGTATATAGTGTTGCCCAAATTTCTCAATTAATTTCTTTTTTAGCCTTGCATTTCTACCCCAAAGCAAAAACACAACAGGTTCAGTCTTTTTTGCAACTTCTTCGATCACATGATCCGTGAACTTTGTCCAACCGAAATTCACATGAGAATTTGGATTCCCCTCCTTCACAGTAAGAGTTGTGTTGAGCATCAAAATTCCCTGCTTTGCCCATGGTATCAAACAACCATGATTTGGAATCTTGATTCCCACATCAGTTGCTTGCTCTTTGAAGATATTCACTAGTGATGGGGGTGGCGGACAAGGTGGCAAAACAGAAAAACAAAGCCCATGTGCTTGACCTGGCCCGTGATATGGATCTTGCCCCAAAAGAACAACCTTTACTTCATCATATGGACAATATGAAAATGCAGAAAAAATCTTGCCACGAGGTGGATAACAAGTGTCATTCTTGTACGCCTCATCAACCTTGTTCATTAGTTCCTTGAAATAAGATTTTTCAAACTCACTTTCCAAAACGTTGTCCCAACTATTGTGAAAAAATTCCATATGCTCCACCTTGATAATTTTCTATTTCAAGTGTAACATAAAAATCTTTGCCAATACAACAAAATTTACATACAAAAAGAAAAAACACCAGACAAAATGTCTGGTGTTTTGATTGTCTTTGAAATAATATGATTGATATAAATCTCCAAAACCAAATTATCTCTTTGAGAATTGTGGAGACTTACGAGCCTTTTTGAGACCATATTTCTTTCTTTCTTTCATTCTTGGGTCACGAGTCAAAAGACCTGCGGCCTTGATTTCTGGCTTGTATGCTTCATTTGCAAGAACAAGTGCACGAGCAATACCATGACGAGTTGCACCTGCTTGACCAGCAAGTCCACCACCATAAACGTTTACGTTTACGTCATATTTACTTTCAGCATTAACGAGTACCAATGCTTGTTTTGCAATGTTTGTGAGAGTGTCAAGTTTGAAATATTCAGCAACAGGAACTTTGTTGATCAAAATTTCGCCCTTTCCTTCACTAATTCTAACACGGGCAATTGCTTTTTTTCTTCTTCCAGTTGCCCAAATTTGTTCTTTCTTTGTTACTTTCTTTGCCATTGTTATTACCTCTTACCCTCAATTTTGAGTTCTACTGGAGTTTGAGCCTCATGACCATGTTTTTCATCTTTATAAACACGGAGTTTTTTGATCATCTTTCTGCCAAGACGATTCTTTGGAAGCATTCCACGGATTGCTTCATATACAGCAAAATCTGATTTGTCTTTCAAAAGTGTGCTGTATTGAATTTCCTTGAGACCACCGATGTAGAGTGTATGATATCTGTAATACTTTTGTTCCATCTTCTTTCCAGTAAGAGCAACTTTGTCAGTATTGATAACAATAACATGATCACCACAATCAACATGAGGTGTGAATTCTGGTTTATTTTTACCACGAAGAACTGCTGCTACTTGGCTTGCAAGTCTTCCAAGTGGAACGTTTGTTGCGTCAACAATATACCACTTGCTTGATTTATCGTTTGAATTTTGAATATATGTTTTCATTTTTTTTCCCTTGATTTTTTATATTTACCGACAAAATGAGCGTGAGATGAAACTCGATAGTCGGCACTATGCTTAAATAATATAATACACTTCATTTCAAATGTCAATGATTTTTTGAAAAAAGTTGCTAAATTTGTTTGGCTTATATTAAATATAAATCTAAAATTTATTCATCATATTCCACAGAATACAAAACTAACGGAATTCCACTGACTGTCTTCCCAGCAGATGCCCTGCTCTTTCCTTCAATAATTGAAATCATGTCGATTGGTTCAAGTTTCTTTCCGCCAATTTTGATGAGTGTCCCCATGATGATTCTAACCATGTTGTACAAAAATCCATTGCCCGTAACTTCAAATGCAAAAAGTCCATCGCCAAGATCCAAAATTTTTGCATCAAAAATGGTTCTTTCAAAATTTGTCTTTCCACTCTTTCTCGCAACAAAACTCTTGAAATCATGAGTTCCAATCAAACACTTGCAGGCTTCCTGCATTTTTTCGACACTCACATTGTCATTCACTCTCAAGTATTTTGCATACAATGGGCGCTCAAATCTTGAGATATAAAAATAATATCGGTATGTCTTTTTCTTTGCAGTGAACCTTGCATCAAATTCATCAGATACAACACACGCATCTTTCACCAAAATATCATTCGGCAAAAAGAAATTAACAGAACCCAAAAAACCAAATTTGTCAAATTTGAAATCATCATCAACTTCAAAATGTGCGACCTGCGCCCGCGCACTCACTCCTGCATCAGTTCTCCCACTTGCATACAAAACGACTGGGACCTTCACAACGTCAGAAATCACCTTTTCAAGTTCACCTTGAATTGTTGTTTCACCTTTTTGAGTTTGCCAACCAGAATAGTTTGTTCCATCATATTCAATAACTAACTTTATTTTCATGAAAATATTGTACCACATCAGAAAAGTATAAATCAAGTGAGAAGCATGAATTTGTTTGACTAAAACTTTTTCAAAGATATATAATTTATTATATAAGAATTTTAGGGAGAACTATAACAATGAAAAGAAAAATTACTGTTGATGGTAATACCGCCGCAGCCAATGTCGCTTATAAAATTAATGATATGGCAATTATTTACCCAATAACACCATCTTCCCCTATGGCAGAAACTATTGACACTCTTGGAGCAAGTGGCAAAAAGAACATTTTTGACATGATCACTCAAGTGACTGAAATGCAGTCAGAGGCAGGCGCCGCTGGAGCACTTCATGGTGCGCTTTCGGCAGGTTCTCTTGCAACAACATTTACATCAAGCCAAGGCCTTCTTTTGATGATTCCAAATATGTACAAAATCGCAGGCGAACTCTTGCCTTGCACAATCCATGTTGCAGCAAGAACAATTGCGACTCATGCCCTTTCGATTTTTGGCGATCACAGTGACGTCATGGCAGTGAGACAAACAGGTTTTGGCATAATTGCCTCATCATCAGTTCAAGAAGCCCAGGATATGGCAATGCTCTCTCACATGGTTTCAATGAAAAGCCATATTCCATTCCTTCACTTTTTTGATGGATTCAGAACATCTCATGAACTCAACACAATCACAGAACTTTCAGATGAAGAAATCAAAAAACTCGTCGATTTTGAAGATATCAGAAAATTCAAACTCCGCGCACTCACTCCTTCTGCTCCAACACAACGCGGAACTGCACAGTCTGGCGACATTTTCTTTCAAGCAAGAGAAGCATCGTCACCTTTCTACAAAAACCTGTCAAAAATATTTGATAATTGCGCAAAACAATTCAAAACCATCACAGGCAGAGCATACTCAGCCTTTGAATATTTCGGACATAAAGATGCCGAGGTTGTTGCTGTTTGTATGGGTTCTGGCAATGAGGCTCTTGAGACAGCAGTGAACGCATTGAACACTCAGGGTGGAAAATTCGGCCTCATAAAAGTGAGATTGTATAGACCATTTTTTGCAGAAAAATTCTTGAAAACGCTCCCAACCACTTGCAAAACACTTGTGGTTCTTGACAGAACAAAAGAATGTGGAAGTGTTTTTGAACCATTAGCAACCGACATTTCTGCTTGTCTTCAAGAATTCAATGTTTCAAACATAAAACTCATTGCCGGCAGATATGGGTTATCGAGCAAAGAGTTCAATGTGAGCCACGCTCTTGCAGTTCTCATGAATGGTTACAATGCACTTGCAGGCAAAACATTCAAAAATCATTTCACTGTTGGTATTGACGATGACATCTCAAAATCATCACTTACTGTCAAAGATTATGATTGTTCATTGCCAAACACCTTTGAGTTCAAGTTTTATGGCCTCGGCAGTGATGGCACAGTATCAGCGAACAAAAATTCAATCAAAATCTTTGGTGATGCAACCGGTGCATTTGGACAAGCATTCTTTGTTTATGACAGCAAAAAAAGCGGTTCCGTGACCACTAGTTATTTGCGCCTTTCACAGCAAGAGATCAAGGCACCATATCTGATTGACCACCCAAGTTTCGTTGCTCTTCACAACAAATCATTCGTTACAAAATTTAACTTCTTGAAAGGCATCAGAAAAAACGGAACAATCCTTTTGAATGCACCATGGACTGATGCTGAACTTGAAACGGAGTTGCCTGCATATGTCAAAAACATTATTGCTCAAAAGAACTTGAAAATGTATGTGATTGACGCAGAACATATTGCAAGGCAAGTTGGTTTGAATCGCAGAATAAATTTGATCATGCAAACTGCATTCTTTGCACTTTCTGGAATTATCCCAGTCGAAAAAGCAATCCCTCTCATCAAGGATTACGCAAAAAAGACATATTCATCAAAGGGCGATCATGTGATAGCAATGAACATGCAAGCAATCGACTTGTCTCTTTCCTATTTAAGACAAGTGAACGTTCCAAAACACTGGAATACAACAACTGAAGGCAAGTCAATCAAACACCCAAGTTCAGGGGAACTCTATTTTGATGAGTTCATTGAACCAATATTGCAACTTGAAGGAGACAATTTGAAAGTTTCTCAAATGAATCCAACTGGTGAAGTTCCAACAGGTACAAGTGCTCTCGAAAAACGAGATATAGCAACTGCCCTGCCTTGCTGGATAAGTGAAAATTGTATTCAGTGCAACATGTGCTCGCTCGTGTGCCCACACGCATGCTTGCGTCCAGTCTTGACCAAAAAGGATAGCAAAGAATCACAAAAACTCGGTAGCGTCCCAGCAATTGGAATGCCTGATTATGACTTCAAAATACAACTCAGCCCAATGGATTGCACTGGCTGTGGAAATTGTGCTCATGTGTGCCCAGCAAAAAACAAGGCTCTCAAAATGGTTGAACCAGAACAAATTGTGAACAAAGAAAAATTGAATTTTGCCCTCACTCAAAAACTCAAAAAACCCGAAATAAATTTGAGCAAATTCACAATCAAAGGTAGTCAGTTTGAAAAACCTCTCTTTGAATTTTCAGGTGCATGCGCTGGTTGCGGTGAAACACCATATATCAAACTGTTGACTCAACTGTTTGGAAATGAACTCTTGATTGCAAATGCAACTGGTTGCTCTTCGATTTATGCCGGAAGCGCCCCAACCTGCCCTTATGCAAAGACAGAAAACGGCACAGGCCCAGCATGGTCAAATAGCCTGTTTGAAGATAACGCAGAGTTTGGACTTGGCATGAAAAAGGCAGCAACTTCAAATAGACAAAAACTTGAAAATCTAGTGAGAGTTGCACTCTCTCAAAAACTCGTCAACGGCAAACTTGCTTCTCTTCTGAGAACTTGGATTGCTGAAACAAAAAAACAAGAATCAACAGCACTTGAAATCCGTGCACTGCTCTCGGACACAATCGCAAAAGGCGAAAACAATCCAACCATCAAAGATATGTATAGCCTTCAATCTTCATTCTTTGAAACTTCCGTTTGGATCATCGGTGGCGATGGCTGGGCTTATGACATTGGCTTTGGCGGACTTGATCATGTTGTTGCAACGGGTGAAGACGTCAACATCTTGATTCTTGACACAGAAGTTTACTCAAACACAGGCGGTCAAGCCAGCAAATCCACTCCAATGGGTGCTGTTGCCAAGTTTGCCTCAAGCGGAAAAGAAACTCACAAAAAAGACCTTGGAAAAATGCTCATGACATATCCAAACACATTTGTTGCACAGGTCAGTCTTGGCGCAAACATGCAAGCCACGATCAAAGCCTTCAAAGATGCTTATGACCACAAAGGTCCATCAGTTATCATTGCTTATTCCCCATGCATCAATCACGGCGGAAACATGAGCGAAACGCCATCAAACCAAAGAGATGCTGTTATGTCCGGTTACTTCCCAACATACTCATTCAAGGATGGAAAACTTGAAATTATTCCACCTGTCATGGTTCAGCCATATGAATCATACACCAGCAAACAATCAAGGTTTTTCACACTCAAAAAGATCTCAGAAGAACGATACAATACACTTTCAAGCGACGCATCAACATTCGCAAAACAGCGATTTGAAAATCTAATGAATCTTTCAAAGAAATAAAATTTACCATAAAAACAAAACAGGTGACGGAAAATTATCCGTCACCTGTTTTTTCTCAAATTTTAAAAGATTTTTCCAATCTGTGAAGATACCCAACTGATATAATAATTTACATTATAGCAATATCCCAAACAATAAGCACCATTAATATCCTTATATTTCACCAAAGATACATCATAATATGAAGTGTTTGCAACAATTAAATATATTCCTGTTGTACCATCTTTATTTGTATTATTATTCAAAAATGCATCAGATGCTGAATTCTCAAAATCAACCACTTGAAAGTATAAATGTTGAATAGCAGTTCCCCCAAAAACACAACTACCAAACACCATCGGATTATCTGTACCATTGTATATCATATTCTCAAAAGTAAAATTCTTCAAGTTTGCACATCCGAAAAAAGCACGTGCTCCAATTGTTTTTAAATGATAACCATCGGCAGTATTATCATTAATAGTAACGCTCTCAAGGTTTTCAACAGATTTGAATGCTTCTGCTTCAATTTCTTCAACCGTTGCAGGTATCTCAAGATTTTTTATACTCCATTTAGAAAATCCGCCAATTTTCGTTGTAATGTACGTATAACCATCACCAGATATAACTGTTCCTGGTATTTCAAAATTTTCAATATTTGCACGATAATCTCCACCTCGCACTGTTACTGTTTTTGATCTTCCATTGGCAAAAAATTCATAAGTTAACATATAACTAACATCCGAAAATAAAAAGTAATCACCATACTTATCTATTCCAATAACCCCATCTCCCGCATATCGGAAGGCATTTGCATTTTCAACATAACCAGTACCTTCTACAAGACTGTTTGAAGAATTCATAAATGCATTCTCCATCAATGTTGTTTCTTTGGATATTGTATAAGATGATGCCCCAGGATCTGTCCAATTTACTGAAACAGATGATTGAAAAAATTCAATATTGATTGAATCACTTGGTGTGAAATCACCTTGACCAACTATGTTCACTTGCGGATACATTTTTTCCATAATTGTGTATTTTGTCCCCAGCAAATTATATGAACATTCCTCGGTTGCACCAAGCGCGACAGTTCCATCTATAGTTGGATTACCAGCAGAATTAAACTGAATTTCATTTCCCGTTAAAATACTTGAACCAATGTCTGCCTTATTTCCAGTTATATTCACACTACCATTAATACATAATATATTTTTGGTATAATCAAATTTATATGATGATCCTAGCAAACTGCTCAAATCAAGAGAAAATCCTCCATAACTCGCAATGCCACCACCATTTGTTGCCACATTGCCTTGAATGTATCCAGTGTATATTGAGACTTTTCCAACACTGGCAATTCCTCCACCAAGTTGGGCCTGCAAAGTTTTACCATCGCCTAGTATATAACCACCTTGCATTTCGAAATACGAATCTTGATCAACAAGAATATTTCCTCCACTGCTGTTTGATTTTTCTGGACTTGCAATATTGTTTCGGATTGTTCCACCACTTGACAAAAGCATATCTGATTCTGCGAGATAAATTCCACCACCCCAAGGTCTGCTAGATTCGCTCCAGAGATAATTTGATTCAATCGCTCCACCAGAAACATTCAAATCTGATCGTCGACAAAAAATACCACCGCCACGACCGTCATTGCTGTCTGTTACGCCATCTTTTTTTGCTGTATAATTATTATCAACCAAACCACCTTGAATGTTCAACTCTGAATCCTGTAAATAAATACCCCCGCCATCAATAAACGCATAGTTTGACGAAACAGAACCACCCGAAATAACATTTTCACTTTGGGAATCTCTGTCTGTTTCGCTGAAATAAATTCCACCACCTTCATTTGAATAATTGTAAGAAATTTGTCCATCAGTCATCAAAAATTGTGCATTTGCAGCAACAAACAATCCACCACCATGTATAATTGCGGAATTACTCCCAATGTTTCCACCAGTAATATTTACTTTTGCAGTGGAA
>JAZRDJ010000029.1:0-23327 GCA_045660245.1 Clostridia bacterium | reverse complement strand
TTTCAAGCGGATTTTCAAAAGAGTCTTTGTTTTCTTTTGTGTGGTGCTCGTTGGAGTTTCGAGTGTTTTTGTTTGCGCTAGTGGGGTGAATTCTCACAAGTTTGAAGCCGGCACATATGATGTGCGGGCGAGGATTGTTTCGATTCTCTCGCCTGAAAGCGATTTTGACAACTATTCTCTGGTCCTAGATAATCTTGAGGTTGAAAAAGATTCTGAAACTTTTTCAATTCATGGAAAGGCGAAGATATATGTTTATGGCGAGGTAACAGAAAGTAAACTACGCGTTGGGGATTTTGTGATGTTTGAGGCGCATCTATATGCGATTTCGATGGAAAGTTCGGCAGAGATCAAGAGTGGTTTTTCTTCGCTCACTGATGGGATTTTCACAAAAGGCTCGATCTATGAGTCGATTGAAACAACGGGTGAAAGTCGGGTGTCAATTTTTGAGGAAATCAAGATCGTTTTGGCAGAAAATTTATCTTCTTCAATGAGCAGTGAAAGTGCAGGTGTCGCATATGGCATGTTGTTTGGTGACAAATCAATGATGAATGATTCCGTCATGGAAAACTACAGAAATTCAGGCATGGCGCATTTGCTCGCAGTTTCTGGTTTGCACGTTGGTTTTGTGGTGACGCTCCTCACGTTTTTGCTCTCAGTTCTGAAGGTCAAGGACAAAGTGTCTTTTGTTGTGATCACGATTTCTCTCATTTTGTATTTGGTGATTTGTGGGTTCTCGCCATCAATGGTCAGAGCATTCATCATGACGGAATGTTTGCTCTTTGCAAAGTGCAGGGGTAGGTTGTATGATAGTTTGTCGGCACTCTGTTTTGCGCTAATGATCATTTTGTTCATTTCTCCGCTGTCTTTGTTTGATGTCGGGTTGAGGCTCAGTTTTGGCGCGGTGTTTGCAATCATCTTTTTGATGAAGCGGTTTGAAAGGTTGTTTGCGAAATTTTTGTACAAGCCTTTTGCAAGTGCGCTTGCGCTCAGTTTGTCTGCAAGCATTGGGGTGAGTGTGGTGTCTGTCACAATCTTTGGCAAGATTTCACTCCTTTCTGTGTTTGTGAACATGGTCGTTATTCCGATTGCGAGCATTGCTTTCATGGTACTCTTTGTGCTCAGTATTATGTCTATCATAATACCGAATATTTCTGGGGTTTTGGTGGTTTTTGAATATTTGATGGTGCCAGTGAATGGCATGGCTGTTGCGTCTGCTGGCATTGCAGTGAACAACCTTCAAATCATGGCGAAGAGTGGGTTCGAGTGCATGATTTTTGGTGGCATGGTGGCTGTGAGTGAATTTTCGTTTGGATCAAAAATCAAAAAAGCATTGGCATTTTGTGTTTGTTTTGCTCTTGGAATATTGATTATGTTTTTGTAGCACATACAAAAGCCTTTACAAAAAATGTCAAATTTGGTACAATAACCAAGTATAATAATAAAAGTGGAGCAGGTGCAAAAGTGAAATTTATTGAACTCAAAAAAAGGCTTGCAGGAAAGGTGGACAATGTCTACCTCATTTCTGGTGGGGACAGATTTTTGTGTTTCAAGGCGCTTGAGCAAATTCAATCAAAGATTGGTCTCCAAATTCCTGACATGAACAGTGTCATTTGCCAAGGTGAAAATCTCGACATGAAAGGTATTTTGGAGAGTGCGAGTATGTTTCCTTTTGGTGATGAGTACAGAGTTGTTGTTGTCAAGGACTTTTCGCCAAAGGTTCAAGGTACAAAGAAATCTCCACAAGAGTTGCTTTTGGAGGAATATCTCAAAAATCCAAACCCTCAAGCGGTTTTGATCTTTTTCAACATTGATTCTGACGATTTCTTCAAAAATCTCAAAGATAAAATGTCATGGGTGGACTGTTCAAAACTTGAACTTTCGTCGCTTGTTGCCGTGATTGTTTCATCTTTCAAGAAAGAGGGGATTGAAATTTCTGCAGACAATGCAAAGTTGCTCGCGCTATATTGCAACTCTGACATGGCAAGGATTGAAAGTGAGATCCAAAAACTTTCAAGTTTTGCGATCAAGGCTGGGGTGATCACCGAGGCGGACATCAAGGACAATGTTGTTGAAGACAAGGAATACCAGATTTTTGAACTTTCGGAACTCATTGCAAAAGGCAATGCGCTCGAGGCACTCCGAATGGTTCAGGCGTTGTCGCTCCACGGGAAATCTGGATTTTCGATTCTCACACCGCTTTACAACAATTACAGGCGAGTGTTGTTTGTGGCGATCAATTCTGCAATGCGTGATGCGGACATTGCTGTCGCGCTTGGTGTCAAGGAGTATGCAATCAAAATGTGCAGAAACCAAGCAAGGGTTTTCACGCCAAAAAAACTCAAAAAAATCGTTGATATGCTTGCTGATGCTGACAAAAACATCAAGGTTGGCAAAATAAAAGAAGATATCGCAGTAAAAACGATTATTATTGATATACTAAAATTGAGAGGATAAAATGTTAAAAAATCAATTGAATGCATTGAATAATGACATCAACCAAAGAGAAAGATCGAGTTTGATCCACAAACTTTTGCCTTTCCTTTTGATTTTGTCGTTCGCGTGGGTGGGGCTGTTTGGCAGTTACTCTTACACCTCGTTTGAAATTGCGGATTATTTCAGATTTGGCATGGCCGAGAATTTTGGTGAGTTCTTTTTCATGGACATTCTGTTTGAAGCGCTCATTGCTTGGTTTTGGTTCGAGATTTCTTTTTATGTTTTCAAGATATTGATTGGATTTTCGGTATTTAGTTATACCATTCCATCAGATCTCATGAAAAACAAGGCAAGGCTCTTCATGGTGATCAGAAACTGCATTTTGGGGATTTTCACAAACCTCATGTTCTTTGTACCTCAATTTGTGGGAGTTTTTCTCATTGTGATTGAATTGTTTGTTGACATTCTTGTGTTCATCTGGTTTGCTTTCGCGGTAATGCGTGAAACTGTTGACACAATGATCAAGCCAAACGTATTCAAGGTTCTTGCAACTTCGTTTTTCATTTTGAGAGCGTTGTCTGTCATCAGTCTTGTTTTGGGGGTGCTCTAATCATGAAAAAATTGAAGAATTTTGCATTGATGATATTTGTCTTTCTTGCCCTTGTCGTTTGTGTGCCTTTTGCTGGTTCTTTTGCAAAAGCAGAAGAGGCGGGCACAGATACTTATGGCGAGATTGGCACGCAAATTTTGAACGAAATTTCTGCCTTTGTGCAATCTGGCGTTGACGATTCTGTCATGCACAAGCGATTTGCTGGGACTGATGCAGAGAGATCTGCGGGACTTTTGATCAAGTCAAGGCTTGAGGCAATTGCTGGTCTTGAGGCTGTGCAAAACATATCAACAAAAGATGGTGTGCAAGCATTTGACGCAAGTTATGACGGAAAAATCATCAGTTCACAGAACATTGTTTTCAAAAAATCTGGAACTGGCGCAGATCACAGGAAAGTTGTGATTGCAACGCATTATGACGCAGAAGGTTTTTTTGTCGAGGCCGACGAGTACAAGAATATTCATGGCAATGAAGGCGTGGCGGAGAGTGGTGCAGGTGTTGGACTTGTGATCACACTCGCGGAAAAAATTGCGGAACTTTCGCTCGCGTTTGACGTGGAGTTTGTGTTCTTTGGCGCGAACTATGCAGGCATGGCTGGTGCTGAGCATTACTCAAGTTTGATTTCTGACGCTGATGCTGAAAAGATTTTGCTCATGATCAATTTTGACAAGGTTGTGTCTTCTGGAGATATCTTTCTCTATCAAGGGGAATACAAGAATGGTTCACATGATTACTTGGTTGGCACATTCAACGAGTTTGCGAGTGCAAAAGATGCTTGGGATTTCAGATTTGTCGCAAACGACAATGAAACAAGTGTGACTGGGCTTCCTTTCACAACAATTGCACTCGAGAGTAGCAGTGCGCATTTTTTGAGGCGTTCAGTGAAAATTTTGAACGTGATGGCGATTGACAATGATTGTGTCAATGCGGTGCGTATTGTGGATTATGTTCCGTCAGTTGGGCGTGAAAAAGATACAATATCTGGCGTCAAGGAAGCATGTGGGAACAAGTTTGTGATCAATCTTGAACGCATGGCAAAAGGCGTTTTGGGGATCATTGCTGACGTTGATTTTGAAGAAAACGTGGCGGGCGGAATTGATGCTGAAACATATGAATTTTTTGGAAATCACAAACTGGCTGTGTTCATTGTTGCGGTTTGTTTCATTTTGATGTGGCTTGTGGCATCGTTCATCAAAGCAAAACTTTCGGCTCAGGCTGAAGAAGCAAAAAAGGCTGTAAACTTTGATGCCGTGATGGCGGAAGTTTCAGCAAAAAATTATGAATCAATTGACGAACTTGTAAACGAAGTTGCAAGCAAGATTGAAGAAATGAGCAATGCAAGTAGCAAGCAAGAAAAAAACACCGACAGTAAAGATGTCGGTGAACATAATGACGCTGACCAAAAAAAGTCTGGCGATGACAAAAATGACAAGGCGGAGTAGTGGACAAAACCGGTTCGCAAAAAAAAACAAAGTACTTTTGAATTTGAGAAACAGAAAACAAACAAAAACCCTAGGCACAACTGCCTAGGGTTAAATTTTTGCAAGTAATAGAAAACTATTTTGCTGAATTTTTGAGAGTATCAAGATTTTTTGCTGCAGTTGCTTTTTTTCTGTCAGCCTTGTTCTTGTGGATAATTCCCTTTGATACTTTTTCATCAAGAATAGCAAATGTTTCTGGAAGCATTTTTTCTGCTTTTTCTGCATCTCCAGCATTGATTGCTGCGTCATATTTCTTCAGAGCAGTGTGAAGTTCAGATCTGTTGCTCTTGTTTCTGTCGTAATTTCTCTTTGTTGTATCAACTCTCTTCTTTGCTGATTTGATATTTGGCATAAGTATAACTCCTTGAATTTTTAGTTCACGAGGAATTTTATCACATATATTTCAAAAACGCAAGTGTTTTTCTATTATTTGTTACAATTATTTTTGTTTTTCGTAACGTCTGTATGTTCGTTTGAGGCGGAATTTTGATTTGACTTCTGTTGATCTGAAAATCAATTTTTTGCGGTTGCAGTCAAAATGGGGTGAGGTGTGTTTCAAATCGTGCAAAATGTTTGCAAGTCTTTTTGCAACTCCGGCATTTCCGTCAAAACAATGGTAGCCCATATCCTCGATTTCCTTTTTGAAGAAAACATAATGTGTGCAACCGAGAGTGATCGCATGGTTTTTTGGCGTGCAACGCAGTTTGCGTTTCAAGAATTTCAGAATCTTTTGTTTTTTTTCAATATTTGGGGAAAGCATGTAATCCTCAATATTTTTCGCGAGATTTTTGCAAGTCTTGTTGTGGAATGTGACGTGATCTGAAATTTCGAGAAACCTTGTTCTTTGTTCGCGGATTGTTGTGTGTGTGGCGAGGAGTGTGACGTCCTTGAATCCCAAGGTTTGTGGTTCTTTGAGATTTGGCTCGGTGCCGATCACCGGAACTGGTGACCAATCCCTGATGCACTGAATCATTGATGTTGTGACGGTGTTGCAAGCAATGACAACGGCAACTATGTCATGAGTCCGAAAAACGCCTTGCAGGGCGCTCAAAACGTGGGTTTTGATTGTTTCAAGAGGTTTGTTGCCGTATGGACAGTTTTTGTGATCTGAAAGGTAAAGAAAGTTTGTGGCAGGCAGGTGCTCTCGAAGGGTTTTCAAGGTTGTGAGGCCTCCGATACCACTGTCAAAGACGAGGACATATTGTTGTTTTTTCATAGTCTTATTTTATGATTGAGAGTGGCTAGGGTGTGACGCTTTTCAAAGTGATTGAAAACAAAAAGCAATCCGTTTTTTGACCGGATTGCTTTTGGGGGCAAGTATAAATATTTCTCAGGCGATTGTTATCTCACGCTGACTTTTGATCTGCTTTTGATAACGTAAAGAAGTCCGAGTGCTACAAGCACGCCACCAACGACCAAGAGGGCAATACCTGCGCCATTGATCTGGACATTGATTGTGAAGTTTTTTGTGAGAGATGTTCCCATTTCGTCAACGATTGTGATGGTGTATTTGCCAGGTTTTGAGAATGAAATCTTGTCGTTGCTGTTGTAAAGTACTGGGTTTTGTCTTTGGCCATTTTCTGTGATTGTGACAGAGATTTTTCCAACGCCTTTGATTGTGACTGTTGCAGAACCTGTGAGTGTTTGATTGTTGAGCACTCCAGAGATTTCTGGGGCAGATTTTGCCAGACGAACAGTGTAGTGATATTCATTCTTTTTGTAAATTCCATTGCCATAAGTCAAAGTGATTGTTTCAGTAACTTCGCAATTGTTGATTTTGTTTGCCAATTGATTATCTTCAATTTCAATGATTTTCAAGACTGGTATTGTGTTTCCATGCTCGTCAAGTTTTGGTGAGCCATCGTCGTTTAGTTCGATGGTATAATATGAATAGTTGGTTCTGATGTCCTTGATCACAGTAAATCTGTAAGTATAGGTTTGTGGGGTGATGCCAGTTCCTGTGTCAGGTTTGAAATAAATCTTGATTTGATAAAGTCCATCGTTTTCGCAAGGAATTGCGCTTTTGAATTCGTTTGAGTAAACCGTGTCAGTTGTGTAAACGTTGCCGGTTGCAAATGTTGTTTCGCTCACGACGATTTTGTCCACGACCGTTGGGGTGATGTTGAAGAATCTGATTGAAACGTCCTCGTTTGTGGTTTCGCCGTTTGCAATTCTGTCACCGCTCGTTGTGGTTGCAGTCAAGAACACAGAACCTGCACGGAATTCACCTTTGTAAACGTCGATCATGAATGAATCATATTTTTTGTTTGCTGATGGGGAAGAGGTTTCTCCAGTTCTGTCGCGAACGACGATATCATAAACCCCAGACTTGTCAAGAGGAATTGTGTTTTCTGGTGTGTTTGCAAATGTCAAAAGTTCTCGCGTTGTATTGTTGTAAAAATAACCATTAATATTGCGGATTTCGTAATGTTCACCATTATGGTTCAAGTCAATAATTGTTGGATTGATTTGTGTGCCTGGTGTGACAGTCAAGTTGACTTTTTTGTATGTCGCACTTTCGATCATATCAGAAACGCTGACTGCAGTGCCTGGTGTTGTTTCAAAACTGTAAGTCACACCACTGTTTGTGTTGTAAACCGCAGAAGTTTGAACGATGTTGAATACATATGTGGTGTAAGACCATGCACCAGTGTTTGTGCCTGGGTCAATGTAGTAGCGTCTGATGAGTGCTTTGTAGGTCATCACTTTTGGTGCGTTTTGATTGTAAGAAAAGGTGAACACGTTGTCCTGGTTGTAATTGATGTACTTTGCAGATGCTTCGACCTTGTTTTGCAAGCAATCGGCGTTGATGACAGTTTCACCTTTGTAACCATATTGTGCAGAATTGTCCGCAATGTAATTTCTGTAAGCCTTGAGTTCAATTTGATTGTTTGGAGTGCCTGTGCCGGTTTCCATTCCAATTGTATGCATGCTGATTGTTGAGTTTGTGAAGAGGACACCGAGATAAATATCTTTGTCCCTGATGTCTTCGCCAAACAATGCACTGGTTGTTTCGTTTGTGTGGAAATCAGTCACATCGAAAGTGTAATCAGGGATTGAAAATTTGACATAAGAAAACAGGTCACTAGACGCGTTTGACGCTGGTCTTGTGACTGAGTCTATTTTTGAGTCCACAGAATGTATCTGTGGTTGTTCGTTTTTGAAAATTGCAGGAGGAAGAAAGCCTGCGATCGTGATCACAAGCATAAAAATACTGCAAATTGTAGTGATTAACTTTTTCTTTAAATTTTTCATGATTTTATTTTAGCATTTTAAAAATTCTAGGGCAAACAATTTTATATGATTATTATAAAATAATATAAAAAATATTCATATGTATAAATTTGAGTACAATTTTTTGGAACAAAAAAACACGCCCAGTTTCATGCATTGAAGAGCAGAGCGCGTTTTGTGGATTTTGTTTTTTATTAATCGTCGTATGAAGAGAGAACAATGTTGTTTCTCTTTCTGATATCGTAGAAGATTTCTTGTTCGTTGAGTCTTCTGCCAGGAATATATTCTTCTGGAATCATGCCGAGATGATAGATATCCTTACATTCGAAATATGGTTTGATATAGCCCTTGATTGGATTGTATTGGAAGATCTTTGAGTAGTTATGTCCAAGTTCAATTTTGTCAAGGTCAGATGCAAACACGAGAGGGCGTTGTTGGAATTGAGTTGAAATCGATTCACCAGTTCCGCCACCTTCTTTTGGCTTGTCGCCTTTTGATTTTGACTGAACTTCGATGGTGTAGTTTCCGAGAGTTTCAGAAAATTCTTTGCGTGTTGCAAGGTCTTCTGTACCCATGAAAATGGTTGCCTTGCATTGGCCACGAACGATTTCAGATTGTTCCTTGCCATAAACATTTGAAAGTTGTGAGTATGACTGGATCGCCATGTTGAGATAAACCCATCTTGATCTTGACACTGTGATCATTGTGTCGAGTTTTTCGATCTTTGGGAGGTTCGCAAACTCGTCCATGATGTAGAACATTGGGCGTTTCAAATGTGCTGTTTTGTCATCATTTACATATTCATTATCACGTGCTTTTTTTACAAATGCTTTGTAGGCTTGAGTGAGGCACACGCTCGCCAAGGTGTATCTTGTTTGTCTTTCGTCTGGGATTTTGATGAAGAATGCGGTTGGGCGTTCGTCCATCTCTGAAAAATGAATTGAGTTTTTGCTGGTCAAGTAGCAAATACCAGAGTCTGAGAACATTGAAAGGTGTGTGTTCAAGGTTGACATGAATGAGTCACGAGTTTGTTTTGCTTGAGTTTGTATGATGTTTGATGCAAGTTGGCGAGTTTTTGAAAGTTGGCTTCTGCCGTTGAAGTATTGTTTCACAACTTCATAATCGTCGTCCTTGTTGAGCGCGATCTTGTATGCGTTGTAAAAATTGAATTTGTCTTTGGTCATGCCGAGTGCGTCGTTTTCACTATCTTCAAGCATGGCAATCAAAACTGCGTTGAAGTAATCTCTCGCACCATCTTCCCAACTCTTTTCTTTTTCGTTTGTGGTTGGGCAGACCGCAAGGCAGATGTCTTTGAGGTTTTCATAACAATCGTCTTTGATGATTGCTCGTTGGACTTCAACCTCAGTCAAGGCGTCTTTCAGAGTCGCAAATGCTTTGCTGTCAAATTCATACCACTCTGAGTTGTTGATGTCGCCAACCTTGTAGAACTTTGGATAATTGCTCACAGGATCGTTTGTGTGACGCAAAATATTTTCTTCCAAGTGGAGTTGTCTTTGCCAGTCGTCAAAGATTGGCTCTAATGGGTTCCACTGCATACTATTGTATGGTCTGGTGAGGTCAAGGAGTACAACGTCATAACCCTCGTTCTTGAGTTTTTGACTATGACGTGCATAAATTTCACCTTTTGTGTCGGTGATCAGCATTGATGGCTTGTTTTTGAGTGAAGAAAGGATTTGGACTGTTGGTTCGATGAATGCGGCAGTTTTACCAGTACCAGTCGCACCGATAACTAGGGTGTGGCACGCTGGAGCAAAGTGGATTTTGAGGTCATTGCCTTTTCTTGCAACATTGAATGGAACACCGACGATGCTCTGACCATGAAGTTCTGACCACATGCAATGTTTGAAAGTTTTGTCCATTTCTGCTGGGGTTTGAAAACGAACGTTCTCGAGTTTGTCTTTTCCCTTCATTTCTTTTTTCTCTGGTTTTTTGCGAAGGAAAAAGAGCAGGGCAATGGCTGCAAAAATTATTGCGCCCCACATTAAACCATTGCCACTTGAAATTGATTCAAAAATTCCATTAACTGAAAAGCCCTTTTGAGACATTAATGAGTCAACCGCGCCACCAGCAATGAGTGCCGCACCAAATCCAATAATTCCCCATATCAAGTAACTCATCAATTTGCTGGATAAAGATTTTTTGTCTGCCATAACGGATTATGCTCCCTTTGAATATATATAGTCAAAAAATATTATAACATTATCAAATTACTCTGGCAAACGATTTTGATGGTGAGTTTGAAGAATTTGAAACAAATTTGACTTTCATTGCTTGAAAAAAAACGGAGCAACACCGCAAATTTGTTTGGTTTTTGGGAATAATGTGTGGTAATATGTGTTTGTTAATCATAAAAAGCAGGTGAAATGTTTATGAAAATTTTTGGATTCCTTAGAGGTTTGCTCGGCGATGCGGAGGCAGCGGTTGATCCACTGTACCAAGCGATCACGGAAATTGGACCATATGCAATCGGCATTGTGTGTGGGCTTGGATTTATTTATGCCATAATCTTGGGCGTCAAGATCGCAAAGGCTCCATCAAATGATGAAGTGCAGGCAGCAAAAAAACAACTCATCAATGCAATCATTGGTTTTGTCGCTGTTGCAACTCTTCTTTCAATCTTGTATGCGATTCGTGGACCACTCGTTGCGTGGGCAAATGGCTAGGCTTGCAAAAAAAATAAAAAAAATGTAAAAACACGTTTATTTTGTTTGTCAAAGTCAAAAATTAATGTTATAATTCAATCAATATATGAGAAAAGTTCTCAAATTTAATTCGGAGGGGAAATATGAATAAGTTTTTTAATCTTCTTGCTGCTGATCCAGTAACATCAACAAACCTTGCTGAAGCCGCATACGCAGAATTCATGGGTATTGTAAACACTGTAATGCCTATCCTCATTTCTGTTGTACTTGTTTTTGGTCTCATCTATGGTATTATCCTTGGTGTAAACTTTGCAAAGGCTGAAGACACTGAGGCAAGAGACAAAGCAAAACAAAGACTCATTAACGTTGTTATTGGTGTAATTGTTGCAGCGGTAATTATGGCAATTATTTATGCAATTCTTCCAACAGTTGGCCAATCAATTTGGAAAGACGTTAGCACAAATATTTAATAAATAGTGCGAAATTTGAGATGATAGAGCAGTCGTTTGACTGCTCTTTTTTTGTGCAAAAAATTGTTTATTTTTGAGTTTTGTTTGTGGGATTTTTTGTGAAAATGGTGCGGTTTGATAAATGTTTACAAATGTAGTTTTTGCGGTTTTTCTCATGTAAAATTACATTTTAAGTTTTTAAAAGATTTTGTGTTATTTTTGGTTAAAATAACCAAAAATCAAACGTCTGCATCTTGCAGTTTAAGGCAAAATGGGGGGCTGGTGAAATGGCCTCCAAAAAAGTCAAAAAATAATGGAAACGTACCCCAAATTTGTTTGCTGAAAAATTTGGTATATGTTATATTATATTATATACTAAACACTAAAAAGGTAGAATTATGTCTTTGGCGCAGATTTTGATAAATAAAAGTGGCTTTTGAGTTGAAGACTAAATTTGCACTTATGCTTCATTTTGAGATTTTGTAATTCATGTATCTTGTGGGTGTTGGGGACCGGTTCTCCCGCGCGCTGCACGATATGGAGATATCCAAAAAACTGTAAAACAAGGGGAAAGTTTTATGTCTAACGTTTTTGAATTTGGTCATAGGTTAATTGCTGGTGGATTTTGGGACAGCGTGGTTGGCTGGTTTTCGAATACTTTGATTTGGCTCGGTGACATTTTGGTCACTCTCATTTTTGCCATTTTCAAGTTTGTTCTTTGCATTGTTGATTTGATGCAGATTCTGGTTGAAAGGCTCGTGGGTATTGACTTTTGGGGAAAACCGGGTGCAACTCTTGATGACATTGCAAATTCGGACATAATTTTCAAATTTATTTACAGCGATGCAGTTCAGAGGGCTTTCAGATCAATGATTGTGGTTGCGATCGTTCTTCTCATTGTTTTTTCAATCATTGCGATCATCAAAAGCGAATATGACGTTGCGGCAAACGGGAATTCCAAAGCGTCTTCAAAAGTTCCAATCATGAGAACTGCCCTCAAATCTCTCCTCACAGTATTTTTGATTCCAATTTTGCTTGTGATGGGTGTTCTTGCTTCAAATGCGATTTTGACAGGTATTGTGAATGCACTCAATGTCAACAATGATTTGACACTTGGATCACAAATTTTCTCTGTGTCGGCGTATTCTGCGAACAGATACAGGGTTTATGCCATAACGGGCGACAGGTATGCAGCGTCAACAAAAGTGAACTATGCATATGCTGGCAATGAGGCAAAGGGGTTCGCCTCAGGTGTATATGTGGTTGACACATTCATGGAAAAGATCAACACTAGGGATTATGACGCAGACAACCCATTTGAAGGATTGATGTACAAAGTGGGTGGTGAATGGTATTTGCACAAAATCACAGCAAAAGATTCAGACATTGCGCTTTTTGGAGATAATGTTGCGTTGAAGCGTGATGTGTACGAAGCGTTTTTCAGAGATAGTGATGACGGGTTTGGTGCAAGTGACGTGGTGACAATTCCTGCTTCTGCCGGAAATCTCAAAAAAATGGGGTCTGATGACAGGCAGGTCAAAGCGGCATACAACACATGGAAATTTGCAACTCGTTTTGAAGAAAGTCAAAGGTTTGACGATGCGACAGATCTTGGCACAAGAGCAAACTTTGAAGCCGTGAGTGGAAAAATATATTCAAATGTAATTTATCCAAAGAACTCTGAGTCTTGGGGAAAATACTTTGATGGTGGTGTAAAATCTTATAACAACATTGCAGTGAACGGAACAAATAGTGTCCTAACTTATGACTATGCTCCGATTGTTGATGAGTATTATGTCTTGGCAGATGTTGTGGATTTCATGGCTTCGAACAATTTGTCAGTTTCTTATGCAAATATTTCAGATCCAAGAATTGACTGGGCATATTATGGTTCTGATGTTTATCTCGACAACTTCATTGGTTCTACTGCAGGGCCAAATGGTGCGATAAACAGAGTTCTTGTTGATTACTCAAGTACGGGCAGAGTTGGGTATACTGCAAATCTCAGCGCGTCAAGCGAAGATGCTGGTGCGCTCTATATCATGTGTGTTCGTGTGGGTGGTGCGTTGGTTCCGATTGTTCACGGCGTGGATTTGGACAAAGGCGCAGCAACAACGGTGTTTAGATCTTCATATTTGAATCCATCATACAACGGCTTGATTGTTGCTCGTGGTGTTTTGAATGGTGGAACGGGTGACAACAACTATGGTTATCCAACCATAATTACTTCAAGTTACACTTCTGGTGACAAAAATGCAATTAGTCTTGAATCACCATATTATGTTCACACAACGTCTTCTGGCAGTGTGTTTGGTGGGCTTTCTGTTCGTTATGACTACGAATTTGATGTGGACCCATGGTATGCTACACTCAAAACGGACGTTGATGGTGATGGAAATGTTGTTCATGGTGATTATGTCTTGAATGAATACAATGCGATGCTTGGCAAAGAAAACTATAATATTGTTGATGGTGCATTGCAACAAAAGGCAACGCTTGATACAAGCAATTTACTGAGCAGGGTTGCAAGAGCGCTCCCAACAAGTATGAAATTGTATTTGTTCAGTGGTTCTGGACTTCAAAACCAAGTTCAGTTTTCAACACTTGCTACTAATGGTGGGATTTTGAACGCAGAAGGCAAAGAGGTTGTTTTTGAGAACATCAAGCCATCAGCAAATGAGGCAGAGGCTGGTGAATTGTTCTGGGTTTTGCAAGCCCAAGGTCGATGGATCAATTGTTCAGTGTACAAAAAGATGAATTCAGGTCCATCAGAATACCAACACATCGATATCAAAGTGGATCTCAACTTTTTGATGGACAACGACAGATTTGAATATGTCATCACATATGACAACGCAAACATTGTCTATGTTGTTGACAGTCTTGATTCCGCTGCATCAGCACTCCGCGAGAATGTTCATGGTGAGCCTGCTGGGGCGAATGGTACACCGGTCTATAATGATGGATTTTCATACAGCAATTCAGATCCAAATGATGTGAAGTTTATTTATTCAAAGAAGACTGGATTTGTGATCAAGGATTCTCTCAAGTTTGCAGAAAGTGTTGATGAGGCTTTTGCTGACAATATTGATGGATCAAGGATCAAAAATCAAACAATAACATCGCTCACAGCGGAAAACTTCATGCAGTATGCGACTGTGAACCCTGACGATTCATACAACAATATTGTCAAGGCCGATATCAAAATGGTGAATTTGGCGCCAACTTTTGACAATATGGTTTCTGCGGTTTTCAGAAATGGTGTAGCAGTCACAAAAGATGTGAATTTTGAAGTTAAGGGTGAGGCTGGAGATTTTTATCTCGTAACATTGGATCTTGGTGCAAACGAAAAGCATTCTGTGAAATTGAAGATTGATCTTTATGAAAGCAATGCGAAGTACATTGGAGCAATGCGCGTTGACGATGTGTTCAGGTATGGCACGTCGAATGGAATGCAAGCAGTTTCATTTGATCCAAACTGGATCACAACTTCTGATGTTATTGCAAATGTTTATGACAAGGCACTCGGGACTGACGGGCGTTTGTCAAACGCGAATACTTTGGTTTCATACAACGTGTGGACGTCTGCGTTCAGACTTGACAAGATTTTTGGATATGCGAACGTCATCATTTCAGACGAATTTGGTGAGATGCGAGTTGTTGTCTTTGATCAATATGGCAACGCGTTCCCAAACACTGGGATCTCGACTGATAACAAAACTGTTCAAATGAAAGTACATTCTGGCTTCACAGAGCAAGTTGGGGTTGAAATCTATGAGTCGATTGCGTACAATTTCAGTACTTACAATGCAATGACATTCATTGGGCCATCTCCTGATGGAGCAGCAAAAAAAGTTTATTCTTATGATCCTGACACTGTGAATTTTTATGACTCGACAAATGCTTTTGAATTTAACGGAAGCAACATGGTTCAAAAAACGTTGTCTGAAGCAGAGAGAAAGACAATGGCTGGGCTTTTCCAAAAATTTGGAGCGATCACCGCAACGAACTATACTCTGTCAGTTGAAAATGTCAAGATTGTCAGTGCGGAATGTGTTGATAGTTCGATCAAAAGAGATAGCACTTTCTACCATAAATATGAAGTTGTTGTTGAAATTTTTGATGGTCCAAAGGACTCAGAACTTTCAAATCTTATCACAAAGACAACGGCTTTTGTGGAATATGAAATTGGGGCAGTGAACAGAGAACCAGAAAAATTCCAAACTGAAGTTGATGTGGATCTCATTCGTGCAATCATTGCTGGAGATTACACTTTTGTGGTTGGTGCAAACACATATGACACGCTCCCAGATTATGATGCAGGCGACGTCGGTGCACTCTTTTTGAATGGTGAGTTCAGAAAGAACATTTCGTTTGTGGGAAATCAGGTCGATAGTGGATTCTTGGGGATTACTCTTGACTTCTACTTGCCAGGACTTTTGGATCTTGGGGATGCAAGGTTCAAAATTCAAACCGGAACAAGAAACAAACCATCAGAAATTGTGAAACACGTGTTTGTTGACGGAAGATTTGAAGTGTCTTATACCATGACAACGGATATTGCATTCATTGGAGCAACGGCAAGACCATCGTTCAACACATATTATGTTCCTCACAAATTCAACTTTATCGTATTTATATTTGCATCTATTATTATATTTAATATTCTATTTACCTCTGTTTGGGGATTGATCTCGAGAATTTATGAGATCGTTGTGTATTTCATTGTTATGCCTGGTGTTGCTGCGGCGACAGTTATGGACAATGGAACAATGTTTGGAAAATGGAAAAAGAATTTGATTTCAAAAGTGTTTGCGTCATATGGTGTGATCATTGGGCTGAATTTGTTTTTCCTCTTGATTCCACCACTCAAAGAAGCGTCAAAGATCTTTAGAGATTCTGATTTTGCGGGCATCAATCTTGACTGGATCCCTGGTGAATACAAGGCGGAATTTATCAATCAACTCATATACCTCATGTTCTTGCTTGTGGCAATTTCAATGCTCAAGACGCTTCCTGGACTTATTTCAAAACTTCTTGATGCTGGCGATGTTTACTCAGATGGACAGGCTGTCAGAAAGAACGTTAAAGAAACAACAAAAGAAGCAATGGATGGCGCGAAGAAGTACGTTTCTGGTCAGTGGGCTATGGATGCCGGGAAAAAAGCGGCGAATGCTGCGTCTGTAATGATGAATCCATTTTATAACAAAGAAACCAAGCACATGAGAAATTTTGTTCCTGGAAGTGCGATAATAAATGAATATCTTGACAGACGCAGAGCAAAGAATGAGAAAAATGCGACAGATGCGCCATCAGACGGAACACCAAGTCCAGAAACGCCAAATGCACCAAGTGGATTTGATCCTGGTGGAGCAGATCCAACACCACTTGGAGCGCCAGAGAATGCAGCAACTCCTGCAGCAGAAACTCAGGTTGGGCAAGTGTTTGATCCAAACGGCAACCCTCTCGGATTTGATGGACAACCTCTCGCTGGAAATGGTGAAGAAGCAACAAACAATGCTCAAGAGGGGGCGGAATCTTCTGTTCTCAACTTTGCTGACTATCCAGAGTTTGTGAATGAAGTCATGGAAGTTGGAAAGGCTGGTCAAGACGAGCGTTTGGTTGAGTTTGACAGGCTCACTGAGGAAATCAACAATATCGAAAAAGAGCGTGATGCTGCGAGAGAAGCAGGAAAAGCGGACATTGCTGAAAACAGAGATGCAAGGCTTGCTGAACTCATTGCTGAAAGGCATGATCTCGCGACAAACCTTGGTGTCGTGACAGAAGCAGGTGAAATCAGTGCGGACTTGCTCGCTGACAAAAAGGCGAAGTTTGTGGCTTATGTCAATGCGTTCAACAATGGTCAAGACAATGGTGAAAAAGTCGCAGAATATGACGAAAAAATTGAAGAGTCAAGAAGCAGTATTCAAGAAAAGCGCAAAGACTTGCTTGCAAAGAAGAAAGCATATCGTGAAACAAACTTTACAAGTCAAGAAGAAAGAAGATCGGCTGCTGCTGAAATCGAAAATGTGCAAAAAGAAATCATTGCCGAGCAAGAAAAACTTTCAACACTCACTGCAGAGCGTGCACTCCTTGGCAGAGATAAAGGCAGAGATGACAAGACTGCAGCATTTGACTATCTCGCTTATAAGAGCGGTACAATGTCTGCAGAAGAGCGAGGCGTAAAAGTTGATCAAATCAAGGATCTTGAAGAAGAGTTGACTGATGAGTATTATGCAAACATCAAGAAACTTGGATTAAAGAACAAGAGGTTTGAGGATATGCAGATTGCTCTTGCAAACGACACTGTGCAATATGGTGAGGGCAAAAATGCAAAAACAGCCAACAAGTATGAACTCTTCAGAGATGTTTCTTTGTCAAGAGAACTTCGTGAGAAGTTTGTGACAGGAAAAGGAGAATATGACTACAAGGGGGCAAAGGCGTTTGGAAAAGAACATGGGCTCTCTGATAAAGATGTTGTGAGATTGCTTGAGAATGATACTGCGACAGTGCTTGAAAACAGGTTTGCAAAATCAACTGCTGACCAAAAAGAATTTGAGGCATTTGACCTTGCAAGGCGTGCATCAAATGAATACAAGTCATTGCTTGAAACAACAAAGGCGAAAGAAGAAACACTCTCTGAACTTCGCACAGTGGTTGCAAATGATGACAAGATCAAGCGTGAATTCCTTGCGTCATTTGGCAAAGATGGAGCACAAGGTGAAACTGGCAACACAGGAAGCGCTGGGGCACAAGGTGAAACTGGTGACGCTGGTGAAGATGGAACTCAAACATTCAACATGAAGAAGATTCGTGAAGAACTCGAGGCAAAAGGTTCTCTCACTGGTGATGAAGTCAAGTTGCTCGCAATGATTGACAAGGCTGAAAAAGGAAAGACAAAGAAATTCTCAAAACTTTCAAGCGAGGATCAAACAGAGGCAATCCGAAGATTCAACAACAAATCTGACGGTACAAACCTCATCTTGGATCGAAATGATGAACGCATCACTAAAATGTTCAGAGAAGAGTGGAACAAAACTCATGCTGATGATCAGGTGTTCGTTCCAACCGATGCTGGATATGAAGAGAAGGCAATTGAAATTGCACTCAAGAATACAAACAAAAAATCTCGTGCGGATCTTTCAGTGAAAGATATCAACGAGGCAAAAGATCAAATGAGTTATCACTTGACTTCTGTGATGCAGAACGAGCAAAAGGCAATGGACGACTTCCTTGAAAAACTCAAAGGAGAGTTGGCTGTTGAAAACTGGAACAAGAATCACAAAGGTGCTGAAATTGATGACAAGACAAGTGCTGCTGATCGTCAAATCTTGATGCGTCAAGCAATACAAGAATTTGATGATGGTCAAAAAGATCTCCGTGATACTGCGGCAAGAGAAATGCAAACTGAAGTCAAGAATGATGACATGATTGAACTCTATGAGCAAATCCAAGCAGACAGTGTTGTTGATAACAGAACAAAACGTGAAAAATCAATGGATGCGCACAAAGCTGATCTTGAAGGTGCAAAACAAGCAAAAGATATTGTTTCTGCTGAACTTGCAGCGTTCAAAGATGGCAAGCATGATGACAAGACAACTGCTGATCTTGTTGCAAGGCTTACTCAAAGCGAAATTGATGAAATGCGCGCAGAATACAAGGCCGAAGCAAAGGCAAGTGGTGGCGCGTCATGGGCATCACTTTCAACTGAAGAGCGCAATATGATCTTGAGAGCAAAGAAAGAAAAAGCGCTTGAAGCAGAACTCAAAGATATTTCAGATAAAGTACGTTTGAAGACTGCGGTTGTGAGTTATGGTGCGATCGACACGGCTCCAGTGCTTGCAGCACTCAAGCAAGTGGACGACTATACTGCGCGTCTTGATGGTTTGACTGATTCTGACAATTGGTCAGCAGACAAGAGAAAAGCGCATATTGATCAAATGTCAAGCAAAGACAGAAAGAACTATGAAAAACTCTTGAAGCACAAGTTTGGAAGTGAAGCGGTTGAAAACATGAAGCAAAACGAGGCTGCATTCAACAAGATGCTTATCAACCAAGAAAAAGCAGTGTTGAAGCGTGGCATTGACATGACAAATGGAATCATCAATCGTGATGAAAGCAAAATGCCAAAGAAGAAAGCAAAACTTTCTGACGCAACAACTGCAAACTTTGTGGGGGCTGAAAAAGGTCTTATCAAGAAACGTAATCAAGAACTTCGCGAATCAAATTCTCAAAGAAAGAAAGTTCGCGCAAGCATCAGGAAATCTGAAGAGGCAATTGCTGGACAAGATATTGTTGATGCAAGCACAGGTGCTGTTGTTCACAAAGCCGGCTTGAATGATGCTGTGAAGCAAAAACACGCAAGTTACAAGACTGCTGTTGAAACGGGCGATATGAAGAAGATCAAGAAGGCTGAAAAAGAATTGATCGCAGCATATGAGGCGAAGAGAGCAGAACAAGACAAGCGATCTCAAACAATCATCAGCAAGCAAACTGCTGAACTTGAAAAAGCAGTCAAGGCTGGAAACAAAGAGGCCGAGGCTGAAATCAAGAGAAAGATTGAAAGAGAAAAGAAAGCAATTGAGAGCAGAGCAAAAGTATCTGAAAACAGATCTTATCTCACTTCAAAAGCGAGTGTTCTCACTGGCGCAAAACCATCAAGTGCAGCATCTGCGACCAAGAAGAAGACAAAATCTTCTGGTGGAGACATTGAAAATGTTTCAAGATCAAATCAAGGTGCAATTGACAAGCAATACAAGGCTGAAATGGAAGCACTCATCAAGAAGCACATGTCTTCTGACGAAATTGCAAAAGCGCTCGGCAGAAAACAATCTGGTGAGGTCAAGAATATCAGAATCTCTCCACAAGAAATGCGTGAACTTTCAGAAGTTGTGAAGAACAAACTTTCAACTCAACTTCAATCACTCGCTGCTCGTGGCGGATCAAGCAAGACTCTTGAGGAAACTCAAAAGGCAATGATCAAAAAGATCAAGGCAGAAATCAAGAAGATGCAAGACGCTGAAAAGAGACGTGCTGACATGATGGCAAAGTTTGGTGTCAAAAAAGACAACAAAACTGGCGGATCAAAGAAAGATGATGGTGAAAAGAAAAGCAGTTTCAAAAAGGCTGACACACAATACTAATTTGATTTGAAGATGGCAAAGTCATCAAACAAAATAACAAACTCCTTTCCCATGTGCTGAAAAGACATGGGAAGGGGGACAACAATCCCAGAAAACAAGAATACGGGTTCGTCCATGTTTTTGAAGCAACGGAGCCGCAGGAGGCTTTGGGGTTGATAAAACAAATGATAAACAAAAATTTAACTTCCCCACGAAAAAGAGTGGGGTGAAAACAAAAACAAGGAGATAATTTCAAATGGCAAGACTTATTCCAAAAAGAACGAAAGTCAAAACCGAGTTTTTCAAGGGGCTCACACTGGTTGATGCTGTCATCATTTTGATGGCTCTCCTCATTTTGGCGCTTGTTCTTCTCTCTGACTTTTCAACTCAAATCAGGCTCATTATCGCGATTTGCGTTGTGATGATTGTGGTCATCATGATGCTGAACGTCGCGCCGGAAACGAGAACGTACAATATGCTTGGGGATTTGTTCAAGTATATGTTTTCTGTGAAAAAATACACAAAGCAAAAAAGAGCAACAAGAAAAAGTGTCAATGCTTTGATGCCTTATGTTGGGCTTCTCGAGCAGGATTATGACGAAAAGAACAAGGTTGGTATCATTGACTACAAAGAATATTTTGGTGTTGTTTTTGAAATCAAGTCAATTGAGTTCTATATGCTTTCTGTTGCAAGGCAAGATGCCTACATAGATACAATAGACAACGCACTCAAAGCGCTTTCATCAGAGCAGAATGCGGCGATCTACAAATTCTCTCGTCCGATGGTTTTGGACTCATACATTTACAACGAAATCGACAAAAAGGAAGAGGTTTTGGAGGCTGTTGTGAATGGGGCATCAAAGTATGAAGAAGCACAACCTCGTGTGGAAATCATTGAGTCAAGAATCAACTCTCTCGATGCGATGAACGTTGACAAAGAGTTCCCCATTTTGAAAGACCACATTTACATGGCGGTTTATGGCAAGAGCATCAGACAACTTTTGTCAACAGTGAACTTCATGGTGAACACAATTGAGGGAAATACAAACAACGTCATGCAATGCAAGATCCTCGACAGAAAAGGACTCGCAGTTTTCCTCAAAAACTCTTATCTTCAAATGTTTGACGAAAGAGAAATTGAAAACATTGATCCAAGGCACTACTTGGACTGGATCATGCCACAACAAATCAAGTTCAAGTCAACAAGGCAAGTGATTGATGGAAGAAGTTACACGACTTATGCCGTTGCTGACTATCCAGTGTCTGTCCCAAATGCATGGGGAAGAGCGTTCTTTTCTGTGCCTGGAACAAGAATTACTTGCAAATTCAAGCCTGTGCCTCAAATGGAAGCAGAAAAAAGACTTGACCGTGCCATCATGGAAATGGAAGTTCAGGCATCAAAGAGAGGAAGAGCCTCAACTGAACTTGAAAAACTCACTCACCTTGAAACTCTCCGTGAACTCATGGCATCAGTAAAGCAGGGTGGTGAAGTTCTCTTTGATACAACAGTGTTCTGTACGGTTGAAGAAGAAAACAGAAAGATCATGAGAACTCAACTCATGCGTACTGGTTTTAAGTACAATGATATGTTCGGAAAGCAACGTGAATGTTTCATTGATGCAAACGTTTCAAGGCGTATGTCTGTGAAGAAATATGAACGTGGTATCAACTCATCATCACTTGCTGCGATGTTCCCATTTGTCTCTGATGCTGTGCAAGACGAAAAGGGATTTTATCTCGGAATGAACAACGAACCAGTATTTTTGGATTTCTTCCAAAGAGATAAGGAAAGAATCAACTCAAACATGGTTGTTCTCGGAAAATCTGGTTCAGGAAAGTCTTTTGCAACAAAGAACATTTTGACGCATCTTGCGTCTGACAACACAAAGGTATATATCCTTGACCCAGAGCGTGAGTATGACATCTTGTCAAGAAACCTCAAGGGAAAAGTCGTGGACGTTGGTTCTGCTCGTGAGGGAAGAATCAATCCGCTCCAAATCATCACAACTCTTGATGACGAAGATGCAGAGGGACAAAATGTTTCGCTCGCAACACACCTTCAGTTCTTGGAATCTTTCTTCAAGATGATTTTGGACGGTATCACAAATGATGCGCTCGAAGTTTTGAATGAGTGTATCAAAAACCTTTACACCAGATTTGGAATCACAAACAAGACTGACGTGAATGAACTTGAGCCAAGCGAATTCCCAATTCTCCAAGATCTCTATGAGTATGTTGGTGAAGAGTATGAAAAGGCAAAAGATGAATATCAAAGAAACAATTTGAAGATCATCAGAACATACCTCAACAAGTTTGCCGAAGGCGGACGAAACAGTATGCTCTGGAACGGATATTCAACCATCACAGCCGAAGAGAACTTCATTGTGTTCAACTTCCAGACCCTTCTTGCGAACAAGAACAATGATATCGCAAACGCACAGATGCTTCTTGTCATGCGTTGGCTTGACAACGAAATCATCAAAAACAAGGACTACAACGCTAAATTCAACACACAAAGAAAAGTTGTCGTTGTAATCGACGAGGCTCACGTCTTCATCGATCCAAGAAAAGACGTTGCGCTTGACTTCATGTATCAACTTGCAAAACGTATCAGAAAGTACATGGGAATGCAAATCGTAATCACGCAGAACCTCAAGGACTTTGTGGGTACTCCTGAAATTGCAAGAAAGAGTACTGCGATCATCAACGCGTCACAGTATTCACTCATTTTCTCACTTGCTCCGCATGATATCAATGACCTTGTCGCACTTTATGAAAAGGCGGGTCAGATCAACGAAAAAGAGCAAGACACAATTGTGTCAAACCCTCGTGGTAAGGCGTTCCTTATGACTGGACCATATTCAAGAACAAACGTTGACATCATTGTTAATGACGCTGTTCGTAATATGTTTGAAAAAATCAAAGAAGATCCAGCAAAAAAAGACTAATTAATTGAACTCTAATTTTTAGAAAAAATTAAACCATTCCAAGGATAATGTATGAATTTGTTGATGAAAATTAGTTCTGCTTTTATGGGATTTGGGGCAAGCAAAGGCTTGTCCCTCGTCTCTGTTCTTGGAAGTACGGTGAACAGTGATGAAATGGTTGTCGATGTCAACTATTTCGCGTGGTTTGTTGATGCAATTGCATCGGTGTTTTTCAAAATCCTTTATGCAATACTTTCGTTCATAATGATGATTTTGGATTTCTTCCAAGTCATGATCTACAGGCTCATGGGTGTGGGCGATGTAATGGGTGGAGACTACGTCGTCTTTGACCAGAACAATCCGCTCGTGAAATTCCTCACAAATGATGTCGTCATTGACGCGTTTTTTG
>JAZRDJ010000028.1:0-2189 GCA_045660245.1 Clostridia bacterium | reverse complement strand
AGGCCTCACTTGCAGTGTTTCCAAGTTCACAATCACTTGCAAATTCTTTTACCCCCATCTCCTTTGCCCAGTTTTCGCACGCTGCAACAAGACTTCTTGCAACACCTTGGTTTCTGGTTGATTCTTCCACAAAAACACCCTCAAGATACCCAACAGGGCTCGTCTCCGTACCTTCGACATAATCATGTCTGAGACTTGTATATGCAAATCCAACAATAGTTGAACATTCCACGCAAACAAAAACAGCCCGATCCACATCTTGGATAAAATCTTCAAACTCACTCGTTAAACTTTCAAGTGTGTTGTCTTTCCACATCTTGAGCGCAAGTGCTGCAACTCTTTCAGCATCATTTATTTTTGCTTTTCTGATCATAATTGCCTCCAAATTTAAAATATTATACATTTTTATTTCAAAGCAACTGTTTTATTATTGTTTCGTTTGGTCAAGTATTTTAACCATGAAAAACATTTTGCTGTATTTGAGCGCTTTTATTCCAATGTATGCCCTCATTATAATCAAACAAGCAATCGAAATGATTGTTGGCAACATCAAAATCAACTTTTTGAACATTTTTGTCCTTGGTTTTCTGTTTGTTGTCATTGTTCTTGGAGTTGCTGGTCTTCTGCTTGAAACAAGACAAGGACAAAAGACAAAGAAGATAAAAATAACAAATAAAAACAACACCACCGACGAACATTTTCTTGGTTACTTTTCTCTGTTTGTTCTTTTTGCCATCACGTTTGATCTTTCAAAAATAAGTATGCTCATTGTCTTTGTTTTAATTATTATCATGATCGGCATTGTTTATGTAAAAAACAAACTTTTCTACATCAATCCATTTTTAAACATTTTAGGATTCAATTTTTATGACATTTCATACACCGTTGCAAATGACAAAACAAAAAAAGAGCAAACAACAAAAATCTTTTTCAAGGGCGACCTTCTTTTGAACAAACAATACTGTGTCCGCATCAAAGATGAAAACTTCAGTTTCCTCGACTCAAATGGTTGCAAATAAAAAAAGTTGGCTTTGACCCACGCCAACTTTTCTCCTATTTCACACTCTCCAAAAAAATCTTGTTTTTGAATGCACCACGTTTGTTCACTTTGATTGTTCTGATTTCTTCAAATTCTTGCCAAGAACAGTTCTTCACGTCCAAAATTGCTCTCAAAACTTCTTCTAGGTCTGCAAGTTCCTCCACATCGCCAGACTCCAAGTATTCATTCATTTCTTCTTGAAGTTTAATCTCAAGTTCCTTCAAATATTCTTCATCTGACAAAATTCTTATCACTGGTTCTTCACCATTTCCCCTGATAATTTCAGGAATTTTATCACGAACAAGTTTGTTATAATCTTTCATAGTCACCTCCAATTATTTCCAAGAAAAAATGCCTTTCCCTGCACCAATTTCAAAATGATATTTAACAATCCCAAGATCAACTTTCGAACATGGTCCAATACCTGCTCTTGCGTCAACAACATTGCCATCAAAGTGTTCAAAATAAAACTTTTGCTGATTGATTGCAGTTGGTGCGAGCAGTGCGAACTCTACTCCTTTTTTGAACCAATCAGGAGAGTTTTCTTTGATGTTCGAAACCTTTTCAATTGACTTGCTTTTGTGCGGAACACCTTGATTTTGACCATAGCCAAGAGCCAAAACACAAACAAGTTTTTCATCTTCACCAATTTGAACTTTTGCCTTTCGTTTTCGATATGTGAGAGCCACCCAGCATGTATTCAACCCAAGCATGCCCGCTTTGATTGCAAGCCTCTCTCCAAAATAACCAATTTTCTCATCAAGATTCTTGCTCTTTTTGCCCACAAGTGCGATATAATTTTTCACTCCAGCAAACCAGCCATAATGCATTGCATTTCCATTGAATGCCTCAGGTTCATTCAAAACAAGTTGAATGCTTAGACCACTTTCTTCATTACATTTGTCAATTTCTTTTTGAATCTCTTGAACCTTGTCATATTCAATTGGTTTATCCAAATATTTTCTCACAGAATGCCTGTTTTTGATTGCTTCAAAAATATCCATTGCTTTGCTACCTTCTTCAATATTTTTCTAGTACTCTTGCACCAAATTGAGTGGTCCATCGATCTGAGTATAAATCTGCATATTTTCAGCAAATCTCCCCATCTTGGTCCGTATGCCATACTCATTTATGAGTTCAGCCTGCAATG
>JAZRDJ010000027.1:0-6567 GCA_045660245.1 Clostridia bacterium | reverse complement strand
ACTATAGTCACTATGGAAAGAGAAAATGGTGTTATCAAAAAATATAGGAAAACCGCTCAAGAGATCTTTGCGATTCAAAAAACTCTTGGGACTTTGACTGATGAACAGCTCAAAGCCCAATTTGAGTTTTTGAGAGCGGGTTTTTCTGATGGGAAAATTTCTGAAAAACAACTTGAAAAACAGGTTTTTGCAGTTGTTTGTGAAGCGTCAAAGAGAACACTCGGGAAAACGCCTTATGAGGTTCAAGTTGTTGGTGCACTTTGTTTAAATAGTGGTGACGTTGCATCAATGGCGACTGGAGAGGGAAAGACCTTGACTGGCACAATGCCTGCCGTTTTGAATGTTCTCACACAAGGCAAGACACATGTGATCACTGCAAACCCTTATCTTGCTGAGCGCGACGCAGAGGAGATGGGGAAACTTTATGGATTTTTGGGACTCTCTGTTGGGCTTGTGAAGCGTGGTCAATCAATTGAGGCAAAGAACAAGGCTTATGGCGCGGACATTATTTACAGCACAGCATCGGAGATTGGTTTTGATTACCTCCGTGATCATATCACAAACAACAAAGCAGAACTTTGTGGACAAAAGTTTGGTTATGCAATCATTGACGAGGTTGATTCAGTTTTGATTGATGAGGCATCAATGCCACTTGTGCTTTCTGTCAAGGATTATGTAAATTCAAATCAAATCAAACTTGCAGATCAGTTTGCAAAATCGCTTTCAGAAAAAGACATTGAATTTGATGTGGAAGACAATCATGCTTCACTCTCATCTTGGGGACAAATCAAGTTTGAAGTTGCGTTTGGTGGGTTTTCTGAAGATGATCAACTTTCAATGATCCATTTTGTAAACAATGCTCTTGCTGCAAATTTTACACTAGAAAATGGCAGGGATTATGTTGTGAACGATGGAAAAATTGTTCTTGTTGATGCTCATTCAGGCAGAGTTCTTCCTGGTCGTCAACTCAAGAACTACTTGCATCAGGCACTTGAGGTGAAAGAGGGTGTGAGTGTCACAACGCCAACAAAAACTGTTGCTCAAATTTCAATTCAACAACTCTTTGCGAAATTCAAAAAGATTTCTGGAATGACTGGAACCGTTCAGAATGTTGAAGATGAATTTTTGGAATTTTATAACATGGAAACACAGGTTGTTCCAACAAACAAACCAAACGTAAGAATTGATGAAGGGAAAACTCTTTTTGTGAACAGAAATTCTCTTTTGCAGGAATTGTTGCGTGAGGCAAAGAATGCACAAAGCACTGGCCAACCACTTTTGATCGGAACAACAACCGTTGCTGAGTCTGAAGAAGTTTATGAATTTTTGAGCCGTGCCGGAGTTGAAACAAATGTCCTCAACGCAAACACAAAGCATGAGGCTGAAATAATTGCAAATGCGGGAAGACGTGGAAGCATCACAATTTCAACAAATATTGCTGGTCGTGGAACAGATATCAAACTTGGCGGTGATGATGGAAAAATTGCGTTTGAAAGACTTGCAAAAGATGGAATTGTCTTGACTGATGCAGAAAAAGATATTGTTTTTGCACAAAATTTCAATTCAACTGACAAGCGTTTGATCCTGGCAAGAAATGTGGTGGACAGAACTCGTGTTGAGTGCAGGAGAGAAAAGACAAACATTTCTGATCTTGGTGGTCTTCGTGTGATTGGTACTTCGCTTTCAGCCACTGATCGCGTTGAAAAACAACTCGTGGGAAGGAGTGGTAGACAAGGTGATCCAGGTTCAAGCAGAATTTTGATTTCGCTCGAGGATCCAACAATTGAAAGATTTGCGTCAAAAGAACTTGAAGCAAAATTCAAGACAAAACTCAACAAAATCAAAATCTCAAAAACTGGCGTGGTTCAAGACAAAAACCTCATTGATCTTGTGAACCTTTCTTCAAAGAGGTCTGAGGCAATGGCGAGAAACGCAAGAATTCATTCTTGCAGAACAGATCAAGTGGTTTCTGTGATGAGAGATTATATTTACAACGATCGTGAACATATTTTGGCATCTGAAGATATGTCTGAAAGAGTTGGAAATTTTGTTTGTGATGTGATCAAGTATAACGCTGAACATATGGATAGAGAAACTTTCAATGAGTTTGCACTTGCGACATTTGGTGCAGATGTGTCAAAACTTTCACAGATTGACAGTAGGGCGGTTGAAACGATTTCAAAGCATGTTTTGGAAAAACGTGCAGAACACATCATGGATATGTTTGAACATGATGACATGGCAAATAGCCTTTCAAAATATTTGAGTTTTGAGAAAGGGCTTATTTTGAATTCTCTTGATGAGGTTTGGGTTAATTTCTTGAATGAATATGATCTCAAAGTCCAGGGATCAATGCTTCAGAGTTTTTCAAGTGAAGATCCATATCGAGATCTTTTGCTTTCAGCGTCTTGTGAACTTGAAAGTAGTATTGTGGCAAGCAAAACGCATATTATTGAAGAAGTGATCAAGAGGACACAAAAAGAAAAAGTACTTGTTGCAGAAGATGAGAGTGAGTCTATATTATAATTGCTATATTGAATTAAAAAAAGGAAACTTGTAATGATGAATAAGAAAAATATTGTTGCTTTTGGTGAAATTATGTTGCGCCTTACGCCACCTGATTACACAACGATTGCACAGGCACGAAATTTCATTGCCAATTATGGTGGTGGAGAGGCAAATGTTCTTGTGTCATTGTCACATCTTGGGCACGATACAGAATTCATCACGAAACTTCCAGACAATCAACTCGGTGATTCAGCGATCAAACACTTGAAGGGGCATGGTGTGAATACTGATCACATTGCACGTGGCGGTTCAAATCTCGGAATGTATTTTGTTGAGACTGGATTTGGCGGTAGACCATCAAAAGTGCTGTACAACAGAAAACATTCATCAATCACAACGATTGAACCAGATGATGTTGATTTTGATGAGGTTTTTTCGAATGCTGATTGGTTTCATTTGTCGGGAATTACTCTTGCTCTTGGTAGACACGCGAGGGCATTTGCATTCAAGTGTCTTGAGTATTGTGAAAAATATGATGTGAAAGTTTCTTTTGATTTTAATTATCGTTCAAAACTTTGGAATAGTATTGAAGATGCAAGACCATATTACAAAAGAGTTATTCCATATGTAGATGTGTTGTTTGCAAATCACTTTGACATTGAACAGATCTTGGAGATTGGGCTTGATCATGAGGTTGATGATATTGTTACAAAAAAAATAGAACTATCAAAAAAACTTATTGATCAAACAAAAATTGATTATGTTTTTGGTACAGATCGTGTGGTATACACATCAAGTGACAATTCTCTTTCGTCATATTGTATTGATAGAAATGGGAATTATCAGACAGATGGGCCAATTAGATTTTCAATATATGACAGGATTGGTGGTGGTGACGCCTTTGCATCAGGTGTTATTCATGGGCTCATACAATGTTACCAAAACCCAAGTTATGCATTGGAGTTTGGCCTTGCTACATCTATTTTGGAGCATACATTGTATGGTGATGTCTCAACATTGTCAGTGAATGATGTTGAAGAGTTCATAAGTACAAATGGTGATGCAAGTATACAGAGATAGAAAAGATTAATATGATTATTTACAAACTGGGCGATTCGTCCAGTTTTTTGTTTCATTGATTTGATTTTGTTTCAAATATTATATATAATTTATTTGATATGGAACTTCATGAAATTTCTGGAATTGGGAAAACAAGACTTCAAGCGTTTGAAAACGCTGGGATTTTGTCATGCAGAAATCTACTTTCATACTTCCCTCGCAAATACTATAATTTTGGCTCACCGGATGCATTTGTTCCAAACGGTGAATACAAAATGATACGCGCGCGCGTGATGGGAGATGTCAAAACCGCAAGGATCCGAAAGAATTTTGTGATGACAACTGTCAAACTTGAAGACTCTGAGGGAAATATTTTTTCAGGACTTTGGTACAATCAACCTTACATCAAGTCAACACTTGTGTTCGGTGACGAGTACTTTGTGTATGGCAGGGACGACAAAAAACGCAAAAATACCCTTGTGGTGTCATATTTCAAATCAACAAAAAAGGCAGATGGTATTGAATTTTTCCCGATTTACAAATCAATCGATGGAGTGGGGAGTGAGGTGATCAGACATGCAGTGTCTGAGGTTTTGAAAACAGAACAATTTTCATCTGTCCTTCCCATGGAAGTTGAAAAAGTGTTTAATCTTGAATCTCTGTGCACATCATTCAAAAATATTCACATGCCTGCCACAATCGGTGATATCAGCAGGGCAAAGAGCAGAATTGCCCTTGAAAACCTTGTGCCCATTGTTCATGCGAGCAAAAACGCTATCAAGATTGGCAGAAATGTGAGGGTGGGTACATACAAAAATCTTGATGCTCTTTTTGCTGAATACAAAACACTTTTGCCATTTGATCTTACGCCTTCACAAAACAAGGCAATTGAGGAGATAATTTGTGATCTTGAGAGTGGACTTTCAATGAACAGGCTCCTTGAGGGAGATGTTGGATCAGGAAAAACTGCGGTGGCAACATTCTTGCTGTACGTGGCTGCAAAGAACAATATGCAGGCTGTTCTCATGGCTCCAACTGAAATTCTCGCGCGACAACACTTTGAATTCATAAGCAGGGTGTTTGAAGGCGAGTTTGGCATCAATGTGGTATATTTGTCAAGTTCAATGCCAGCATCTGAGAAAAAGCGAAATTTGGGTTATATTAAGTACGGAATGGCAAACATTATCATTGGTTCACATTCTGTTTTTTCAAAAAGTGTTGAATATAATAATCTTGGAGCGGTGATAATTGATGAACAGCACAAATTTGGTGTAAAGGCCCGTGCCATGCTACAAAACAAAGGTAGAAACGCAGATACACTTACAATGAGTGCGACACCAATTCCAAGATCACTTGCTTTGAGTTTTGAGGGGTGTTTGGACATTTCAATTTTGAATGCAAGACCAAATGCACTTTCAGTCACGACAAACATTGTGAGTCAGTCAAAAAGCGGTGATATGTGGAACTATTTGAACTCAAAAATCAAATCTGGCTCAAAAGTGTTTGTGGTTTGTCCAAAGATTGTGTCTGGTGAGGACGACGGCATTCAAGATTCGTCTTCTGCAGAGTCAATGTTTGAGTTTTTGAAGGACACCTTGGATACAAACGTTGTGCTTGTACATGGAAAGATGGACAGAAATCTTGCTGAAGAAAAAATCAAAGAATTCAAAAGTGGTGGGGCAAGATGTTTGGTTTCAACCACAATCGTTGAAGTCGGTGTTGATGCAAAAGATGCGGATATCATGGTGATTGAAAATGCCGGACACTTTGGGCTGGCTTCTCTTCATCAACTTAGAGGTCGTGTTGGCCGTGACGGAAAACAAGCAGAATGTTATTGTGTGGTTGCAAATGATATCAGCAAATTGTCACTTGATAGATTGAGGTTCTTCAAAAACAACACTGATGGGTTCAAGATCGCTGAATATGATCTTGAAACGCGTGGGGCAGGCAATATGGATGGCACACAGCAACATGGATTTGATACGAATAGTTTTGATCTGTTCTCGCTTGCTGAATTGTCACTCGCAAAAGATGTTGTTGAATATGTGACAAAAAAAGGATTGCATCTCAATATTTCAGAGCAGGAATATCAAAAAGCACTTGAAAAAATCGAACAAATCATAACAATGAATTAAAAAAGTTAAAAAAAATTAAAAAAATTGTGAAAATCTCTTGCATTATTAAAAAATATTTGATATTATAAAGCAGTTCCGACAAGGAAACAACATAATATCAATATTTGGAAGCTTAGCTCAGTTGGTAGAGCATCCGCCTTACAAGCGGGCGGTCGTAGGTTCGAGTCCTACAGTTTCCACCAAAAGTCAAGTCGCGGGCGAGAAATCAAACGCGACTTAATATTTGCGGGAATGGCTCAGTGGTAGAGCGTCGCCTTGCCAAGGCGAATGTCGCGAGTTCGAATCTCGTTTCCCGCTCCAACAAAAGTGTGGTGGGTGGCAGGCAGTTTTGCTTGCCATTTATCATAAATAAGTGATTTTGTGTTTGATGACATATTGTGCAAAGTTTGATATAGTACGTGCCGATGTGGCGAAATAGGCAGACGCAAGGGACTTAAAATCCCTCGGGGAGAAATCTCCGTACCGGTTCAAGTCCGGTCATCGGCACCAAAAATCACATATGATTGAAAATAGATTTTGACTCTACGTTTTCAGAATCTCGGGGAAAAATCTCACGGAAATAATTTCCTGTACACATTTTCAAGTCTGGTCATCCCCACCCCAATATTAATCAAAAATTTATGGTGCCATCGCCAAGTGGTAAGGCACGGGTCTGCAACACCCTTATTCCCAGTTCAAATCTGGGTGGCACCTCCAATTGAAAAAGAAGACAAATGTCTTCTTTTTTTTGTTTTTAGTATTTACAAATTAATGCATTGTGTGTTATTCTATTTACTGATATATATATATTTGGATAGAGGGGGAAACGTTTATGGTAATTGAATATGAGGTCAAGGATCTCGAGTCTTTTGTGTCAAGACTTGCT
>JAZRDJ010000026.1:0-1885 GCA_045660245.1 Clostridia bacterium | reverse complement strand
AACACTGAGTTGTCTGGAATGGTGTATGAAAATGAACCATGGTTTTTCAAGTTGTTGTCAATTTGCTTGTAAAATTCGTATTTGTTCAAAATTTCAGAATTATCGTTTGTGATAAATCTGAAAATTGTTGGTTCATCAGTGAAATTTTTGTGAAGTGTAGTTGATCCATTTTTATCAGTCACGATTATTTTGATCTCAACAGTTTCAAGATGGTTTTCGAGAGAGTCATAGGTTTCTGTGCCTGGGATACATTCAAAGTTTATGGTGTCACCAGCAACAGCGATCACTCTTTTGATGATTTTTTCGTTGTGAACATTCACGATTACTATATCATCATGTATATAATTGTCGCTCTTGAAATAAAAAAGTGAATCATAGTGTTTGTTGTAATTTGTGAAATCGGCATTGATGGTTGGTTGCATTGATTCACCAGTTATTCGCATTGGGTGGAGCAGAATGTTGAAAACAAAAGTTGTGCATATGAAACAAATGCCAAAAATGAAAAAGATGTAGTGAAAGGCTGAAAAATTTTTGATTGCTTTTTCAAGTTTGTCATCATTCGGTACAAAGTTTTCTTTCAGTTTTTCCTGATCGTTCATGCGATTTTTCTCCAATGCACGAATATTTTAACATACCAGAACACTTGAAACAATAAAAAACAATGTTTATTTTGCCGAAAATCAAAATATTTGCGCAAGTGCTTTAATCATTGAATAATTTATGCTAGTATAAAAGTACCATCGTGTTCTCGTGGTGTAAGGGATAGCACAATGGTCTTCGGAACCATTAGTTCGGGTTCGAATCCTGACGAGAACGCCAAAAATAGCAGAAAATATAGAGAGGATTCGAACGTGTGCGTTAAACAAAACACCCTAAATGTGTGTTTTGTAGCACCAGGCGCGGATCAGCTGGGAGCGAAAGCGTAAGCCGGAGCGAATCCTGACGAGAACGCCAAATTTCTTTAATGCGGGCGTAGTACATCGGTAGTATGTGGGCTTCCCAAGCCTGAGAGGTGGGTTCGACTCCCATCGTCCGCTCCAAATTTTGCAAGTTAATGATCTTTTGATTTTATTGACTTGAGTTAAATAAAACTAGGATTGGTTTATCCTAGTTTTATTTTTATATTTCAATGAAAAGTGATTTTTCTGCACCGCAGAGTGGACATTTCCAGTCGTCTGGAAGTTCTGAAAATTGTACTGATTCTTTTGCTTCGTCATGAATATATCCGCACAGCAAGCATTTATATTTTTTGCCTTCCGTTGTTTTGGGTTGTTCTTGTTGCTGGAAAGTTGGGGCATTTTTTGGTGCCGTGCCCTTGATTACGTTGTGGTAATAGGAATATGTCATTGGCGTGTTATTGTTGAATTTTTGAGAATCAATCACTTTCCCAAGGATAATGTCATGTGTTCCACAATCAACAATATTCACAAGGTCGCAGATCAAGTATCCCGTGCAATGTTCTTTGATCACTGGCAAGCCATCAATTATTTCATGATCAAAATTTGCGAATTTGTCTGTGTCTTTTGATGATCTGAAACCAAATGTTCCAATAACTTCTTTTTTTGTTTGTTCAGAAATGATTGAAATTGCAAACTTTTTTGTGTTTTTTATTGCTTGGTTTGTGTAATTTTGCTTGTTGACGCTAACTGCAACGATCATGTCGCCTGAGGTAATTTGAACAAAGGTATTGACAATGCAACCGATTTTTTGATTGTTGTTGTGTGTTGTGAGTACATACATTCCGTATGTTATATCATGAAAAAGTCTTTTATCCATTGTTATTCTCCAAGAAATTTTATAATCTTATTATATTATAAAATAACAGATTCAACAATAATTTTGGGGTATTATTAATACACTTTTTTAAAAAAAAAGAAAGACACCA
>JAZRDJ010000025.1:0-10058 GCA_045660245.1 Clostridia bacterium | reverse complement strand
GTGGAGCAATTTATAGTTATGATGGAACAACTGTGACATTGACTGGTGTGATTGAGTTTTGTCAAGCGGGAAACCATGCTGGTGGGATTTACTCAATGGGGAAGACGATTCTTCGAGGTGCCACAATTTCAAACTGCAACGCGCTTGGTCAAATAGGGAACAAGCAGGGACGTGGCGGTGCTGTTTATCAAGTTTCGACAAGCAGAGGTAATTATTTTGACTTTGAATCTGGATCTATAACAGGTTGTGAGGCCAATAATGGCGGTGGTGTTTACAATGCCGGACACTTTGTTATGGGCGAAAATGCGATCATTGAAGAATGCGTGGCACGACAATTGGGCGCAGGTGTTCAATCGGATTATATCAGTGCACAATCATACACAGATGAAAACAAATATGTAAAATTTGTATTGAATGGTGGAAAGATTATCAACAACAAGGCTTATGCTTCGAACGGATACAACACAAAAGCCGGTGGAGTTATGCTCAATCGTTATGCTATCTTTGAAATGAATGGCGGCGAGATCGCAAATAATACAGCAAAGATTCAAGGTGGAAACCTTTATATGCATAGTGACAATTGTAAAGTAGTAATCAACTCTGGAAAAATTTCCGGTGATGGAACAACAGTTCAAGCACAGTCTGGCGGTGGAATTTATGCAAAGGGAATGGTGACGCTTGGAGAACGAGCGATTGTTGAAAAGTGTGTTGCGTCAAATGATGGCGGTGGAATTTATAATGCTGGTGCGACTATTGTATTTAATCCATTTTCAAAAATTCTGAATTGTAGAGCAAATACAAATGGTGGGGGAGTTTGTAATAGTTCTGGATCAGTTTATATGATGGGAGGAACAATTCAAGGCTGTGAAGCTAAGAATGGCTCTGGTGGTGGTATCTACAACGTAGCAAAATGTGTGTTCTATGATGACATTAATGAAAGTGGAGAAATGGATACATCAAATATTACTTCGTGCAAGGCTGGTCTTTATGGTGGCGGAATTTATAACAATGGTGGAACCATTGATATGTCAGCAAGCATTATTGATTCGTGTGAATCTCAATATGGTGGTGGATTATATTCAGAGACATCGTTAGTTTTTGATTTATTTAATTACACTTGGACAATTAAAAATTGCCATGCGTCAGTGAACGGTGGTGGAATGTATTTGAAAGGCAATTTCACTGTGGCTGTGGAAAGTGATATTTCAGGCGCAGTATTAGAAGTTGAAAATTGTACGGCGGCAACTAATGGTGGGGGAATTTACGTTTCAGGTGGATTATTGTCTATTTGGGAAATTTCGACAGATATTTACTCTTGTTCAGCCAATGGTAATGGTGGGGGAATTTACGTCTCAGATGGAACGGTGAATTCATATGCGTTGGAAATTCAAGATTGCTCAGTCAACACAACCACTGGTCTTGGTGGCGGAGTGTTTATTGATTCAAACTCTAGTTTTAATATGAGTGGTGGATCAATCAAGGGGGACAAACAAACTCCGCAGGCTTATGATGGTGGTGGTATTTATAATTTGGGGAGACTAAGCATAAGAGTTGCTGGTACACCATTTGATGGATGTGTTGCTACAAACAATGGTGGAACAATTTTCAATGCAAGTAAAAATGCAGTTTTTGATCAATTTGTCATCAATAACTCAAAAGCAAAAAATGGTGGAGCAATTTATACAACAGCAGATATAACCATTACTGGTGATGTTTGGAAATCGGAAGCAAGCAATAATGGTGGAGCGATCTATATTGAAGAATCTGCAAATGTTGAAATAAATTCTGGAACAATCAAAAACTCTTCTGCTGTTCTTGGTGGAGCCATTTATTCTCTTGGCTCACTTGTTTTTAACTATGGTATAATTCACACATGTACATCGCTTTCTCATGGTGGAGCAATTTATCACGATGGAACAAACTTGGAAATGAATGGTGGGACAATTCGTGGATGTAATGCGACTGGTCATGGTGGCGCTGTTTTCAATACTAAAACGATAACTTTGAATGGAACAACAATATCTTCATGTAAAGCGGCAGAGAGAGGTGGTGCGATTTATTGCAATGAATTATCAACAACAATTGATATTGAATCGGGAAGCGTAATTAACTGTTCAGCGAGTTATGGAGGAGCAATTTTTTCTTTTGGTACGATTAATTTGTCAGGAGGGACAATGTCTTCATGTTCTGCAACTGAAAATGGTGGTGCAATGTTTTTGCAACTTTCGTCAGGAGCAACTGAATCAGACAATGGTCTTGTGATGACTGGTGGGAAAATAACATCTTGCAGTGCGACTCTTGGTGGCGCTGTTTATATGAATCAATATTCAAAATTTAATTTTAGTGGTGGGACATTAAATGAGAATAGTTCTACATCGCATGGTGGTGCCGTTTTCATGGATATGTACTCGAATTTAACTCTTGAAGGCGGCGTTTTCTCTGGGAATCGCTCAGCAAGTAATGGCGGAGCAGTATATCAAGGGAACAAAACGGCCGTAATGAATTTTAATTCGGGGAAAATTTCTGGAAATGGTCGAGTGTTGAATGATGATGGAGAAACATACACCTATGATGCAGTAACTGGTGGTGCTATTCATGCACAAGGAACATTAAATTTCAAAAGTGGAACGATTGAAAATTGTTCAGCATCGTCATATGCTGGTGGTATATATACTGCTGGATCAATGGTAATTGGGTCTCTTACAACAACGGATTCAAACCGACCACAAATTTTAAATTGCTATGCAAAGTCAAGAGCGGGTGGACTATATAATACAGGCACAAAATCTCTCACTATTTCAAATATGGAAATTCGTGGTTGCGAGACGGCGGGTGATGGCGGAGCGATTTATAATTACACAAATAAAACGATTGTTATTAATAATATTTTACTAACTGATTGCAAAGCGCGAATTGGTGGTGGAATTGCAAATCTTGGTTATTTAACTTTGAATAATGGTGAGATCTCATTATGTGAGGGATCATACCGTGGTGGCGGAGTTTGGGATTGTAAAAGTTTCCATATGAATGGTGGTGTTATTACACAAAACAATTGTATCAGTGGTGCAGGAGTTTATGGACACAAATCAGTAGACATGACATTGCAAGGTGGTTCAATTGAATATAACTATACCTATGGTAATGGTGGTGGAATATATACAGATGGTGCAACATTGTCTTTGTGTGGTACAAATATCGTTTATAACTCGATTTTAATTTCGGAACATGAAACAAAGGGTAAAGCAGCGGGCGCACTGCTTTATGGTGGAACAATCACCATGACGGCGGGAAACATTTCTCACAATGTGGTTTCAAAAAATGCTCCTGATTATGCTGGTACACATTATCCAATCAATCCATATGGTGCTGGGGTTTATCTCACAAATTCAGGATTCTTCACAATGACTGGCGGAATAATTCATGACAATGGGTTTCATGATGGGGCATATGGTTATGGCGGGAATATGTATATAAATGGAGACGCTACAACATTTGTGCTTGATGGTGGAACAATTTCAGGTTCTGGCTCTGTGCAAGCCAAATATGGCGGTGGAATTTGGAATGATGGAATATTCATCATGCTTTCCGGAACAATTACTGAATGTTCCGCAACTTATGGTGGTGCAATCTTTAACAACGAAAGGATGCTTCTCTCAGGTGGCAACATTGTTGATTGTATTGCAGAAGTTGGTGATTCAATATTCAATGGATCGGAAATGGTTCTTGTGGGGCAATCAGATGACTATAGTCCAGCAATTGATGCAATCCGCAATTTCCTTGTCGCTGGGACTCTTGGTTTGTCGTCAGGTATCAAAAATATTTTAACAACAAATCACACCAATTTGACAGAAGAAGAAGTTTCAATTTATCTGCAATTAATTCTTGAGTCAATTGATGCTTATTGGAGCAAAACATATTCAATCAAAGAATATGATTTAGAGAGTATTGACGATCAACTCGTCGATAAACTTGGTTCGGAGTTTGAAATCTTGGAAACCACAGATTTAAACATGATTCAAGATTTGATTTCGAGCAATATAACTACAATTTTTGATTCATCCAAAGCAACACAACTCCTTTCAACAAATTTGAGTAGATTTGTCAATGAACTAGTGATTTCAGGGACTGTTACTCTTGCATCGAACACATTTGAAAAATACAATTTTGATCGTGGAGAACCTGTTGTCATCGATGGTGAAGAATACTCCCTCACGGTGGAATATAGAAATGCCCATGTTTCTCATATGGGAATTTTGAACAAAATAAAATTTGATTTCGCAGATTATGCTGTTGATGTTGGAACATATGCAGAATTTGGCTTTGATAAAATTAATGTTGATACAACAGCAAGTAGGTTTTTTACCCATTATTTGCGTAACTATTCTGTTGAAAATGATGGAACAACATATAGTGCTTATAATCTTTCATTATTTAACGCTATTGATAATACCAACATGCTATATAGTGAAAGTGGGAATTCGGAGTTGAGTTTCGAACCATATAACTTTGCATTGTTGCCGGAAAGTATCGTTTCATATGTTGGTTCTGATGGTGGTTGTGGGATTGAAACGACTACTGAAACAATAGATCTTATAATTAGGTGTGATCTTGATGATGCTTCGACCTCTTTTTATCAAGTAGTAGTAGGAACACTTATTTTTATTCAAGATGAAAAGTTGTATATCAATGGAGAACTTGTTATTTCCGGAAATGTGACGGATGGTTATCTCGGTTTTGATTATAGCAATGGCTATTACTGGGTAAGATACAATGGTATCAGCACAATAGAAATTTATGCTTATTGCTACTATAAAACAACAATAAATATTCAATATGTTGACGTTGATGGAACAGAATATACACAAAATGTTTCTGAAATGTATTTGGAAATGTCTATAACAACATATTGGAAAGATGGCAATGCAAGAATTGAAAATTATGGTGGTCAAGAAATATTCAACTTTAATGAATATGATGGAATTGACAAAGATATTTATGAACCATTTGTAATTTATGTTAACGGAGAATCGTTGTACAATAGTCCTATTGGTAAATTCATAACAATTTCTGGTGCGACAACCATAACAATTGTTTGCAAACGGATAGAAGTTTCTTTATTTATCAAGTACGTGGATTCAAATAATAATTTAATTAGAGACGAATCCTGTGCATCAATTTATTGTGGCGATAGTTTGGAACTTGGGTTTGTAGATGGTGTGCAGTATCTTTTGAAAAATGGAAAAATAAACAATATTTACTTGAGCGGTGATACCTACCTCTCTGAAAATACTTTGGGTCAAGGTATTCCACAAGAATTGGACTTGTATCCTTTATCTAATTGGTGGTTTGAGATGGGGGGAGATCATGGATCGTATATTGACACTATAACTGGCAACGTTACACTTTATCTTAGGTATCAAAATGCATCATACATTGTCAATTTTAATGGAGAGGAAACATCAATTACTGTTCCAAGGCAATATAATAAGATTGCCGTTAGATTTGATACTACTAATAGTGATGAACTGTATGCTTATTATGAGGATGACAGTGGGAAAATACAAACTTATCATATTTGTAATTATTCAAAATCTGAATATTCAACAGTCCGTTATTTTGTTACACAGGTGAATACAATAGGTGTGGATATCGAGATTACCAGTGGTTCATTTAATGTTGATAGTGACTTTAATGTTATTTATATAACAACAGAAACAGAATATGATGATTATCTATTAACATTAGATATGTTGTCATACGATTCAAGCAACTCAAATACGATTGATTCAACTGACGTGATTGAATATGATGCATTTTCAGACGTACAACTAAGTTTACAAGGAGAAGTAAAATATGTTGATATTGGAGGTAGTTATAAAACGTGTCTTGTTACAAACTTAACTGTGTGTGATAGTGATAACCATGTTCTGGGAATCTACACATTTACCGAAGAACTTGTAGGAATTAATCTGGATCATGAGAATATTTGGGTTATAAAATACGAAATAGATGGAAATGATGTTACTGATCTTGATGGGGACGGAGATTTTGAATACACATTAATATATTTGATTGATTATATCACAAATGTAAATATTAAACCAGTATTGAAGATGAAATCAGATATTTACGCAATTACAATATACCAAAACAGTACACAAGAAAACAAGTCTACAAATATTAGTTATTATTTGGATTCAACAATTACAATTACTGCGAATTGGGAATATGTATCTTCAATCGGTAAATATCGGGCAAAAGTTGTTATTATGGTTGATAATCAACGTTATCCACTAATATGTGAATTAACATACAATATTGCTGTACCAGATAGAATTCGTTTTATTTGGGGTGGAAATCTTTTGCTATCGGAAGAGGACGTAATGTCAGCAGAATATGTGGTGACGGGTTATGAGATGGCTGGGCGACATGATAGTAATCTTTTTAATATTATATTTGTTTTACCAGATTAAACTTAATTTCAAAAAGCAGGATTTTTCCTGCTTTTTGTTTTTTATGATATTTATTAAGTTCATAAAAACAATTGATTTTGCTATGTTTTTTTGGTAAGATTGAGAATGTATAACAAAAGGAGTGTCAAGTGATGTCTGGAAACAATGAAACAAAGAATGTGCCAGTTGTTGCGATTGTTGACAATTTTCAAGAAAAATTGAATGTTATTTCGCAGAAGTTTGCCAGTATTGCTGGGGCTCTTGGCAAAGAGAAAATTGTTGAGAATTTGGCGAGTATTGATGCTGAACTCATGAATGAAAATGTTTACACTGATCTCGAAAAAAGCAAAGCACTGCTCAAGAGCAAGGCGAGGCTTGAGTTTTCGCTTTCAAAGATCACAAATGTTGAAAAAGCAATAGATGATTTTGCTGTTGCTATTGATTTTGTGAAAAATGGGGAAACTGATATGCTCGCAGAACTCGACGGCATTTCAAAAAATGCTGAAAAACTCACAAATGAACTTTACCTCGAGACATTATATTCTGACGAGTATGACAATGAAGATGTTTTGCTTGAAATTCATGCTGGCGCTGGTGGAGAGGAGGCTCAAGACTGGTGTGATATGCTGTCTCGAATGTATGTGAAATTTGCCGGCAAAATGGGGTATGAGATCACAATTTCAGACAAGTTGCCTGGAGATGGTGCGGGATACAAAAGTATTTCGTTTGTGGTGTCGGGCGAGCATGCTTATGGAAACCTCAAGTGCGAACGTGGAGTGCACAGGTTGGTTCGAATTTCACCTTTTGACTCAAACGCAAGACGTCACACATCTTTTGCAAGTGTTGAAGTCTCACCAATTTTGAGTGATGATACAAAAATTGAAATCAACCCGAATGATCTCAAGATTGACACATACCGAAGCAGTGGTGCTGGTGGTCAGCATGTCAACAAAACAGAGTCAGCGGTTAGAATTACGCACATTCCAACAGGAATTATTGTTGCGTGTCAAAATGAGCGAAGTCAAGTTCAAAACAAAGAACAGGCAATGAAGATGCTCAAAGCAAAACTCACAAGCCTTGAAGAAGAACGAAAAGAAAAAGAGAAACTTGAGAATCTTTCCACTCAAAAAAAGATTGAATGGGGCAGTCAAATCAGATCTTATGTTTTGCACCCATACAACATGGTCAAAGATCACAGAACACTTTTTTCAACCAGTGACACGGGTTCAGTTCTGAATGGTGAACTCATGGATTTCATGATTGAGTACTTGAAACTCTCAAATAATCAATAATACAAAATTAAAGGAGCAATGTTGTGAAAAAAGATATTTATATTCTTGGAATTGAATCATCTTGTGACGAAACCAGTATGAGTATTGTGAAAAATGGCAGAGATGTGATTTCACTTGTTATTTCTTCACAAATCGATATTCACAAACTTTATGGCGGTGTTGTGCCAGAAATTGCATCAAGAAATCATGTTCTTGCATTGAATGGCGTTTTTGAAGAAACTCTCAAAAAGGCAAACATGAAAATGTCCGATATCGACGCAATTGCAGTGACTTACGGTGCGGGGCTCATGGGGGCGTTGATTGTTGGTGTTAATTTTGCAAAAGGTCTTGCTTTTGCATACGGAAAGCCACTTGTCAAAGTGAACCACATTGAGGGGCACATTGCAGCGAACTATATTTCACACAAAACCCTCGAACCACCATTTGCTTGTTTGATTGTCAGTGGTGGGCACACGGCTCTCGTGAAAATGGAAGATTATACAACAAGAAAATTATATGGATCAACAACTGATGATGCAGTGGGTGAGGCTTTTGACAAAGTTGCTCGTGAACTTGGACTTGAATATCCTGGTGGTCCAAACATTCAAAGACAAGCAGAGAAGGGACAAGTGGTCATGAGATTTGTGTCAAAACCTCATGAGAAGTTCAAAGATTTCAACTTTTCTTACTCAGGGCTCAAAACAGCCGTTATCAATTATTTGCACAATTCAAAGCAAAGAGGTGAAGAGATTTCTGTCCCTGATGTTTGTGCATCTTTTCAAGCAGAAGCGGTAGAACAACTTGTTCGAAAGTCAATGCATTTGCTCGAAACTGAAGAGCTTTCACAAATTGTTATTTCTGGTGGGGTTAGTGCAAACAAACATTTGAGAGAAGAAATGGACAAAGCGGCTATGAAGATTGGCGCAAGAGTGTATTATCCAGAACTGATTTTGTGTACAGACAATGCGGCAATGATTGCATCTGCTGGGTACTACAATTTTATTGCAAAAAAAGGAATTGTTGATCCGGTTGACCTCAAAGCAGAAGCACATGTCGCCCTATAACCTCAAGCAAAAATTAATCAATAAAAAATTTCAAATAGTGTTGACACGATTTGACTCTTGTGGTATTATTATTTAGCACCTACCTTCGGGGGTGTTAATTTTTTAGGAGAAATATTTTTTATGAGAACCAAAATTACTCTTGAATGTACAGAATGTAAACAAAGAAATTACGACGATTACAAAAACAAAAAGAACGATCCAGACAGACTTGAGTTCAACAAGTATTGCAAGTTCTGCAGAAAGCACACTGTTCACAAAGAAACAAAGTAATAACCTTTAGGAGATATGTCTATGGCAAAAGCAAACAATGCAGTTAATGCTAAGGAACAAGCAAAGGTAACAAAAGAGAACAAAAAAGTTGCTGACAAGCAGAAAAAGCAAAAGAACCAAGAAAAAGTGAAAAGAAGCAGAACTAAGGAGACTATGTCTGAACTCAAAAAAGTTTCATGGCCAAGTTTTGGCAAAGTTATGAAACAAACAGGTATGGTTATTTCAGTAGTTCTTGTTTTTATGCTCTTGATTGTTGGAATTGACCAATTGCTTATTTGGCTACTTAGTCTTGTTCAATAAAAATTTTAGAAAGGAATTAGTATTATGACAAACTTAGAAGAACCAAAATGGTATGTTGTACACACCTTCTCAGGTTATGAACAGATGGTACTTGACAACCTTTACAAATGTATAAAGAAGAATAATTTGGAAGAGCAAATTCTTGAAGTGAAAATTCCAATGGAACAAGTCGTTGAGGAAAAGAACGGAAAGAAGAAAGTGGTTGAACGCAAAATGTTCCCATGCTATGTTCTCTTGAAAATGAGATATACTGATAATCTTTGGCATACAATTGTTAACACTCGTGGCGTAACGGGATTTGTTGGCCCACAAGGAAGACCACTTCCTTTGACTGACGAAGAAATCGTGAAGATGCGTCTTGAAAAAGTCAATATTGATATCAAGGTTGAGGTTGGAAACAAAGTCAAAGTCACAAATGGTCCACTTGATGGATTTGTTGGTGATGTTGTTTCTGTTGACAACGTTGAGCAAAAATGCAGAGTTAATGTTGAAATGTTCGGCAGACCAACATCTGTTGATCTTGACTTTGCGCAAATTGAGATCATTGACTAGAAAATTGTGCACGTGAATGCACACCAAACTTGATTTATTATAGGCTTGCCGGCCTATTGTAAATAAATAAGTGGGAGAAGGGTAATGCCCTTCGAGAATAACCACAAAGGAGAAATTATTAATGGCACCTGTTAAAAAAATTCAGGCAG
>JAZRDJ010000024.1:0-6493 GCA_045660245.1 Clostridia bacterium | reverse complement strand
CCTCTTTTTTAAATATGACTAGATAATACACCCAATGTGCCAATTTGTAAATACTTTTTTGAAATTACTTTAAAAAATATTCTTCAATCGAGCGAATTACTTCTGCTCCAACCTTGAGTGAAGACTTGTTATTTGTATTTATCACAATATCTGAACAACTTTTCCACAAATTAACTCTATTTTTGATTTTTTCAAGCGAAATATCATAGAACTTTTTCAAGTATTTGTTTGCATAATTTTCATTTTTTAATGCGCTCTTTAATGCTTGTTGTGGTTTGCCGAGATACACAATAATTGCAGATGTTTTGAGTTTTTCAATATTGTCTGGTTCGAGCACACAACCACTATCCACACTGATCACAGTGTTTTCAAATTCACTCACATAACCAGACAGGCTCTTTTCTTTTTTTCTGAAATATTTTTCTCCCTGTTCTTCAAGAATTTGTCCAAGCGATCTTGGGATATTGTCAAACTCAAAAAGTTCGATTGTGTCCAAAACGTGCATACCAAGTTGTTCCGCAACAATCTCAGAGACCTCTCTTGATGCTTTTCGATCAATACTTGCAATCACAATGTTTGTTATCATAATTCCTGCTCCTTTTGCACGAGAAAAGAATTGACAGCATTGTCAATTATCTTCTCTTTTGACTTTTGTATGGTTTTGCTTTTATTTTTCCATTGCTGAAGATATAAACAAGTCCAGCAACAAACACAGATCCGGCAATTCCCGCAACATACAAATACCAGTACTCGTCTGGTGGAAGTTCAATTTTCTTTTCACCGAGGTTTCCAACAACCTCATTGTTTGTCACGAGTTGAATATCCGTCGTGTTTGCAAGCAACAAAATATTGCCGTGCAGATCACTACGATAAATATTTTCATCACAATAAACTTTCAATTTGTCAAGAGTGTTTTGTGTTGGGTGACCATGGTTATTCCCTGCTCCAACGGTGATCACCGCCATCTTTGGAGCGATCAATGACAAAAGTTCATCACTTGATGAGTTGTCTGCACCATGGTGACCAGCGTGATAAACCTCAACTTCTGCAAATCTTGCTTTTTCAGCATCGGTCAATGACGCAACAACTGCCCTTTCTGCATGAACTGTTGCATCTCCTGTGAAGAGATATGAACCAGACGAGTGTTCAAGAAGCATGACTGGCGATGCTTCATTCTTGACCAAACTATCATAACTTGGCTTGCTTTGATAAACCGTCGCATAGCCTTCAGTTTTTGTGTCTGTGCCATAAGTTTCCCTGAGTGTTTCGTTTGTGTTCGCTTTGAGTGGTCCAAAAAATTCAAAAACAAAACTATTTCCATTCTTTGGCATGATTTTGAGCCCGTCATAAGTCGTTGAGACCATTGCGTTTCTTATTGTTCCATTGTCATCATATGTTTCTTCATATGCTTGCTTTACAAACTTTCCATAAGCCTGATTTGATATCACATTGATACTATTTTTCACTGTTGCTTGCTCAAAAACATCTGCAAGATCCTCACCATCTCGCACGTTTTTTTCATTGTCAATCGCGATTTGGAAAGGTCTGTAAATATTCTTGACTTCAAAATCATCAAGCACATCAGGTATTTCACCCACATGGTCATTGTCACCATGAGTCACAATAAGGTAGTCAATTTGAGCGTATCCAAGTCCTGAAATGTAATTTGACACCGTGTTGTCACTGTCCGGATTGCCCGCATCAATGAGCATGCAAGTGTTGTCAGGCAGTTCAATGAACACACTGTCGCCCTGACCAACATCAATATAGTGAATTTCAAGTTCAGAGTCCGTCATTGATTCTGCACCTTCCATTGATGGCTTTGACTGAGTGTTCCCCACAATCCTGTTGTAATTGAAGTAAACCGCTGCAGCAATTGCAACAATCAATGTCAAAATCACGAGCGAAATCAACTGATTTTTTATGCTTTTCTTTTGTTTTTTGCTCATACTTTCCTCCTTTTCGGTTTTGAAGAAAGAACTTTGATGATTTCATCTTTTCTGTCCATGATTGATTTGTAACCTTCTGCAATCATTGCATCAATTTCTTCAAGTTTTGTTGCCTTGAACCTCTCAAGGTTTGGAGTGATCACAATGTCTGCAAACTTGAGTTTTGCATCAACATTGGTTTGCAAAAGCACACCGAGTGATGATGACAAAACAGGCATCAATTTTGTTGAAACTGTTCCAGCGCCCCTGTTTTCATGCAAGTCAATAGCAATCACAATGTTTGCCCCCATGTTTCGCACCACATCAGCCGGCACATTGTTTGTGAGCATGCCATCAACAAGGTTCATGCCCGCGTATTCAACAGGAGTGAAGACTCCAGGCACAGCACAAGACCCAGAAACGGCTTTTGCAACACTTCCTGCATCAATGTGGACTTCTTTTCCGGACTTGATGTCCGTGCAAACCGCCTTGAAAGGAATTTTCAGTTCACTGAACATAAGGTCTTTTTCAAAAAACTTCAAAAGAAGATTCTCAATGTTTTGTGCTTTCGATGGCTTCCAAATGAGTTTGCTGTTTCTGATTTCTTTCATCTTGATTGACCTCACCGCATCAGAAAAAAATGCAGAGTCTTTCCCAAAAGCAATGAGCGATCCTGCAATTGAGCCAATGCTTGTGCCAGAAATATAGTCAATCTTGACCCCAAGTTCTTCAAATGCTTTGAGCACACCGACATAAGCAATCCCCCTTGCTCCACCGCCACCAAAAGCCACACCAAGTTTAACTTTCTTGTGTTTTACAAGTTGCTCATATTTCTTTCTCTTAAACCAGTTCCAGCCCAAATCAAAACTCTCCTTTTTATTTGTATAAATATTTTATAACAAACTTGCGCCCCTTGGCAAACTATCTGACAACATTTTTGCACAAAGAAAAAAGACAGTGGAATTATCCACTGCCCTTAAAATTTTATTTTTTAATTATTCTTGATCTCCTTCATCGTCTGTATTGTCGTCATCAGCAGCATCAGTTTCTTCATCTGAAATATCGCTTGCAAGAACTTCTTCCATCTTTGTTTCAACAGTTGTGATTGGTTCTCTGCCTTCTGCTTGAGCAATGAGAATCTCAAGTTCTGCCCATTCTTCTTTGTATCTCTTTTGTTCGCTCAAAAGATAATCACGAAGTTTGATGTTGTTTGCATGTTTTTCAGCATTTGCACTCAAGTATTTTTGAGCATCTTCAATGCTTGCTTTGAGTTCTGAAATATGAGCGACAAGTTCTTCTTGACGAGTCTTCTTGTCTTCATCAACGTTCTTGATATCTGTTACGTTATACATCAAGAGGTTGAGGTTCGCAAGTTCCCCTGCCTTTCTGTCAAGGAGTTTTTGGTTTCTCGCAAGTCTTCTTTCTGTTCTTTCATACTTTGTGATGGCCTTGAGAGTTTTTTCAAGATCTTTTTCGAGTTTCTCTTCGCTTTCTTTGATTTTGTCCAAACGCACGCGATAATCAAACTCAGGTCCTTCCTTCACAATCTTTTTGATCACGATTGTTGTCTTTGGCTCTTCCTTTTCATCTTCTTGAGTATCTTCAACAACTTCTTCCTGAACAGGTTCAATGATTTCTTCTGCTACTTCTTGAACATCCTCAGAAACTTCTTCAGTATTCTCTGCTTCTGCAACAACTTCCGGTTCTACAATCTCTTCAGGAGCAGACTCTGCTTGAACTTCTTCTTGAGTTGCATTTTCTTCGAGTTTTGCAAGCATCGCGTCGATGTCAATTTCGTCACTCACTTCTTCAGTCTTTGTTGTGTTTTCTTCAAGTTTTGCGAGCATTTCGTCAATGTCAATCTCAACAACTTCAGCGTCATTAATTTCAGATTCTGGTTGCTTTTCCACTGCGTTTTGTTCGTTTTTGTCTTGTTTGCTCACTTCAACAATGAAAGCAATGAAGAATCCGACTGAAACAGCAATTCCAACTCCGATTAAAATTAGTGCAATAATTTGTAATGTTGTCATAATCAATTTACCTCACTAGATAATATTTTTGTCTTCTTTAACAAGATTTGGTGGAGGCGGCGGGAATCGAACCCGCGTCCAAAAAACCTCAAATAGTATCTTCCTATCGTGCAACAGTCAGTTTGAAGATCTCGGACAACTATCAGAAAACTGACAATCAAATAATCATCCACCTCTCATAAATTAACCAAATTTTTGTCTAGAGAGCAAACAAAAATTGTACCACTTGAATTTGACACCTGTACAATGAAAAGTGGTAATTCATTTATACAAGCGTAGCCGCATTAAGCAGCCAATGCAACGTTTTCGTTTGCGTTTATTTTTTGTGGGATTGTTTTGTGCCTTCCCCCACAAACGGCAAGCACGCTAATACTACCAAAGCGAATTCTGTCGAAACCTTTACGCCCCCATAACACGAGTTCAGGGCTTCTCGTAAAAGTTTTTACGAACGAAAGTTTTCCTTGATTTCCCTTTCGGTCTCTCTTTCGTTGTCCTTTTTCATCTTGTCGCGTTTTTTGTCAAATAACTGTTTACCTTTTGCAACGCCCACTTCAATTTTGAGCAACTGATTATTAAAATATGCTTTTGTCGGAATAAGTGTGTATCCTTTCTCCTTCACTTTCCTGTCAAGTTTTGCAATCTCACTTGAATGGAGCAAAAGTTTTCTTGTCCTCGTTGGATCAAGCGGATAAGCACTCGTCTTGTCATACGTTGAAATGTTTGCATTAATCAGATATACTTCATCATTTTTGATTGAAACATAACTATCTTTGAGATTAACTTTTGCATTTCTCGCAGACTTGACTTCACTACCAGCAAGAACAATTCCACATTCAATTGTTTCTTCAATAAAGTAGTCATGATATGCTTTTCTGTTTTCAGTTATTATTTTCATTTTCGCTCCTTGATTATAACACAAATATTATACGTTTTCAATATGGTTTTGTTATTTTTTTGATAAAATTTGAGCAAATTTACACCCTTTTTGATACTTTGATAGCACTTTTTGCAGTATTTGGAACATTTTCAGGCAAAACAAAATCAATGTGTCTGGTTATCACATCAACTTTCGCAAGTTTCACTCTTATTTTGTCACCAATCCTGAAAATTTGTCTTCTGCCAGCCAAAATAAACTTTGATTCGTCATAGGTATAAATATCCTTTGGCAAATATTCTTTATAAATAAATCCCTCAACAGTGTTGTCAAGTTCGACATAAAGCCCTGCCTCATTCACACCTGACACAATCCCATCATATTCCTCACCAATTTTGTCAGCCATGAATTCCGCTTTCTTTTGATCATCAACAGTTCTCTCTGCCTCGTCTGCATTGCGCTCAGTGACACTCGATTGCAAACTCGCCTCATCTGCTTTTGCTTGCAAAATTCCAATTGAAGAATTTGACAGTTTGCCCTCAAGAATATAAGATATTACTCTATGAATGAACAAATCTGGGTACCTTCTGATTGGTGATGTAAAATGGCAATAATCTTTGAGAGCCAAGCCAAAATGCCCCAAATTTTCAGGTGCATACTTGGCTTTTTGCATGCTTCTAAGCATAATTTTTGAAACAGCCGTAAAATATGGCTGTTGTTTTGCAGATTTCAAAATTCTTTGGAATTCTTTTGGCGAAGTTCCATTTGAATCGTGCAAAACAAGACCAAGACCACTTGCAAAACTCTTGAAGTTCCTGATTCTCTCAACTGTTGGCTCTTCGTGCACTCGATAAACAAACGGACTGTTCATCTTTGAAAAATGCCTTGCAACCACTTCATTTGTGACAACCATGAATTGCTCAATGAGTCTGTCAGCAAGCCCTCTTGGCTTTTTAGTAATCTCAACAACCTTCCCTTCATCATCAACCACAATTTTAGGCTCTGGAAGGTCAAAATCAAGTTCTCCAGCCTTATCTCTGCGAATTAGCAACAGTTTTGCAAGTTCAACCGCAGAAGACAGCATTTTGCTCTCTACTGGATATTTGTTTTCTTCTGTTTTGTCTCCATCAATAATTTTTTGAACAGAGGTATATGTCATTCTTCTTGAAGACCTGATCACGCCTTTTGCGATGTTATAGTTTTTTATATTTCCCATGTCATCAAAATCAATTTCAACAGACAAAGTGAGCCTGTCCTCATTTGGATTCAATGAACAAATACCATTTGAAAGTGCAACTGGGAGCATCGGCAAAACATAGTCAGGGAAATACACACTTGTTCCACGTTTGAATGCCTCTTTGTCAATCACAGAGTTTTCACGAACATAGTGTGAGACGTCTGCAATATGCACATAAAGTTTGTATCCGCCTGCAAGTTTTTCAACAGTGATTGCATCGTCAAAGTCCCTCGCATCTTCACCGTCAATTGTGACAACTGTCATGTTTCTGTAATCTTTGCGATTTTTCAAATCCTCATCATTCACAGGAACATTCAATTTTTTCGCCTCATCTTCAACAATTTGTGGGAACTCTTCGATGAGCCCAAAACTTCTGATGATTGAAAGTGTTGAAACTTTGTATGATCCAGCCTCTCCCAAAACC
>JAZRDJ010000023.1:0-18138 GCA_045660245.1 Clostridia bacterium | reverse complement strand
ATAAACTATATAATGTAAAGAATATTGATAATGCACGATTTTGATTAACAATGATGATGGGGAGTAAATAATAGTGAAACACAAAAGAAGATTTTTGCGTGGATTTTCAAGTGTGATTGCTGCTTTTGTTGCAATCATACCTTTGTGTGCAATTTTATTTATGGGAAACAATGTGTCGCTGGTTGATGATAATAATCCACAATCGTTTGTTGAGCAGACTTTGTCAACAAAAGAAATTGTTATTGAAGGAAATGAATTTTCTGGTGATGGGACATTCTTTGAAGTGAAATCAAATGCAAGCGTGACAATGAAAAATTGCACAATCACAGGATCTGAAACATCGAAGTCTGCAATTGTTGTTCATGGGAAACTCACACTTGAAAATTCAACAATAAAAGGACACGCGGGGACTCAACATTCTGCAATCCATGTTGCAGACGGCGGAGAACTCGTGATAAGAGATTCGGAGTTGTCTGGCAACAGTGCAACAAATGGTGGGGCAATTTATGGTGATGAAAATTCAAAAATAACCATTGAAAGTGGTACATTTTCAGAAAACGAAGCTACAAATGGTGGAGTGTTATGTTCTTATGGAGATGTTCAAATCAATGGTGGAAATTTTTCTACTAATGAAGCAAAAGATGGTGGAGTTATATTTTCTTGTAATACCGGAGATTCATTGTCTTATTTGAATATTACTGGCGGAACTTTTGAAGAAAATGTGGCAGAGATTGGCGGTGTTTTGTGGGTTTCTGGTGATGCTTCTGTGGAAGATGGAATTTTTGTGAACAACACGGCAACGCAAAATGGTGGCGCTTTTTATGTGAGTTCTGAATCTTATTATGGCGAAGGTTCACTCAATTTCAAAGGTGGAACAATTTCTGGCAACAGCACCACGACAAATGCGGTGAGCGGTGGTGCGATTTACTGTGTTGGAATGACATCTGTCACGATTGGCACTGATGCAAAAATTAAACAATGCGTGGCGACGAATGGTGGTGCCATTTATGCTGATGGTTCATCAGTGTCAGTGAATGGAACAATTACAAATTGCAAGGCTAGTAAAAATGGTGGGGCAATATTCGCGAGTAGCGGCGTAACAATTACTGGAACATTGAATAAAAATTCCGCGCAATATGGCGGTGCAATTTTTTCAAATGGGTCTGTTGTTTTGGATGGGGCGCAGGTGTCCTCAAACTATGCGTCAATTCAAGGTGGAGCAGCGTATATTTCAAATGCATCATCAGTTTCCATTAATGATACTGAACTTTCAGACAATTCAGCGAAAACGAGTGCTGGTGCAATGTATCTCTACAGAATAACAGAAACAACACTTACTGGAAACTCTTTAATTTTGAGAAACAAAGCTCTTGGTGGTAATGGTGGAGCGTTCTTAATTTATGGCGGAGCAGCATATATTGGAACAGAAGGTAAACAATTCACTGGTTGCTTTGCGGAAAATTCAGCAACAACGTATGGTGGTGCAATTTCAGCAACAGAAAGTTCAAATGATGGAAAATTTACAACCATTTATCACAACAGTGGAATAATTGGCTCCGCTACTGTTGATATGGACACGTATTTTGAAGGAAACACGGCGGTGGGTGGTGGTGGTGTCTATCTTTATCGAACTTATTATCATTTGCAAGGCAGCGGGACAATAAATGGAAATGTTGCGGCAAATGGTGGTGGTGTGTTTCTGAATGATGGAACACTTTATGTCAAAGAGAATGGAACCATTTCAAGCAACAAAGCAGAAGATCAAACTGGGGATGGAAATGGTGGTGGTGTCTTTTTGCATCCAAAAAATTATAATTTGCTGTCGATGAGTGGTGGAATAATCCAAAACAACACAGCAACCAACGGTGGCGGTATTTTTGTAAACAACAAACCATCACATCAGTCAGGGCAAGCGCCAATTGAGGTAAGTGGTGGAGAAATAAGTGACAACAATGCTGTTCTTGGTGGTGGAGTGTATTTCAATGGCAATATGTTTGATTGCACAATAGGTGGAACACTCTCAAACAATACAGCACAAACTGGCGCTGGAATATATTTGAATAATGCAAAAGTGACACTGACTGGAACACTTGACAAAAACATTGCTTCTGGAAATGGTGGTGGCGCATATGTTGATGAAACTTCAACACTGACTGTTTCTGGCGGACAAATCAAGGGAGATGGAACAACCATTCAAGCGCAAAATGGTGGTGGAGTTTATGCTCTTGGAAGCCTGACAATTGAAAATTCTTCTGAAATTTCAAGCAATGTTGTTTCGAATTATGGTGGTGGAATTTATGCAGGTGCAAAACTGACTTTCAATAATGGTTTTGTCAAATCAAACACGGCAAGTGTTTGGGGCGGTGGCATTTATTTAACGGGTGGCCCAGATATTACTCATGAAGTAAGAGGAACGATTTCAGGCAACTCGGCAACAGATGGCGCCGGAATATGTGTTCACGGATCAAACATAGACATTTTGGCGAGTGGTAGAGTTGAAAACAACAAAGCGTCACACAATGCTGGAGGAATTTACTTGAATGGTTCTGAAGGTGTGGTTAGTGGAACTTTTTATCAAAATACAGCAACTACGCATGGTGGGAATGTGCTTGTTAATGGATCTTCAAAATTAACATTGGATAATGGAAAAATTGAGGGTGATGGCGAGACTCGACAAGCGATATATGGTGGCGGAATCTATGCCGCAGGGGAAGTTGAAATTCTCAATAATTCGGTTATATCAAAAAACACAGTTTCTACATATTATGGTGGAGGAATATATTTTACAAATTCAACAAAAACATTGAAAATAACGTCTTCTACTATTGAATTCAACAAGGCTCAGACTGGCGGTGGTATTTATGCAACGGGTAAAGTCTCAATAGAATCATCAATCATTCAGTCAAACGAATCGCAAGGAGATGGTGGTGGTTTGTATTGTAATTATGTTACTATGACAAATTCGACAATCTCAGGCAATTCTGCAAGGCTTGGCGGCGGTGTTGTGCTCGTAAATGGCGAGTCGACTTTGTCAAATGTTGCGATATCATTAAACACTTCATCAAGTTTTGGTGCAGGAATGTATATTGATTCTTCCAAAGTTAATGTTGAGTTGGGTGATAATTGTAAAATTTCTGGGAATGTGGCACAAAGCAGTGGTGGCGGTGCGTATGTAATTGGTGGTGCAACATTCTCAATGGATGGTGGTGAGATCTCTGGAAACAAGGCAGAAACATTAAGAGGATTTGGTGGAGGAGTATACTTCACTTCAAAGAATGTATCATTTTCTGGAGTTTTAATATCTGGAAACCATGCTGGAAACCAAGGTGGTGGTCTTTGTGCAGACAACATTGGAAGCAAAACTGAACGTTATAATTTTGGTGGTGGAAACACCATTTCAGGTAACAGCGCAGGCAGTGCTGCTGGTATGAGAGTGTATAATTGTTATATCAACATTACAGATAATACATTCAGTGGAAACACTGCAAATGATTATGGTGGTGGAATTGAAATACGTGGGCAGTCGAATGCTGTTATTGATTATGAGAAAATTTCTGACGAAGACGAAGCGACAGTTGTTGTTCAAGAAAACACTGCAAACAAAAGTGGTGGTGGGATAAGTTTCAGGGATACAGGGACAGAAATTGTCATTAACAATGCGAAAGTTCATGGAAACAGTGCTCGAGGAACCGATGGCGACACTGGTGATGGTGGAGGAGTCTTTACGCCGCTTTATCACAATCAAAAAATAACAATTAATTACATAACAGTTACAAACAACACAGCGCTTGGTGAGGGCGGCGGAATGTATATCGCATATTCTAACTTTGTTTTTAATGCTGGTGTGATTGATAGCAACGCTGCATGCATTCGTGGTGGTGGAATCATGACCACTTATTCAAGTTTTGAAATGAAGGGTGGAGAAGTCATAAACAACAAGGTTGATTGCAAAATCTATCATTCTGAGTATTTCGGTGGTGGAGTTGTTGTGTTTAAAGGTTACAACGGGTCAACTGAAGAACAAGATGGTTTTGTGATGACTGGTGGTGTGATTGCAAACAACTATATTGCAGCGACAACAACGAAAAGAGTGAGAGTGGCTGCAGGACTTTATCTTTCTGGAACTTCTGTTTCAAAAATTGATGGTGGACACATTTATGGCAACAGATTTGGTGGAGAAACAAATGGTGGTGGTGCAAACATTTATGTCAATGTAGAGGCGACACTGACAATTGAAGGTCTTGAGTCAGACACTTCAACCACAACACAAAGCAATGCGTTATATGGAGGAATCTTATATAACTCAGGAAAGACAATTGTGAACAATATTAATGCTATTGGTGGAAGCGCAGAGTATGGAAGTGGAATATTTAACACTGGCAATCTCGAAGTTTTTGGTGGAAATATTTCAGAAATTGTATCGACGGTCGACTTTGTGATTGACTTTGAATACCTGTCAATTTCAAAAATTATATTAGCGTCGAATTGTGCAGGTGAAGATTTTGATGAAATATTGAAAAACCCATTAACGGACGAGGTTATCATAACAATTCCACACAGAACACCACACTTGAATGTGGTCGGCAATGGTTTTTCATCAGAATCAAAAGTTGTTACTCTTGAACTAATTGATTATATGGTTGATCTTGTGAATTACGATATTCAAATTTTGGACACATACGACAACATGAAAGAGCACTTTTTTGTTGATACAAATAATATTTTTGATGTTGAACGAATTATTAGAATTAATGATGAAGATACACTTAATGGCATTTCATCATCAAACTTTAAAGTAATTTCAAAAAATGGTACAACTTTTAAATGGTTAAAAAGAACATTTAATGAAGGTGGATTTAACTATGTACTGAGTGATTCAACAAGTCTATATGGTGTTACAATAAATGGCGTTACTGAAAATTTTGATGCTGGGACTGAGGTTGTTGTTTGTGGAGACAAAGTTAAAGTTGACGAAAATGAGTATGTCGCAGATTACAATGAAGATTTAGAAACATTTAATTATTGGTATATAGGAACGGGCGCAGGATCCATGTTCTTATGTAATCCTGATGGAACTTATTTGAGCTATGGAGAAACTGTTCATGATGGAATATATTATATTGATGATTATGTTGAAATTTGTTTTAATACATCATATATAGAGTTTGAAAATTCGTTGGATGTCTCGTTTGATTCGGAATCTGTATTTGGAACATATACAAATACAACAGAAGGTCAAGAATATGAACTTGCTAATGTAGATATTAGTTTCAGTGGTGTAAAAATGACAATAACCAGGTCAATCGACGGTGGTGGGGAAGTAAGCAGTAGTTATACACTTGGTACAGATATTAGAATTGATGAATATGTCGATAATGATATAAAATCTTCTGAGTATTGGAATAATGGAGAAACAACAAACTTTTCATTTGTTGGCGTTCTTGGCGAAGGTAGTGTATATAGAATAGTAATCAGATCAGTACTTACAATTAATTATACACTACGAGAAGTTGAAACGACTCCTGGTGGTGGAGGATATGATTTAATAAACACTCAAACTGGAGAAATAACTATTTTTGGAAAATCGACGAGTATAGGTTTTGGTTTTGCGGATAGTGATGATTCATATTACAGATATGTTTTTCTGTATGAAGGATCTGAAAAGATAACAATTTCTAAACCTTATTCATATGATAGTGTTGATTCTGTTAGTGTATATGTCAGTGGTACAATTGGTAGTACTAACATATCGTCAGGTGGATATGTTTCAATAACAAAAAATCAATCAATAACTATAGAGATACATAAAGCAACATGATGAAAGTTTAACAATGAAAAAAAAGATAGGTTGTCATTTTTGATAATCTATCTTTTTTTCATTAGTTTCAAAAGTTTGGGATCTTGCGACTTTTTTTGTTGCGTGGGTATACTGTGTTATGATAAAATAGAAGAGTAATGAAAATATGGGTATTATGTCTCGCATAATATTCGAAAAATACTGGCGGAAACGCGTGTTTTGTGAAATTTAAAGCAAAGCAAAAAAGAGGTGCAAATGAGGCTGTTTTTGGATGAAATTAGTGTTTCTTTTGGTGAAAAAGAGGTGCTCAGAGATGTGACTTTTGAAGTGAACGAGAAGGACAAAGTTGCGATTGTTGGAAGAAATGGATGCGGGAAAACAACGCTCCTCAGAGTCATCATGGGTGAGCAAGAAATTGACAAAATTGATGGTGGGAATGCAAGAGATAAAATTCAAAAAACTGGGAAATTCAGAATTGGGCATTTGAAGCAAATTGATTTTGACAATGAAGAAGAAACTTTTGAAAATGAACTTTTGAAAGTTTATGCACATGTTATTGACACAAAGGCAAAGATTGATGCATTGGAAGAAAAGATGAAAAGCAATTGCAACGAAAGCGACGTTATGAAATATGAAAAGTTACTTTCTGATTATGAAATGATTGGTGGATACACATACCAAAAGGAATATAATACAGCCATCAAGAAATTTGGTTTTGTTGAAAGTGACAAACAAAAAAAGATTTCTGAATTTTCTGGCGGACAGAGAACAAAAATTGCGCTCATCAAATTGCTCTTGAGCAAGCCAGATCTCTTGATTTTGGACGAGCCAACGAACCATTTGGACATCACAAGCACAATGTGGCTTGAAGAATATCTTGCGAGTTATCCAAAAGCAATAATTGTGGTTTCGCACGATAGGGCATTTTTGGACAAGTTTGTCACAAGTGTTTATGAAATTGAACGTGGTTTAGCGAAGAAATATATTGGGAATTATTCAAAGTTCATTTTGACCAAGCAAGAAAACCACGAGAAAGAACTCAAGGATTATCAAAAGAACAAAGAAGAGCGAGACAGGCTTCAGGCGCTTGCGGACAGGTTCAGATACAAGGCGACAAAGGCAAAGATGGCACAGAGCAAACTCAAGGCAATCGAGAAGATTGGTGACATCGCAAAACCAGAAAGTGCAGACTCAAAGGTTTTCAGGTTCCAGACAAAGCCAATAATAGAGAGTGGCAATGAGGTGTTTTTTGCAAATGATCTTGAGATTGGATACAATGGAAATGTTCTTTCGAAATTGTCTTTTAGGATCAGAAAGGGGGACAAGATTGGAGTTGTTGGTGGAAACGGCCTTGGGAAATCGACGCTCCTTAAAACCATCATGCAAAGGACACCTCTCATTCGCGGAAAGTTTGGATTTGGAACAAACGTTGAAATTGGGTATTTTGATCAGCAGACAGCAACGAACAATGTTAAAAATGAAACAGTTATTGAAAACTTTTTGAGTGAGTTTCCAGAAGAAGATACAGAGAGTGCGAGAAACATTCTTGGGAGTTTCTGTTTTTCTGGTGATGATGTATTCAAGAATCTCTCGAATCTTTCTGGTGGAGAGAAGGTAAGGCTTGAACTTTGCAAGATTATGAAGAAAAGACCAAATTTTTTGATCCTCGATGAACCGACAAATCACATGGATATTCTGTCGAGAGAAGCGTTTGAAAAACTACTCGCAAGTTATGAAGGAACGATATTGTTTGTGTCGCACGATAGATATTTTGTGAACAGAATTGCAAACCACTTGATAGTTTTTGAAGAGAGTGGAGTAAGATTTTTGAAAGATACCACATATAGAGAATATGAGAAATGTTTGAATAATCAAAGTTTTGTGGAAGGAATTTCAGATGTGGCAACCACACAAAAACAAATCAAAGTTGAACAACAAATCAAAGTTCAAAATAACACGTATCTTGCAAATAAGGAAAAGGCAAGAAGAGATGCAAAGCGCAAACAACTTGAAAGGAAAATTGAAGTTTTGGAAAATGAAATTGCAATGTTGGAGGGAGAAATGTGTTCTCCTGATGTTTGCAGTGACTACAAAAAAGTGATGGAATATCAAGTCCAGATTGATGAGAAAAGAGAAGTACTCGACGGACTGATGCAAGAGTGGGCAAGTGTTGAATAATAGAGTAAAAACATGGTATTATGTCTGGTAGAGTATTCGATAAATACTGGCAGAAACCCCTGTAATATAAAAAACAGCATCATTTATATTTGGTGCTGTTTTTTTGTTGAAAATGTGAATATTTGGAAAATTGTTTGTTAAAAATTTTGATATGAAATATTTCAATTATCATGCAAAAGCAAAGAAATTGATTTTGCAAGGCAAACTCAAAAGTTATGAGATAGTTGATGAATACAATGGGATCAAACCAGCACTTATTTTATTTTTTGAAAACAATAAACCCATGCCGATTCGTATCCACAAGTGGGAAGAGTATTTTGAATTATTTGAAAAAATCCACATGAAAAAAGACGAATAACAATTAAATTTCAATCGCTTGATATCTATTTGTTGTTCGTCTTAATTATATTATGTGTGGCAATAAGTTTTTTATGCATTGTTTTTTGCGTAAAGTTGAATTTTCTCTCTGACTTGTTTGAATTTGGTTTCGTCGAATTCATATTTCTGGCGGGGTTTCGTGAAATTTGTTGAGCCACGAGGTTCGTTTTCATATCTTGGAATAAGTTGGACGTGATAGTGATTCATTGGCCCATCTGCCATGGTGCATAGATAAACACGAACACAGCCAAAAACCTCTTTGATTATGTTCATATAGGCTTTTGCAAATCTGACGATCTTTTCATTGATTTCATCTGATGCTTCTGCCATGTCATGAAAATGTTCTTTTGTTGAAATCATCATGTGGCCTTTTGCTCTTGGGTTTGGGACAAACAAGCATTCAATTTCGTCATCTTCATAAGTTTTGAGGAAAGTGTCATCACCATAGAGAGCGCCACCAGTCGCTCTGTCAAAGCAAGTGGGGCAAACGCCCATGTCTGTGAGTTCGCCTGGTGTCATTGTTTTGAGTTTTTCTATGTCAAGTTTGGAAAGATCAATTGAATATTTCATAAAATTACCTCTTTTGAATTATGATAACACAAGACAAATAAATTGCAAAGCACTTCTTTTTATTTTGAAAAATTTTTACGTTATGTTACAATAAAATTATGAAAAATATTGAAAAAGAAATTGAGTGTTGCAAGAAATGTGGGGAACTCACGAAACTTTCGTGTGATACGATCAAGTTGGGGAGTAGTCGCCTTTTGATGCTCGGAGAATCTCCAGCAAAAGACGGATGGATTCAGAGTGGTAAAGCGTTTTATAATTCAAGAGGAAAGTTGCAAGCCACTGGGAAAATCTTGAATGAACTGCTTCAGATTTGTGGGCTTTGTATTGAAGATATCAATTTCACCGAATGTTGCAAGTGTATCATTGCAAACCGAAAGAATTTGAGAACTTGTATGGCAAATTGCAAGCCGATTTTGATGAGTCAGATTGACGCTTTTGACTGTGACATCATTCTTCCAATGGGACAATATCCAACTGAGACGATTTTGGGTGAAAAAGTGAAGAAACTTGGTGACTATGTTGGCAGAGAGTTTTTTGTGGATTTTGGGAAAACAAAGAAACTTGTGATTCCGATCTATCACACGTCACCAGCAAATCCATTATGCCGAAAAGGGAACATTCCTATTTTTGAAAAAATAAATCAAATAATTAATCAATAAAAAACAAAAAATTACGCATTCAAATAAAAAGAGTGCGTTTTTTGTTTGCAATTCTTGCTGAATTTCTTGCTCCAAATGTATGTGGTGTGTTAATATAATAAAAAATGAGGAGGTTGTATGAAACTATATTTCTTGAAATTTGCATCTTTTTGTGCAACGCTCCTGACTTGGATCATTCCGAATTTTCACAAGAAAATCAATGGGATCAAAACGAAGAGAAATCTGATGTACAAGCACGAAAACTGCAACAGATACAACAAGTTTGATGTGTATTATGAAGAGAAAAACACAAACAACTCAAAAAAGCCTGTGATTGTTTATATTCACGGTGGTGGTTGGGCGTTGTACACAAAAGAAATTTATACCACGCAGAGCAGAAAATTTGCAAAAATGGGATCTGTTGTTTTCTGTTGCAATCACAGTTTGTCACCAAAGTACAAAATGGATACAATCATGGACGACGTGTTTCATGCGATCAAAAGTGCAAGAGAACTTGCTCCAACGTTTGGTGGTGATCCGGACAATATCATTCTCGCTGGCGACTCGTCTGGAGCGCACATTGCGATACTTGCGTCGGTGTTTGCGAAACATAAAATTGATGGTTATACAAAAGAGATTGCAGATGCAATCAAGGGGAATATTTTGTTTTATGGCGTGTATGATTTTGCAACAGCGATTGAATCAAAGTTTGTGAACATGAAGACGTATGCACATGCGTGTTTGCCTGGAAAAATCGGAACAGAAGAGCACGCTGTTGCGATGAAAAAGTATTCGCCATTATCTCATGATCTCACAGGGATTCCGAAGACTTTCATTGTCAGCGGGAAAATTGACAGGCTCCATGAAACCCAAAGTCATGAACTCGTCAGGCGTCTTGATGCGTGTGGTGAGTCCAGCAAAAAGGTGTTTTTCTCGAAGAAGAATATCAAAGCAATGCATGCATTCATGATTTTTGACGATATTTCAACAACAACAAGAGTTCACAGTGAACTTGAAAAATTCATAAAGGAGAGCAACCAATGAGTTATTTAATACTAGGGCTTGTTATTTTTGGCTTTGATCAACTATCAAAGGTTTTTCTTTATGGTAAGGAAATGAGTGTGCTTGGGGATTTTTTGTGGCTCAAAAGAGTGGGACTCAACACTGGTGCTGCTTGGGGAAGTTTTGATGGTGGAAGGTGGATTTTTGTGGCGGTCAGTTTTGTTGTCGCTGGTGTCATAGTCTATCTAATGTTTTCAAACCGATTTTTCAAGTCAAAGTTTTTCAAAATAACACTCGGTGTCATGCTGGGTGGACTTCTCGGCAACTTGTTTGATAGAATTGTGCTCGGTGGGGTGAGAGATTTTTTGGCCTTTAACTTTTTTGATTTTCCAGTATTCAATGTCGCAGACATTGCAATCACAATTGCAACAATCATGCTCGTGGTTTATATTATATTCTTTTTTGGCAAAGACAAAGCGAACGTGAAGAACAAAGGAGAAAACGATGAAAAGAACGATAATTGTTGATGATTTGTCAGAGTCTGTCAGGCTTGATGTTTATCTTTCTGACGTTTTGGACGATTGGACGAGATCTCAAATAAAACTTCAAATTGATCGGGGAGGGGTGAAGGTAAACTCAAGAGTTATCACAAAAGCCGGTTTTCTAATCAAAAACTCAAACATTGTTGATATTGATTTTTTTGTGAGTCCTGACATTGTAAATGTTGAACCAGAAAATATTCCGCTCGACATTGTATATGAAGATAAGGACATTGCTGTTGTGAACAAGCCTCAAGGCATGGTTGTGCATCCGGCGCCAGGCTCACCAAATCACACGCTCGTGAATGCACTTCTTTTTCATTTCAAGGAAATCAGTGACGGATCAGACGTGTTGAGACCTGGGATTGTTCACAGAATTGACAAGGATACTTCAGGGCTTCTTGTGGTTGCAAAAAACAATGTGGCTCATGAAAATCTCGCAAAGCAGATTGCAGAGCACTCATGTTTTAGACATTATTTCGCTTTGCTTGAGGGGGAAGTGAAAGCAGAAACAGGCACAATTGACAAGCCGATTGGTCGTGACAAGAAAGATCGAAAAAAGATGGCGATATCGGAAGATGGGAAGTCTGCAATCACGCATTTTGATGTGATCGAGAGATTCAAGGGCTATACTCTCATGCATTTCAGGCTTGAAACGGGCAGGACTCATCAAATAAGAGTTCATGCAAAAGATATGTTGCATCCGATTGTTGGTGATCCTGTGTATGGCTATCAAAAGCAAAAATTCAATTTGAATGGTCAATTGTTGCACGCAAAAAAACTTGAACTCACACATCCTGCAACTGGCGAGCGTATGATTTTTGAGTGTGAACTTCCGGATTATTTTCAAAAACTGCTTGCGAAGTTGCATAAAATATAAAATACAATATCAAAATCATTTTACAAGTAAAATTTTATTTGGTAATATTTTACTTGAATAGGGGGAAACAATATGTCAAATTCAACAACAACCACAAAAAAATCTGCACATGGAGCAGGCTGGCTCTTGAACCTTTTTTCATTTGTTGCTGTGATTTGCATTGGTGTTGCTTTGATGCTTTCAAAGATTGGGGCGCTGGGATCTGTGGCAGGAGCGCTTCTCACGATCGCACAGACAATTGCCTACATTGTGGTATCAATTGTTTCATTTTTCTATGTTTACAAAAAAAGACGTTTGTGGATTTGGATTGTGTGGGCTATTTCAATCGTCTTGATTGTACTTTCATATGTTCTTGTTTTTTAAGGAGTGATCATGATCATGGATATCAAAAAATTATGTAAAATTTTGACAATCGTTGAATATGCATTGTTTGTTCTTGCAACAATTTTTGTTGTAGTGTTTCAATTTGCTGGAATTTCAACGTTTGTGACACTTTCTCTTGTTGTGTACACTATTGGATTTTTGATTTTTGCAAGTATCAGTGTTTTCCGTATTTATGACATGAGTTTTGAGAGAATTGAACTCGAAAAAATCGCAGATGAAGAAAAAAAGAAAGTGGAAATTGAGAAATTTTCAAAATCTAGAATTTTTGAAATTGTGAAGGCCTGTCTTGCTTTTGCCTTTGCAATCTTTACCTTTGTAGTTTTGATTTTGTATTAATACTATTTGAAACTTGAAAGAGTGGCTATTGTGGTCACTCTTTTTTTTGTGAACGAAATGCAAGTATGCATTTTTTGCATACTTAATTATTTATACTAAACATATATAAAATTTTTTAAAAAAATTCAAAAAGTGTATAAAAACGTTTGACAATTGGGGGGGGGGGGTAGTGTATAATAAGTAAAAAAATAAGAAAGAAAAGATAAAAATAATAACATGTAGTATTTTAAATTTTTGATGGGGAGCATTGCGAAAGGTTTGAAAAACATGAAGAAAAAATCCATAATAATTTCGTGTGTGATTGCAATTTGTATTGCAATACTTTCTTTGTGTTTTGTTTTGCTTGGAGAAAAGAATTATTTTTCATCTAGTAAAGATGGAGAATTTTTGAAAGATGTGGCGGGAGTAACTGAAACAAGTGTAATTGAAATTAGTGATACTGAATTTACAGGTGGTTCATTTATTGTTCAGAGTGGAACAAATGTAACTCTTACAAATTGTAAATTTTCAGGGATTACTACTGGTGCAATTTATGTGAAAACTGGTGCCACGCTCAATCTTGAAAGTTGCACTTTTGTGGATAATACAAAGGCACAAGGCGGTGGTGCTGCTGTGCATATTGATAATTCAATAGTAAATATTAACAATTGCACTTTCGACAATAACAAAACTTCAACAGGTGGCAATAGCACGTGGAAAGGTGGAGCAATTTTTTCAAGGAATGCTACAATTGCTATATCAAACTCGAGTTTTGTAAATAATATTGCGACCTACTGTGGTGGTGCACTAGCATTTAATACAAATTCAAAAGTTCAAATTCTTGGTGGAGTGACAATTGATAATTGCAGTGGGTATTATGGTGGAGCAATTTCTGTTGAAAATTCATCTGAACTGACAATAACAGGTGATAATGAAATAAAGAATTGTTCATCAACCTACGATGGTGGAGCCATTTGGAACAGTAGTGGTAAATTAAAAATCGAAGATTGTGAAATAAGTAGCAATACAGCAAAAAGAAGTTATGGCGGTGGAATTTATAATGATGGTGGAGAAGTAACAATCGACAATTGTACAATAAGTAACAATATCGCCGATTATAATGGTAGGGGTGGTGCGATTTTTATATCTAATAGTGGAACGTTCACTATGAATAGTGGGATTGTTTCTGGAAACTTCGCATCAACAGGCTATGGCGGTGGAATTTATGTAGGAAGTGGAACATTCACTATGAATGGAGGAAGTATTTTTGGAAATACCGCAATAAACCATGGTGGTGGAATTTATGTAGATAGTGGATTATTCTCCATGAAAGAAGGAAGCATCTTTGAAAACACTGCAAATTATTGTGGAGGAGCGATTTATAACAATGGAAGTTTGGAAATCTCTGGTGGAACTCTTGCAAGCAATTATTTGACTTCAACAACATCATCTTCAAACCTTGGGGGAACTGTTTACAACTCAGGAACATTCAATTTTTCAGGTGGAAAGATTGTTGGTGATGGCACAACAGTTCAAGCATATCAAGGTGCAGGGGTGTATAACACTGGAACGTTCAATTTGTCAGGCGGAGAAATAAGCAAAGTTGTTTCATCACACAATGGTGGTGGTGTTTATAATAACGGAACGATTAAATTTTCTGCGGGAAAGGTAACATCAAATACTGGGCAATTTGGTGGAGGAATTTATAACAACAAAAACAAGTGCACATACTCTGGTGGAACAGTATCGGATAATACTGCAAAACAAGGTGCTGGACTTTATTTTTCAAGTCAGACAACAACCCTATCTGGAATGACAATTTCTGGCAACAATTCAACAAATACTGGTGGTGGATTGATAGTAACATCTAGTGGAAGTGTTACACTTGGTTCTGGCACGACAATTTCAGAAAATACAGCAGTGAACTCTGGTGGTGGAGCAATGGTCTATTCTGGAGCAACACTCACAATAAATGGTGCGACAATTAGTGAAAACACTGCAAAGAAAGGTGGTGGAGTATATTCAGGCAATACTTCATATGTTGTTATGAAATCAGGAAAATTTGAAAGCAACATTGCACAATCATCTGGTGGTGGCATTTGTTTGGAAAAAGGACACTTCACTCTTGAAGGTGGAACTCTGCATTTGAACCAAGCGACAACAAATGGCGGAAATGTCTATGGTGATGCAAATTCAACCATTGATATTTCGCAAAAAACAAGTACAATTTCAACAGTGATATCTGGAGATGGAACAACATCAACAGCTTCAAAAGGTGGAGCAGTATACAATGCTGGTACACTCAATATCAAGGGTGGAACAATCAAAAACCTTGTTGCAACAAAGGGTGGTGCGGTATATAATGCCGGTACACTCAATATCAATGCCGGTACACTCGAAAACCTTGTTGCAAATGAAAGTGGTGGAGCAATCTATAACTCAAGTTCAAAAACTTTCACTATGACTGGTGGAACTATCAGCAACTCAAAAGTTTCAAACAGTGACGGAACTGGTGGATCTGTGTACAATACAGGGACGTTTAATTTTTCAGGTGGAAAGATTGTTGGTGATGGCACGGCCGTTCAGGCATATCAGGGTGCGGGCGTGTACAACACAGGAACGTTCAATTTGTCAGGCGGAGAAATAAGCAAGGTTGTTGCTTCATTCTATGGCGGTGGAGTATATAATGGCGGGAAATTTGCGTTTTCTGCTGGAACGATAACTTTAAACAACGGCTATTTTGGTGGCGGTGTTTTCAATGAAAAAGATGATTGTTCATACACTGGTGGAACAGTGTCAAACAATACAGCAAAGCAAGGTGCTGGACTTTATTTTTCAAATCAAACGACAACACTATCTGGCATGACAATCAGAGGCAACAATTCAACAAACACAGGTGGTGGAATAACTGTAACGCTTAATGGGCATATCACACTTGGTGCTGGCACGACCATTTCAGAAAATACGGCATCAAACTCAGGTGGCGGAGCGATGGTGTATTCCGGAGCAACACTCACTATTGATGGGGGAACTATCACTGGCAACACTGCGAAATATGGCGGTGGAGCATATGTTGCTAATACGTCATACATTGTCATGAAGTCTGGTAGTATTGATAATAATATTTCTAATCAATATGGCGGTGGCATTTGTTTGGAAACAGGCACGTTTACTTTTGAAGGTGGAACATTGCATTTGAATGATGCAAATACACATGGTGGAAATATTTATGGCGATGAATATTCAACCATCAACATTTCACAAAAAACAAGTGCTGTTCCAACAGTGATATCTGGAGATGCAACAAAGACCTCATCATCAAGCGAGATGACACAACTTGCCGTAAGAGGTGGTGGAGTATATTGTAGTGGCAATTTTTCAATGACTGGTGGAACCATTAAAAATTGTTATGCTGATTATGGTGCGGGGATTTATCTTTCGGGTTCAGGAACAAAGATTATTTCTGGCGCAACAATTACTTTGAACAGAGCAATCAATGGTGCTGGGATTTATGTCACAACAGATCTTACTTGTGATTCGGGATTGGTCGTAAGTGATAATGTGGCATCAGATTTTGGTGGCGGAATATTTGATGATGGGACAACAACAATAAACAGTGGTGCACAAATTTCTTCAAATACAGCAGGAGAAAACGGCGGTGGAATTTACACCGTTGGAACGCTCACGTTGAATGGGAAAGTTTCAAACAACAGCGCAAGTCAAGGTGGTGGAATCGCACTCATGTCAAACCAAGTTTTGACCGTGAACACTAATGCTGAAATTTCTGGGAATACGACATCGGGTAGTGGTGCGGGAATATATGTCCATATTGGAACAATAAATTTTGCTGGCGGAAAAATTGATGGCAATGCCACAAATCAAACAGGTGGTGGCATATTTGCTAATACCGATACAATCATAAACCTTGGCAACGCGCAAATTTCTTCAAATACATCTGACAGCCATGGCGCAGGAATAATGACATTTGGTGTTGTTGTTATTGAAGGAACAGTGAATATATCAAATAACACTACAAGTAACTCTGGTAATGGCGGAGGTATATACCTGCGAAATGAAGCAACACTTTCTTTTGGCGAAAATGCAAATCAAAGTCTAAACATTTCGGGCAACAATGCTTATAATGGTGCAGGAATTTTTGCAACTGATTCGACACTAAATTTGATTTCAGGTACGTTTGCTACAAATACAGCAAGGAACAATGGTGGCGGAATTTATGTGAATAATGGAACATTTGAAATCAATAATGTAAGACTTGAAGACAATTATGCCTCTTATCGTGGTGGCGGTTTGTATCTTTCACAAAGCAATGTGACGATGTCTTATGTGGAAGTTTTGAGAAATACAGGTTTTGATGCTGGTGGTGGAATGCACTTGAATGATGTTGACATTTCATTTGAAAATACGAAAATTATTGAAAATTCGTCTTTTTCACATGGTGCTGGAATCAACTCTGCAATTTCAACAATTGTTATGAAGAGTGGCACAGAGGTGAAGAATAATTCAATAAATCCATCAACTGTCCAAGATGGGAAATTCCCCGGTCGTGGTGCAGGTATGCTTGTTTATGGTGGGACCTTTGTGATGGAGGGTGGCACAATTTCAAACAATCTTGTTAGCGGTGAGAGCACTCGTTGTTTGGGGGCTGGACTTTATGTCTCTAATGGTGGTCACGTCACAATGCATGACGGTGCAACAATTTCGAACAATGGATTCGATGTTGCATCAGATATTCCAACTCATGGTGCAAATGTTTATGTCGAATCAAGAGGAGAAGAAATCAATATTGATGGAACATTCACAATGATTGAAGCCACATTTGTGATGAATGGTGGTGTAATTTCAGGGAATGGGACAGTAAGTGCAACACTTGGTGCTGGAATTTTTAGTTCTGGTATTCTTGATATAAATGGTGGCGAAATTTATGATTGTGTTGCTCAAGATGGTGGAGGCGCGATCGCGAACTTTGGAACACAATTTGATCTTGGGAATGTAACAATTGGAGGCTGTGGCAATTCAGCGGGTTCAAGCAATACAATTTTGTCCGGTGGAATCATCAATGTTGATGGATCGCTCGAAGAAATTGGTGGAACATTTGCGATTGGGACAAGTGAACTCTTTGGAAATGTTGCACCGAACGAGGTTCTTGCTGATGGAGATTATATCAAAATCATGCAAACAGGTTATTTCAATTTTGAGAGTAGTTATAGTGGGGAACTTGAAGACATACGTATTCAATTATTCAGTTATAGTGAAAATTATGATGAATCTATATATAATTTCAGATATGAAATTAACTATGACGATGATTCGCATATGCAAGCGTTTTTCCTTGACGGATTCAACAAGAGTGGTTATACCGCGCATGATGATTATTACATCATAAAGTTCAATGGCTCAAACACCAGAACATTTTCGTTTTTGAGTGATGAAACATAC
>JAZRDJ010000022.1:0-12677 GCA_045660245.1 Clostridia bacterium | reverse complement strand
AATGGAATGTCTGAAATTGAAAGTGCAACTGATGATCCAATCATTGCAAGAACTTCTGGTGAGTTGTCTGGATCAACAGAAAGTGCTGTTGCAACAACCGCAACATCATTGAAAAATCCTTTTGGGAAAAGTGGACGAATTGGTCTGTCGATGAGACGACTTGTCAAAATTGCTTTATCGCTTGCTCTACCCTCTCTCTTTTTAAATCCGCCTGGAATTTTTCCCACGCTGTACATTTTTTCTTCAAAATCAACTCCGAGAGGAAAGAAATCCATCCCATCTCTTGGCTTTTCAGCCATTGTTACGTTCACCATGACAGTTGTTTCGCCCATTGAAACCAAGCATGTTCCGTTTGAAAATTCAGAATATTTGCCAGTTTCAACAATCAAATCCCTGCCACCAACTTCAAGTTTGTATTGTTTGCAATCCATAATATTTCTCCTTTAAAATTAACTTTTTCTCGTTTTTTTATTAAAAAAATGGACAAGAAAAAAACCTGCCCATTTTTATTAAATTATTTTCTAATTCCAAGTTTAGCAATCAAAGCACGATAACCTTCAAGATTAGTCTTTTTCAAGTACTCAAGAAGACCTTTTCTTTGACCAACAAGTTGCAAAAGTCCACGACGTGAGTGGTTGTCTTGTTTGTTTGACTTGAGGTGCTCTGTGAGGTGATTGATGCGTTCTGTCAAAAGTGCAATTTGAACTTCTGGAGATCCAGTATCATTTTCACTTCTCTTGTATTCAGCAATAATCTCATTTTTTCTTTCTTTAGTCATTACCATTTTCCTCCATTTTCAATATTCGCCAAAGCCAAAGCGTGTGGTCAGAGGTATCCAAAACACACCTTGAACTCGGTACACGTGGTATTCTAACATGAAATCATGTATTTGTAAACCTTTTTATACAAAAAATTTTATTTTTTTGGCAGAACTCTCAAAACCTCACTATACACTTTTGATTTCTGCAAATCCTGCTTTGAATTGAAGAGTTTTCCTTGCGACACAACAAACACTCCACCGCTCTCATCAATACTGAGTATTTCAAGTTCAGCAAAGACAAGGAGTGCAAAAACAAGTTCTGCTGGTGACAAATTCTTTGATATTGTTGACATTTTCTTTGCCCATTCAAACACGTTCACCGCATTGATGTCAAGGTTGTTCTTGATGTTTACGAAGCAAAGCCCCAAAACTTCTCTCGATGTATTGATTTTTGCCGACAATTTTGTGATGAATTCAGGTTCAAAAATCTCATTGAAATGATCAGCCATACAGAGCCTTTCACTTTCAAAACAACGTCTTGTATAAAAAATTTTACTATACCCCGCAAGTTCACTCGGCACCGTTGCCCCTTCAGGTCTCACAAGAACGATGTTTTGTTTGTTTGTCATTGGGATTGATGACACAGTGTAACCAAGGTCAGCAAGTTCTTCAACCATTTTGTAATCAAACGCATTGTCAACAACAACAATGTGAGAGAAGTTTGATGACGTGTTTTTCCCCACAATTTTCAAGAGATCACGTTTGTTGTATTCACTTATGTTTTTATGTGGTTTTTCCTGGTGGTCTTGAAACGATCTATAGAGAAGCATTAGTGATGAAATCATGTTTTCTTGCCTAGTTTCGCCAAAATTGAAGGAAACGAGTTTTGCAGATTTCAATAATGCCTGTGGATAAAATTTTCCCCTGTACTCATTTGTTTCAAGATCCACAATCAACTCTTTTTCACCATTTTGTTCAAGCATACTCACATACTTGCTCGAATTGAAAGCAACAATATGTTTGCCGTGAGGCGTAACAAATTTGTAATGTCTGAAACTCTTCCCCGGCATTTGTTGAGCAGTGAGATTGTTGCATCTGAGCATGAAAACTGGTTTTTCGTTTTCAGACCCGAATGGTTCCAAAATGTTGAGTTCGTCAATAAACTTCTTGTTGATATCCTTTTCGTCAATTTCAATCGAATAATCAAAATTATTCAAAAAGATCGTATCATCATATCTCTCTGTCGCAAGTTTTGTGATTTCAGTTTTGAACTCTTCAAACTTGGACTCGTGAATCTCAAGTCCAATTGCCATTTTGTGTCCACCACATCTGATACAAAGATGCGAAAGATCTGTCACCATCTTGTGCAAGTCCACACCATCAACACTTCTCCCACTGCCTTTGTATGTTCCATAATCTGTTTTCGAAAAGCAAATTGTTGGGCGACAAAGATCATGACATATTCTTGAAGACAAAATGCCGAGTACACCCTGATGGAAATTTCCACAAAGCAAAATCACTGGGGACTTCTCAAAATCAACACCAGAAAGCACATTTTCAATTTCTGCATTTCCGTTTTGAATTTCAGCCAATCTTTCCGCATTGTCTGATTCAATTTTGGCAAAGAGTTCAGCAAGTAAAACCTCATTCTCTTCCGCAAAATATTCAAAGACAATTTTGCCTTCAGCCATTCTTCCGCTTGCATTCACGCGTGGCACAATTTTGAATGCAACATCTGTTGATGTAACTTTTGAAAGCCCGAGCATTTCAAGCATGAACGCCACGCTTTTTCGTGCTTTCCCAGAATTAATGACATCAAGACCGAGTTTTGCAATTGCTCTATTTTCGTCCACAAGTGGCACAATATCTCCAATCGTCGCAAGACTTGCAATGTCGAGATATTCCTTGACTTCTTCAATACCGCCAAGCGCTTGAACAAGTTTCAATGCAACCCCTGCTCCACAAAGTCCAGCAAAAGGATATGGTTGATTTGGGATTTTTGGATCAACAACAATTGTGTTTGGAACACTGTCAGCCATCTCATGGTGGTCAGTGATAACAATGTCGATTCCTCTTGATTTAATTTCCTCAACCTCGTTTATTGCCGTAATACCGAGATCGACGGTTATGATGAGGTTTGGATGATATTCATTTTGAATTTCGTCAATGGTTGAAAGTGAAAGGCCATAGCCATCATCAAAACGATTTGGGATATAAACATTCGGAACAAGTCCACGTTTTTTGAGATACAAGTAAAGTATGGTACTCGCAACAATTCCGTCACAATCGTAGTCACCATATATGAGTACTTGTTCATTGTTTTGAATCGCTTTTTCAACCCTTGCTTTGGCATCGTTCATACCAAAAAGAAGCAATGGATCATGAAGATCATTGATACTTGGATTCAAAAACTTGTCAATGTCAAATGATGGATTTTGCTGTTTTTTGTCTTGAAGAAACTTTTGCAACTTTCCATTCAGTTTGTCAAGTTTGATTTGTGCCATACTTTTCCTCCTTGATGTAAATAAAAAAACTGCCAATCAATCACAGAGCCGTGTGGCACCGTGATCAAAAGGCAGTTTGAATTGTTTGAATATATTAAATAATTATTTGTTTTTGCTCAAAGAATGTCTTTGTTTTGTGATCTTCACATTTGCAAGATAACCAGCAAGTTTTGTTGTAACAAACAATGAGTAGAATGTAACAATTGCGAACAAAATTGAAGAGATCGCGAACATCAAAATCATGTTTGAAGCAACAAAGATTGATGATACCCCAAGAATAATCACTGGAACTAAGACAGTGAGAATAACAACAAGCAATTTGTTGAATGCACCTGTATATGCCTCATTTGCCGTCAATGAATTTGTTTTTGCATTCAAGGTTTCCCTTGCTCTTTCCAAAATCGCAGCATAAAGTCCAGCAAACACAACACTCAAAACAAACATTGCAGAAACTGTTGAAACTGTGAGTTGCAATCTTGTAACGAGAAGCACTGCAAATGACATGATCATTGTGTGCAAAGTTCCAAAAATAATTGTGAGTCCCTCAATTGCACCATGTCTGATCCAGCCAGCAACAAACAATGCAACCAAAAGACCAAGAATTGCAAAACCAACACCCAAAACCGTTTTTTGAGTTACTGACCCACTGATTGTGGTTACTTCACTCACACTTTCAAGAGGCAATGACAACTTGTCTGCGATTTTTTCTTGAATTTCGAGCGCATTTTCATTTGAAATTTCTCTTGTGTTGATCTTCACAACATAATAAGATTCTGTGAATTTATCTTCTGTGTAACTTGTATCAATTGAAAGATCATATTCAGAGAGAACTTCGGAAACTGCATTTTTGTAATTTTCAGTTGATGATCCTGTAGGAAGAAGAATTTCAATTTGTTTTCCACCAACAAAGTCAATACCGATATTAATTCCTGCAGTAAGGCTCACAATTACCGCACTAATGATGATTGCGAGTGAAACGATGAGTACTACTGGGAGCAACAATTTAGACTTTTTCATAAACTACACCTCCTCCCTGCCAAAATGATAAATCTTGTCATTTCCTTTGTTGAATGTTTCAACAATATTCACAAGTCCTGGAAGGAGAACAAGACTTTCAAAAAGACCAATTGCAGAAAGAACAACGAGAATTACAGATGTTGTTTGCAAAATGCCAGATGTTGCAGCAGCCATGATTGCAGAAATTGAAAGAACAACACCACCAATTGCAACAATAACAGCAAAACTCTTTTTTCGTCCAGCATCAAGGCTTGCCTCAATTGATTTTCCTGTCATATACTCAGATCTAATACGCTCAGCATAAGCAATTTTCATGCTTGCAGCAAGCGCAAAACCAGCACCAATTGCAAGGATTGCAGTCGCATTGATTTCAACAGCAGAAATCGCCCAGAAAAGAATTGTTGTCACAATTGCTCCAAAAAGTGTTGAAACAATGTTCATGATGCCAATGATTCCGTAACGAATTGCAAAGAAAGCAAGGAGAGCAATCATCAAAACAGCAAGACCAATGATGCAAGCAAGAATTGAAGTCCTCACACCAACAGTGTTGATCACAACGGTTTCTGAATTGAGTGTCACTGGAATTGATCCAAAACGAACCTTCATTGCAAAATCAACTGCACTTGCATAATTTGTGAAAGTGAGTGGAAGATTTGTGTAATCAGTTGTGTTCATATTCTCAGTTGAAAAACTTGTTTGGGTTTGTCCACCCATGCAAACATAAATAGACTTGCCAGCCTCGAGCAAATCCTTGTACGCTTCTTCACCTGCATCATTGAATTCAAGAGTAACATAAACTTGAGATGCATATGTAGAAATCTTCACATTTTCAATGTGTTTTGATCCAACAATATAAGTATCTTTTTCATCAGAAGAACTCCTGAGTTCAAACTCACCCACACCAACTGCCTTCAAAAGTGTGTATGCGTCTTTAAAAGAAGTTCCGCCATCTGGATACGATACCTCTACCCTAATTTTTTCGCCATTAACAGAATATACGTTTGTACTTGGGTATCCCTTTTCAGAAAGCACTGTTTTGATTTCTGAAATAGATTTGTTGATATCATTTGTTCCAGTTTTTCCATCTGGAGAAATATCATACTCTGCATACATTCCTGCAGAAAAATCATTGCCGACACGAATTGCGCCTGCAAATGACTTGAATGATGAATGTCCAAATGTCATTGGAATAAATGAAAAGATTGTTCCAACCACCAAAACAATTGCAAGTACAACAATAAAAGCGATGGCTGGTTTACGTTTGATAGGTTTCATAATTTACTGTCTCTTTTCCTTTTTTTCATTTTGACCACATTATACAACACAAAATTGCCGTCGGTCAACCTTTATATAAAAAATTATGCACAAAAAAACAAGAAGTAACGTATATTTTTTCAAAAATACATTACTTCATTAAAATTTTAATCAATGCTCGAGAAATATTTACTTTTTTGTAGAAACGCACGCTATACCAAACACTGCACCAACAAGCATCGCAAACAGCAGATCAATCACAAGAGAAACAGAAAAGACGAATGATCCTGCGAGCAATGAAAAGAGAACAAACGCAACAATGGTGTATGTGAGAGAAAACAAAACACCTTTCAAAAGGCCAAGTCTTGATTTTCGCACAAAAATGAAAGTTCCAAGACCGATGCTTAACCCTTTGATCACCAAATTGACTGGAGAAATAACCGAGTCGGACAATTCAAACCACTTGATCGCGAACGCAAAAAAGATAATCCCCACAAAAGTGATAATGAACGACACAATGAGCCCTTTGACAAAAGATGCAAGACCCCCGTATGTTTTTGATTCTATTCTTGAATTTGACATTACACACACCCCTATTGCTTTCATTATATTACATTTCAAATTCAAAAATGCATAAAAAAATCACGGAGCAAACTTTGTCCGCGATTTAAGTTTTGAAACAATGCCCTATTTTGAAGACTTTTTTGTTGTCTTTTTTTGAGGTGCTTTCTTTTTTGGTTCTTCTGCTGGCATGGCTGGAGCAGTTTCAGATTCTGTTGCAACAGGAGTTTCTACAGGTTTCTCTTCTTTTGCAGATTCTTCAACCTTTTGTTCTTCAACTTTTTTGCCAGATGTTGAAACAATGAATGCCACTGATGCAATATCAAATTCCATTGTTGTTTTGTTGCCCTTTGCACCAGTTTCCAAGATGAAAGATTTTTGTCCATCTTTTTCAGAAATTTTGGTCACTCTTCCAATCACACCGCCAATTGTTTTGATTGTGTCACCAACATGAAGTGAATCAAGCATTTGTGCATACTCTTTGTTTCTCTTTTTTTGTGTAATCATTGGAAGAACGAGCATCAACACAACAAGAACGATCATTACAACATAAATTGCAATTGATGAGCCAGGATTTTTCTCTGGTGCTGTCGAAGTGCTTTCAGCAAGCAATCCAAAAAAATTAAATAATTTGTTCATTTTTGAATATCTCTCCTTAAAATTTTAATTTGTAAATACTACTTTACACTTTTGTTTTCCAAGTGGCAAGTAATTTTGATTATATTTTTGATATATTTTGTCTATTTGTAGCCAGTTTTTTCAAGATACTCTTTGCGAAATTCCAAAAGTCTATTTTCGCGAATTGCATCCTTGATTTGTTCCATCAAGTGTGTGAGATATCTGAGATTGTGGATTGAAAGGAGTTGTGCTCCCAAAATTTCATCAACATTGAAAAGGTGCCTCAAATATGCTTTTGTGAAGTTTTTGCAAGCATAACAATCACATTCTGGATCAAGCGTGGTGAAATCCTCTGCATATTTGCCATTTTTGACCACAACCTTTCCTTGACTCGTAAATGCCGTTCCATTTCTTGCAATTCTTGTTGGAAGAACGCAGTCAAACATATCAATACCACGAATTACACCTTCAATCAAACAATCAGGTGATCCAACACCCATCAAATATCTCGCCTTGTCTTCTGGATATTCAGGAGCAAGAACATCAAGCATTTCATACATCTTTTCTTTTGGTTCACCAACAGAAAGACCGCCAATAGAAAACCCGACCGTTGCATATGGCACGATAGTTTTGAGTGATTGAATCCTGAGATCAGGGGAAAAATTCCCCTGAACAATTGGGAACAAACATTGCTTATCTGTGTTTTTGTGATACTTGTGACACCTATCGAGCCAGCGATGAGTTCTTTCCATGGCCTTCACTGCATATTGCTTTGTTACTCCATAATCAGAACATTCATCAAACGCCATGATGATGTCAGAACCCAAATTGTTTTGGATTTCCATTGATTTTTCAGGTGTAAAATAATGTTCTGATCCATCAAGGTGTGATTTAAACTTTACACCATCTTCAGTGATTTTGTTGAGTTTTGAGAGCGAAAACACTTGAAACCCACCAGAATCAGTGAGGATTGGATGGTTCCAGTTCATGAATTTATGAAGCCCACCTGCTCTTGCAATGAGTTGATCACCTGGGCGAAGATAACAGTGGTATGTGTTTGACAAAATAATTTGAGCGTGAAGTTCCTCAAGTTCTCGTGGTTCAACAGCCTTGACTGTTGCACGCGTGCCAACAGGCATGAATACTGGCGTTTCAATTGTTCCGTGTGGTGTTTTGAGTTCCGCAATACGAGCAAAGCATCCTTGCTCTTTACTTTTTTGTTTTACCTTAAATTCAAAATTACTCATTTTGATTTCCCTTTATGTTTTGTTTTATTGTTTCTTTTATTTTTTGGATTGAATTATCGAGAATATATTGTTCATCGTCATCATCTGCCTCACAAACTGGTTCTCTTATTTCAAAACCACATTTCTGATATAGTTTGATTGCTGGCAAATTGTCCTTGTCAACGCTCGTTGACATAACTTTTGTTTGACCATTTTGAATGTAAAAATCGCACGCAGTAAGTATCAAATTTTGAGCAATACCCTTTCTTGTGTAATCAGGGTGCACAGTGAGATTAACCATAAAAATGCTTCCATTTCTTCGCACTGAATTTGGATTGAATGAAATATGACCAACAACATTTCCACCATCAATGCAAACAAAATTGTGGTTTTTGCCAGATATTTGCCAAAATACCCTCATGCTCTCTTCATCATACCCCGAAGGTCTTGATGATTCAACAGACATGACCTCTCTGAAAATTTCTTCACTTACTTCGCTCTGAGGAATATATTTAAACTTCATGATATCTCCTTTATTGAACAAACATGCTGTCACCAAAAGAAAAGAAACGGTATTTTTCTTTGACTGCTGTTTTGTAGGTATCAAGTGTACGTTCTCTGCCCATAAATGCAGACACAAGCATCACAAGAGTACTCTCTGGCAAGTGAAAATTTGTGATGAGAGCGTCGACAAACTTGATCTTCACTCCTGGATAAATAAAGATTGCAGTATCTTTGTCACACGCTTGAATGACGCCATTCTCATCAACTGCACTTTCAAGTGTTCGAACAGATGTTGTTCCAACAGCAATGATGCGCTTGCCTTGTCTTTTGGCATTATTTAATTTTTCTGCAGTTTCAGGAGTTACCACCATGTGTTCCGAATGCATTTTGTGATCGAGCACATTTTCTTCTGACACTGGTCTGAAAGTTCCAAGACCAACATCCAGCAAAACATCGATTATTTGCACACCCTTCCCTTTTATTTTGTCCAAAAGTTCACTTGTGAAATGAAGTCCAGCAGTTGGAGCCGCTGAAGAGCCCTTGTGTTTGTTGTAGACTGTTTGATATCTTTCCTGATTTTCAAGTTTTTCATGAATATAAGGCGGAAGGGGCATTGTCCCTGCTTTTTCTAGTTCTGCTTCAAGTGTTGAACCATGAGGCACAACAAACTCAACAATTCTTCCACCAGTTTCAGGAACTTCGTCCACAACCTTGCAAAAAAAGTTGTCCGTGAAATAGATTTCTGTTCCAACTCTAGCCTTTTTTCCAGGACGAACAAGCACTTCCGCAGTGTTCAAATTTGGTCTTTTGATGATCAAAACCTCAATGTTTGCGCCTGTCTTTTTCTTGCCGTATAGACGTGCCGGGATCACTCTCGTGTTGTTGATTACCAGCACATCGTTTTCGTCAAGATAATCAACAATGTCATAAAAATGCTTGTGCTCGAGTTCTCCCGTTTCTTTGCTCACAACAAGGAGCCTTGAGTGATCTCTTGGTTCCACTGGGGTTTGAGCAATGAGTTCTTCAGGGAGATCATAAAAAAAGTCGGATTTTTTAATTATTTGTTTTTCCATTTTATTTTCCTGTAAATTTTCTGTCTAAGTGTTCATATGCTGCGGCGGTTGCAATTCTGCCCCTTGGTGTTCTTTGAATAAAGCCAAGTTGCAAAAGATAAGGTTCATACACATCTTCAATTGTGCTTGTTTCCTCACCAGTTGAGGCTGAGAGTGTATCAAGCCCAACTGGCCCACCGCCAAATTTGTCAATGATCGTTTCAAGAATTCTTCGGTCAACCATATCAAGTCCAAGTTCATCAATTTCCATACGAGACAGTGCATGTCTTGCGATGGCAAGATCAATAATTCCACTGTTTTCAACATCTGCAAAGTCACGAACACGCTTGAGTATTCTGTTTGCGATTCTTGGTGTTCCTCTTGACCTGCTCGCAATTTCAATTGATGCATCTGGATCAATATCCATCCCCAGGAGTTTTGCTGAACGTCTAACAATTCTGTCAAGTTCTTCTGGAGAATATAGTTCAAGTCTTGCAATAACGCCAAATCTGTCACGAAGTGGTCCCGTGAGCATTCCTGCCTTTGTGGTTGCCCCAACAAGAGTAAATTTTGGAAGAGTGAGTCTCATGCTCCTTGCTGATGGACCTTTTCCAATCAAAAAGTCAAGGGCATAATCCTCCATTGCTGGATACAAGATCTCTTCAACCGCGTGGTTCATTCTGTGGATTTCATCAATGAAGAGAACATCTCCCTCAGAAAGATTTGTGAGGAGTCCCGCAAGATCTCCCGCTTTTTCAATCGCTGGTCCACTGGTCATTTTGAGTCCAACACCAAGTTCATTTGCAATTATGCTCGAGAGTGTGGTTTTCCCAAGTCCAGGAGGTCCATACAAAAGCACGTGATCGAGAGCCTCTCCACGTTTTTTTGCGGCACTTATATAAACCTTCAAGTTTTCCTTGACTTTTTCCTGACCAACATAATCATCCATGGTCTTTGGTCTCAAAATATTTTCTTCTTCACTTTCACCTGAAAGTCTTTCACTCGATATGAATCGCTGTTCAAAGTCTTGGTCGTTTTCAAAGTCTTCCCACATGATTATCTCGCCCCCATATTTTTGATACATTTTGCCACAATTTCTTCGGCTTTCATGTCAGCGGTTGAGTTGTCAAGCACAAGCCTTGTCGCGTTTGCCTTTGAAAGACCGAGAGAACAAAGGGCGATCACACTGTCCTCTTGTTCTTCTGTGAGTTTGCCAGTGTCTGGTGTTGCAGTCTTGTTTGTTTTCTTGATGTCTGAAGCAACTGCAGAAACTTTCTCCTTGAGTTCCAAAATTATTCTTTCTGCTGTCTTTTTTCCAAGCCCTTTCACGCGTGAGAGTGCTTTTACATCAGAATTAATGATTGAATAAGACAAATCCTCAGGCGTTGTTTCAGAAAGGATTGAAATTGCCATCTTTGGGCCAATTCCAGAAATAGTGATGAGTTTCAAAAACATTGACTTCACGTCAAGTGTTTTGAAGCCAAACAGAACCATGGCATCTTCACGAACTTGCAAGTATGTAAAAACCGTTTGGTTTCCATTTTCTGATGACAGAGATACAGCATCGGCATTTGTGCAAATCACTTCATAAGAAACTCCTGCGTCAGTGTTTACTGCAATCATGTTTTCATCAATTTGATCGATTGTTCCAACAATTTTGTATATCATAAATACTCTCCCTATGATCTCCAGTTATTGATATTTGTTTTTTTCTTTGCTTGTTGCTCAAGTATGAGTTTTTCAAAACTATTCACTGTCCTTTTGCGTCCACTCTTGAGTTTTTCAAACTGCATCATACTGTTGTTTTTGAGTTTGTTGTTTGTCTGTGCATGAGTGAGTGCAACAGCAAGTGCATCTGCCGCATCGTCTGGTCTTGGAATGTTTTCGAGCCCAAGCAACATTTTTGTCATGTACTGAACCTGTTGTTTTTCTGCCTTTCCGGTACCTGTGATGGATTGCTTGATTTGTGATGGTGTGTATTCAAAAAGCCCAGCACATTCTTTCACGGCGGTGCACACAATCACTCCTCTTGCCTCTGCAACCTTAATTCCAGTGGTTATGTTTGTATTGAAAAAGAGTTCTTCAACCGCAACAGCATCTGGCTTGAATTTGTCCATGAGTTTTTTGATTGATTCTTCAATGATTGCAAGTCTTGTTGGAAATGTTTCATCCGTTGGTGTTTTGATCGCACCATAGTCAAGCATTCTGCACTTTCCGTGCACGTCTTTTTCAATTACTCCATATCCCACAATTCCATAGCCAGGGTCAATACCCAAAATAATCATGCCGACACCTCACCTCTACATTACTTTACATAATATATCATAAGGTTAATTTGAAATTTTGTCAATGAAATCACAGCAAAATAAAAAGCACGACCATTTTGCCGTGCCTTCCCTAAAATTAATCCACATTTTCACTCATGAATGCAATTTTTTCTGCTTCAGTCATGATTTGATGTTCTGGTGTGAAATGACCTGCTTCAATTGCAAAAAGTTTTTCTTTCATGGCTTTGACTTGTCCATCTGAAATCTTTGCACCATCTGCGCCAGCAGCCATTTCATCAACCAATTTGTAAACTCCAAAGAGATATTGATTTGCTTTGAAACCATTAATTTTTTTGAGTTCACTGGCAACAATATTGATCCAAATCGGATCAAGTGTGGCTGTGTCTCCAGTTGGCCCATCAAAAGTTGTCACATATTCATCTGAAAATCCAAAAAAATCAATATCATCTTTGCCTTGATATGACATAATGTAACCAATTTCATTCTCAACACCCTCAAAATCAATCGTTTTGAGTTGTTCTTCACTTGCTTTTTTTGATTGCTTGAGATATTTTTTTACAAGATCAATCATTCCGATGTCGTCGTTTGAAAAAAACAAATCCTCAAGTACTTCTATCTTTCCATAATCAATGTCCATTTTTCTTGCCTCCATTTTGTATTCAATAAGCAATTATACTTATGATTTTTTAAAAGTCAATATGTAACTACAAAAAAAAGCACAGCCACTTGGCTGCGCTTTTGGTTCAGAAATCTCTCATATTCTTCCTGTGATATCATTTTTGAAATTTGCAGGACGATGTACAAAATGCTTGCCCTTTTCAAAGATTACATAATCCTTGTTGCCAATGATTGAAAATTTGCCATCACGAACAAAAACCACGTCTTCTTCAGGG
>JAZRDJ010000021.1:0-6137 GCA_045660245.1 Clostridia bacterium | reverse complement strand
ATTTGAAAGTGGTGTTCACAGAGTTCAACGTGTGCCTGAAACTGAAAGTCAAGGAAGAGTTCACACATCGACAGCAACGGTAGCGGTTCTTCCAGAAGCCACAAACGTTGAAGTTGAAATCAATGAAAAAGATCTCGAGATCGACACATATAGAAGTGGTGGCGCGGGTGGACAACACGTCAACAAGACTGAGTCTGCGATCCGCATCACACACAAGCCAACAGGAATTGTTGTTGCATGTCAAGACGAACGTTCTCAAATCAAGAACAGAGAAAAGGCAATGAACTGGCTCAAGGCAAAACTCTATGATTTTTACCAAAGTCAAGCAGACAAAGAGTATGCTGACAAGAGAAAAAATCAAGTTGGAACTGGTGACAGATCTGAAAAAATCAGAACATATAACTTTCCACAAAACAGAGTAACTGATCACAGAATCAACATGACACTTTATAGTCTTGAAAATTTCATGAATGGTGACATTGATGAAATGATTGAGGCTTTGCAAGTTGCTGAGCAACAAAGATTGCTTGCAAGTACAGAAGAATGATTCATTAAACACCTTTTGAAAATTTAAAATTTGTTTGTAATTATTAATCATATCTAGCGTGTTTTTTACAAACTAAATTTTATAACAGAAAGGTGTTTGTTTTTTTTGTGAATATTTTATTCAAAAACAATAAGTTGAAAACATATACAAAAATAAGTTTGTTTTTTGGAGGTTCGTGGTATAATAAGATTATGAACAGACAAGAACTCAGGGAAAAAGTCAAGACGTTGCCACGTTCGAGTGGTGTGTACATCATGAAAGATGAATCTGGAGAGATCATCTATGTTGGCAAGGCGAAAATTTTACGCAATCGTGTGAAGAGTTATTTTGATGACTCGCCAAAGACTCAAAAGACATATGCACTTGTTTCAAACATTGTGGATTTTGAGTATATTCTCACGAACTCGGAACTTGATGCTTTTTCGCTTGAGAGCAATCTCATCCACAAGCACAAGCCAAAGTACAACATACTTTTGAAAGACGACAAGTCATTCCCTTATCTCATGATTGACATGAATGAAAAGTTCCCGAGAGTTCAGATCGCAAGGCGTCCAAAGAAGAAAAAAGGGGTTTTGCTCTTTGGGCCTTATGTGACGGGAACCAGGATTTCGGCATTGCTTGAAATCATCAGGTTGGCGTTCAAGACAAGAACTTGCAACATCAATTTTGACAAAAAGTCAGGATTTGTCAAACCTTGTTTGCATGGGCAAATCGGGAACTGCATTGCACCTTGTGCTTGCAATGAAGCGCAAGGTAAATATGCAACAATTATTGAAGATGTGATTGAATTTTTGAACGGAAAAACATCAAGAGTAAAGCAACTTTTGAAGCAGAAAATGGACGCGTTTGCGCAAGAACTCAAGTTTGAAGAGGCGCTTGACTGCAGACAAAAACTTGAGATTGTTGACAGAATGGGAAGTGACCTCATCACGAGTTTTGATACGACAACATCGCTTGATGTTTTTGGTATGCATTTGGACGAGCAAATGGAGATTGTTTGTGTGAATGTGGCGTTCATCAGGAATGGAAAAAATGTGGGGCACAAGAACTTTTTGCACTCGCTTTCTGAAAATTCTGAAAAGAGTGACATTTTGATGGATTTTGTTGCACAATATTATGAAGAATTCCCTTGTCCACCAGAAATTTTGATTGAAGATGGTGATGTTGCCGAAGTTCTCTCTGACTTTTTGAGTCAGAAGTTTGAAAAAAAGATCAACGTGCATGTTCCAAAGATTGGAACGAAAAAGCAGATTATTGACAGTGTGATTTTGAATGCAAAAGAGTATGCGCTGAACAATTCAGACAAACTCGAGAGGCATGAAAAACTCACACATGGGGCGCTTGTGGAACTCGCAGAAATTTTGGGGCTTGAAAAGATCAACAGGATTGAGGGGTTTGACATTTCAAACATTTCGGGGGTGAACAATGTTGCATCAATGGTTGTTTTTGAAAACGGTGAGCCAGCAAAGAAGGAATATAGAAAGTTCAAAATCCAAGCGGTTGATGGGCCAAATGATTTTGCATGCATGAGGGAAACTCTCATGAGGCGTGCAAAAAAAATTGTTGAAGGGGATCCAAAGTTTCCGCGTCCTGATCTCATTTTGATCGATGGTGGACTCGGGCAATTGCACAAGGCAAAAGAGGCGCTCGAGGAGGTTGGTGTTATCGTGCCAATTATTTCGCTTGCGGAGAAATATGAAGAGATATATACCTTGAAATCATCAACACCGATCAAACTCCCAAAATCCAACTATGCATTGAGGCTCCTCATTCGCGTTCGTGATGAGGCACACAGGTTTGCTGTGTCATATTTCAGCAAACTCCATGGGAAATCGCTCAAAAGTTCGTTGTTGGAACTTGAGAACCTCGGCGAAAACCGAATCAAAAAGTTGTATGATCATTTCAAAACAATTGAGGCGATCACGAATGCAACACCTGAAGAAATCGCCAAAGTTGATGGAATTGGGCCAAAACTGGCCATTTCGATCTATTCACAAATTCATTCATAATGAAAGATTTTTGATGCATATGATTTTTGTATGAAGAAGCATGCAAAAATGAGTGTAAAAAGAATAATATTCAAAATAATGGGGCTATTTTTGATAGTCCTTGTTTTTATTGGTGCGTTTGGGATTGTTGTTTTGCCGAACAAAAATGGCATTTTGTATCAAAAACTTCAGGCAGGGAGAGTGCCAAAGAAGTATGTTTTGGAACTCTGGAACGTTGATACATTTGAGGGGGGAACTGGATCAAAATCTGGTTTTTTGGAGAGTGTCGCGCTTGAGTTTGAAAAGAGGAACAAGGGGATTTTTGTACTTGTCAGGAACATGGAACCAGAAGAAATGGAGAGCCGGCTTGCGCTCGGAGAAATGCCGGATATGTTCAGTTTTTCGCGTGTTGTTGCAAAAAGAGTTCAGGGGTTTTTGACAGAACTTGAAGAAAACACGAATGTGCGCGAAGTTCTCATCTCTTCAGGCAAAACAAGTCAAAATGAACTTTTGTGTTTGCCGTGGTGTATGAGCGGTTATGCAATCATGAGTTCGGGGGCAAGGCTGGGTGAGACGACAATCACTGATCCCAATTTGTTTTCAGACATATATAATCTTGGTTTTGAAAAAACACTCAAGAAGTCAACAAAGGTTGTTTGTTCGGTTGCCTTTGGTGAAAAGAAGGGACATGCTCCTGAGCGCGCAATTGTTGAAGAGGCGAAAATCAAGGGTGTCAGTTTTTCAAAAAACAATCTTTCGGTTTTGAGTGGTGTGAGAAATTTGACGCCATATGGGGCATATCACGAGTGGGCAGTTGGGCATTCAGTTGCGCTCGTTGGTACTGCGCGGGATCTTGTGAGGCTTGAGACTCGTGAAAAATCGGGAAAGGAAGCCAACATGCAGGTTTACTGTTTGTCATACTTCACGGATATGGTGCAATACATTGGAGTGACAAAGGTTGAAAATTCTGAAAAACAGAAATATTCAGAGGCTTTTTCAAATCTTTTGACAAGTGAATGCATCCAAGAAATGATATCTTCAATTGGATTGTTTCCTGTTCTTTCGTCTGTGAGCAATTTGTATGAAAGTGGTGGACTCTCTGTCATGGAAAAGGCTCTCCACGGATTGTCATGTGTGGAGAATATCTTTGAGTAATATATATTTATTATAATTATATATATTTTTTGATTGAAATTTTGATTGATCTGGGGTAAAATAATGGTAGATTCGATGGTTCGGTCCAAATTGAAGCGTGCTTGCAGGGAGATTGTTTTTGACGAAGTCATGAAAAAGCATTCTTCGGTCAAGATTGGGGGCGAGGTATTTGCCTTTGCTCAGCCTGAAAGTGTGAGTGAACTGGTGGGTCTGATTGCTGTTTGTGACAGGTTTCATGTTCGAGCAAAAATTGTTGGGAATTGTTCAAATCTGCTTTTTTCGGACGAGTGCATGGAGATCTGTGTGATCTCGCTTGTGAAGTTTCGAGGCATTGTTGTTGATCCAAAATTAATGGTGATGACTGTTGGTGCTGGGGTGACAATTGGCGAATGTTTTGCTGTTTGTGCAAAACTCGGGGCATCTGGATTTGAGAGGATTGCTGGAATTCCAGGAACGATTGGAGCGAGCATTGTGGGCAATGCAGGAGCGTTTGGCACAGAAATCTCGGACAATCTTTTGAGTGTGCAGGTGCTTCGAAACAAAGCCGTCATTCAAGTTAACAAAGAAGAGATGCAATTTGGGTACAGATTTTCGTCATTCAAGCAGAGTGATGACATCATCTTGTCTGCAAGGTTTGAACTCAAGGAAAGTTCAACCAGCAGTGTTCTTTCGATCATGAAAGAGTGCATGGCCAAGCGAAAAATGACGCAACCCTTTGAACCATCGCTTGGGAGTGTTTTCAAAAAGCATGGTGAAATTTCTGCGGGGCTTTTGATTGATCAAGCGGGAATGAAAGGCATGAGGGTTGGGGGTTGTGAGATCTCAAATGTGCATGCGAACTTCATTGTGAACAATGGAGATGGAACAGCAAAAGATTTCAAGGCGCTTGCGGATTTGGCCCAAAATATCGTGAAAACAAAATTTGACATTGATCTTTTGATGGAGATTGAGTACATATAAAAAAGGAGAACAAATGAAATTAACTGGAGATTTTCACACTCATTCGAAATTTAGTAAATATAATCATGGGAAAAATACCATTGAAGAAAATTTTGAGCAGGCGAAAGCACTCGGATTTTCTGCTTATGGTGTTTCAGATCATGGGCCAAAGCACATTTTTTATGGCGTGCGCAAAAAGAATTTTGCAAAAATGCGAGCAATTGTTGATGAACTCAATGCGAAAAACCAAGGAACGAAAATTTATCTTGGGCTTGAGGCAAATCTCATTGGCGCGGACGGAACGATTGATGTGACTGAAAATGAAATTAACTATCTTGATTATTTGGTGGTTGGATATCACAAGGGAACAATCACAGACTTTGTTGGATTTTTCATTGCTGGAACAAATCCAAAGCAAATCAAGAAAAACACAGATGCTTATATCAATGCAATAAACAAATACAAAGTGGCGTTTATTTCGCACCCAAATACATACATCAAAATTGATGCAAAAAGGCTCGCAGAAGCATGTGCAAAAGTTGGCACTTTGATTGAAATCAACAACCGTCATTTCAACTTTACTGATGAGCAAATGAAAGAGATGTTGGAAACCGATGTCAAGTTTGTTGTAAGTAGCGATGCACACAGGGCGGAGCGTATTGGAACTGTGCAAAATGCATTTGATATGATCAAAAAATATGATATCCCTGAAAGCAGGGTGGTGAACATAAATAAAGGTTTTGTTCCAAAATCTTGTAAATAAACAATCAAAAAACCTCATAATTTACAAACAAAATTTCAAAGGAGGAAAAATGACTTTTTCAAGACGTGTGAAATCTGAGATAATTTCAAGCACTGCAAAAACTGAAAGCGTTTCAAGTTTGGTTGCTGGGCTTGTTCTTTCATGCGGAAGTTTGGTGTTTAAAAACAAGGGCATTACTTTTTGTCTGTCGAGTGAAAACAGAGATGTAATTGAGTTTGCCAAAGAAGTCATTTTGCAAGAAGAGCCTTTGATTCAATTTTCTGAAGAGTCCGAAAAAAGGGCGTTCAAAAACAATGATAAAATTGAAATTACTGCGGACACCGAGAGTGGATCTAGGTTGCTTTTAAATCTTGGAATTATCACTATGGACAATTTGGGGAACAGGCAAATTCAAGCAGTCCCTGCGGATTTTTTGACCATTTCAGACAACGACAAGATTGCGTTTCTGAAGGGGGCATTTTTGGGGACTGGATCGATTTCTGTTCCTTCATCAGTGGAAATCGATGATCTTTCAAAAAACAGAAAGAGCAATGGATATCACATGGAGTGGGTTGTATCAAACGAAGAGGCAGCAGAAAAAATTGCTGAACTTTTGTCGCTCATTGATATTTTTCCCAAAAAAGTTGAGAGAAACGACAACCACATTGTGTACATCAAGGAAAGTGAGGCGATCTCAACCATGATCGGTTATCTTGGTGCGAGGGTTTGTCTTTTGGAACTTGAGAATGACAAGGCAACAAGAGAA
>JAZRDJ010000020.1:0-10859 GCA_045660245.1 Clostridia bacterium | reverse complement strand
ATTTTCCTCCCGTGGGGAATTCAATAAAGGTGTATTTTTGAATACAAAAACAACTGGTCGTATAACCAACGCGCCCACAAATGGACATTTGGGCGTTGAAATTGGGTTTGTCAAAATGGTTAAGCCATTTAAAGACATTTTTGAAATTCAAATTTTATCAAAACATGCAATTGTTCAAAATGATGGTTTGAAATTTGTTTTTGAAAACAAAGAACAAAGCATGGGAGTCGGAAGTGTTCAAAAACTTGGAAACAATGATTATCTTGTGTACAGCAAAACAAAGCCAACAGTTGGAGCAAGAGTTTATTTAACTGTTGACAGCAAAAATGAAGAAACTCTGCTTGCACAAATACAGAAAATAATGGTTGACGTAAAAATGGAAGTGGAAGCAAATGAAAACATGAAACTTGTTCTTTCAAGTGGAGATGTGACAGTGAGTGTCGAAGATGCTGTTGTCCAAGAGGCAAAAAATGCACCACTCAGCAAAGATCAAATCATGGAGTCAGTGTGCAAGTTTGGCGGAACGCCATTTGCCTTGAGAAATGTTGAAATTAAGACACGAAATGCATTTGTTCAAAAAAGTCAATTGAATAGTCTCAGAAGAAAGGCAATTGAGAACCTTGTGAATACATTGATTGAAAGTTATGAGAAAAAGAACACAAAACCTTTTGTCAAAAATGACAATGCCAAATTTGAGAAAGAAAATTTTTCAGTGACCAAAAGTTTTTGCATTGTTAACAATTTGAAGCAACTTGAAAGTGTTTCAAAATATGCACACATAATTTATGCTCCGAAGGTGTACAATCTTGAAGATATCAAACACTTTGTTGATAAGTGTAAAGATTGGAACACAAACAAGGTATTTTTGTATTTGCCGGTTGTTGCAAATTACAAGGATCTTGAAATCTTGGACGCAATTGTTCTGTCATTTGAGCATGAAAAACTGGGACTTTATGCCGGATCTATATATGGGTTGCATTATGTGCAATATGGTTATGAAGTAATTTCTGGAACGAATGTTAATGTCGCAAACAAGTTCGCCAAAATGGCGCTCGCTTTCCTCGGCGCGAGTGGGAGTGTTGCGTCAATGGAAACAAATTTGTTCGGTAACATTGATGGAATGTACAAATTTGTTGGTAAAATTCCATTGATGACACTTGTTATGTGTCCATTCATTGAGCATTGTGGTTCAACGTGTGCAAATTGTAACTACAAAGATAACACTGAACTTGTTATGGATAACAACGCAACTTTTGTGATCAGAAGGCAACGTGTTGCAGATTGCTATTTTGAACTTGTTCAAAAACAAAAAACACCACAAACCTTGAGTGAGGGGCTTGTGGTTGATTTGAGAGATTAAAAATCAAACATTTTATCATTAACTGAAAAATCGGGAGTGAATGATGTGTCGCTTGAAGAGAGTTCTTGGAGATATGCATTGTTCAGTCCTATTTTTTTTGCGTGATTTACGACAATTTTGTATTCGATGGGTTTGAGTTTTCTGCCGATTTTGCAGTGCTCGATGGCTTTGTGCATTGGAACATATTGACTCATGATGCTCACAATTGTGTTTGCTCCCAGATTTTGTTGGATCCAGTCCAAGATACTGATTGATTCATTCGTAAATTCTGGCAAAACGAGGTTGCGAACAATCAATCCTTTTTGTAGTATGCCATTTTGATCAAAAATATCATTTGGTTGCAATTTTTTCGCTGTGAGCAAAACCTCTTTTGCAAACTCTGGATAATTTGGTGCATTTGAAAGTTCAAGGGCTGTACTGTTTTCGTTGTACTTGAAATCAATCAAAAAAATATCAACATAATCTTTGAGTTTTGCAATCGTTTCTGGCAGTTCGTATCCACTTGAATTCCAAACAACAGGAATGAGTGGTTTGTAGATCTTCAAGGCTTCAATTATTTGCTCTGTATAATGTGTTGGGGTCACAAGATTGATATTGTGGGCTCCAGCACTTTCAAGTTGCTTGAAGAGATCGGCAAGTGTGTTGATTGAAATCTCTTTTCCTGATTTTTCTTGACTGATTGTGTGGTTTTGGCAATAAATACACTTGAGATTGCATCCGCAAAAAAAGATGGCGCCACTCCCTTTGTTGTTTAGCACACAGTCGGCATTGCCACTGATGCAGGGTTCCTCAAATTTGTGGAGCATGACTTTTGAAACAAAAATCTTTTCATTTTGTCCGCAAAATCCAGATTTTGAAGATCTATTGATATTGCATTTTCGAGGACAAATACTACAATTAAAATTTTTCATGATCGTATTGTATACCAGTACAGGAATTAGTGTCAAGTGCTAATTATTGCTTGAAATTTTTTAATATGATTGGTATAATAAAATTATGAAGAAAAATGATATTTGTGAAGTTGTTATTGAAGATATTGGTTCAAATGGTGAGGGGATTGCTCATGCAGATGGTATGACAATATTTGTTCCCTTTGCTTTGCCTGGTGAAGAGTGCAAAGTTCATGTTTTGAAAGTCAAAGATAACATTGCTTTTGCAAAAGTGATTGAAATCATCAAAAGAAATGTGAGAAGAACGTTGCCCCAATGTCCATATTTTGAAAAATGTGGTGGCTGCACTCTTGAACATGCAAGCAGAGAGTTTGAACTTGAAACAAAAAAGAAAATGATTCAAACCTGTTTGAAAAAGTATGCAGGAATTGAGAATTGTTACATTGAAATGGTGGATTCTAAAAATGATTATGGGTATCGCAATAAATGTGCTTTCCCAGTGAGAGCGGTGAATGGCGTTTCTGTGGTTTGTATGTACAGGCAAAATTCACATTCTGTTGTTGAAATCAAAGAATGTAAACTTGCACACCCATTGATCAACAAGATTGTTGAAATTTTCAATTCTTGGCTCAAAAAATTTCAAGTTTCCGCGTTTGACGAAGCAACAAACAAAGGAACTGTTAAATTTTTGGTTGTGCGTGTCTTGAATGAAAAAGCATTGATCACAATTGTTGTCAATGACAAAAAACTCAAAAATGTTCAAGAGTTGTCATCAATGTTTCAAGATAAAGATATTGATTTTGGTCTCAATTTGAACATAAATCAAACAAATGACAATGTGATACTTCGAGGAGAATTTGTTAATGTTTGTGGCTTCACCAGCCTTGAGGGGAATGAAAATGGAATCAAGTTCCCAGTTGGTAGCATATCTTTTATGCAAGTGAATGATGATGTGAGAAACAAGATTTATGCAAAAGCCATTAATGCGCTTGGCGACAAAAGCGTGGTCATTGATGCATATTCTGGTGCAGGGCTCATGTCTGCGATGGTTGCAAAGCACGCCAAGTTTGTTTATGGCATCGAAATTGTGTCAGAGGCTACCAAAAATGCGAACGAACTTGCAAGAGTGAATGGTATTTCAAACATAAAAAACATAAATGGGGATTGCGCAAAAGAACTCCCAAAACTCGTTGAAAGTTTGAAGAATGAACAAGTATCAATCATTTTGGATCCGCCAAGAAAAGGTTGTGACAGAAAAGTGATTGATAGTGTTGTTGCATCAAATGCTGATGTTGTGGTTTATATTTCTTGCAATGCTGCAACGCTCGCAAGAGATGCAAAAATTCTCATGGATGCAAATTATGGGGTTAAACAAATTACTGGATTCAACATGTTCCCGCAAACTGCTCATGTGGAAACTATAATGACGTTCGTTAAAGGATAAATATCATGAAAATAAATATTGTTGCTGTTGGAAAGATCAAAGAGAAATTTTTGATCGATGGAATCAAAGAATATGCAAAACGACTTTCGGCATATACTACAATTAATCAAATTGAAGTATCTGAGGAAACTTCTCTTTTGAATTTGGATAATAAAAGTCAAAAGGAAGGGGAAAGATTACTTGAAAAAGCAAGAGGTTTCAAGATTGGGCTCGACATGAAAGGTATCAATCTTGAAAGCAAGGAACTTGCAAAACTCATTCATTCAAACATGGTCAATGGAATCAGTGAAATGAGTTTCATCATTGGTGGATCAAATGGGCTGTCTGATGAAGTTCGAAAAAGTTGTGATATTTTGCTTTCTTTTGGCAAAATGACATTCCCTCATCAACTATTCAGGCTCATGCTTTATGAGCAAATTTATAGGGCGTTCACAATCATCAACAAGACGCCTTATCACAAATAAATAAAAGGAGATCTTATGATTTTGCCAACCATTTTGGTTTGTGTAATTCTTGCAATTTTTTATGTGTTGCTACCAGTTGCTTTGATCATGACAGAAAAAAGTGAGAAGTTTCAACATCGCTTTGCGTTGATTGCTTCAGTTGTGTTTTTTGTTGGACTTTTGGTTGGAGTTCTCGGCAAAATTGATATAACAGAAACCAAGGTGTCTTTGAGTTTTGATTTTTCAGGTGAATGGTTTGAAAAACGTTTGAACACAACCTTTAAAACAACATTGGCAGACAAGATCATCAATATTTTGATGCTCATTCCGGTTGGAGAGATGGTGTGTTTTGTTTCCAAAAAAAGGGGGAATAAGTTGGGAATTGTTTGGTCATTGCTTGTTGGTTTGCTATTTGGTTTTGTGATTGAATTTTTGCAGTTCGCTTTGCCAGTTCCGAGGAGTGTTCAAATTTCAGACGTGGTGTTCAATATGTTCAGCACAGTTATTGGATATTTGTATTTTTCAGGGCTGTATTACTTTAAAAAGGGACTTGGGAAATTAATCAAAAAACGCTTTTAATTTATAATAGTCCATGCAAAAGTGTTGATTTTCATGCATTGGCATGATATTATATTGTTGTATCGAAGGAGGCTTGTGGTATGGAAATTTTGGAATATTGTTTCATTGGTTTGTTTGTTGCAATTGTTCTCATTGCGTCAATTGTGACGCTTGTGACCATCGTGAAAGAAAAGAAGGCAAAGAACAAAAACAAACAAAAAGAAGTGAATGCTGTTGAAGAAATTGGCGGGGTGAGATATACTCCTGAAGCAACGATTGTTGATGACAATGGAGATGTTGCGGTTTCTTATATCAAAGAAGATATTATTCTTCAACCACGCAAAATGGTTTCCGTTGGCAAAAAGTCACCAATCAAGCCTGGCAAGTACACCGTGCTTTCTGCATATAGCAACGAGGAAACTTTTAATATCCGCATTGGCGGTTTTGTGAAGGAATACAAACATGGACAAGAAATTGTTCTCGCTGATGGTGATGAAATTTGTCCAACTTCAACAACAATTATTTTAAGATAAAATTTTAATGAGTTAGCAAAAGATGAATGTTGAGAAGAAAAACAAAATATTCGCTGGTATTTGTTATGTTTGTGCAATCATTTGCATGGTTGCACTTTTGATTTGTGCGATTGTTCTTTCAAAAGAAGTTCCAAACAATGCACCGGGAAATCCGCCAACCACATCGTCCAGTGCACCAGAACTTGATGGTGAAGATGGGGCTGGGGATAATGATGACTCTGATAACCCTGTGGTTGAACCTCAAACATACACGACCAAAGTTCTTGAACTCATTTTTAATTCTCATGATTTTTATGTTTATCCGTGGGCAAACGCGGTGATGAGTGATTTGACTTTCAACATGGATTTTGTTGATGTGGAGGCTATTTCAGAGCCGTTTGAAATTGCAGCCGAAAACTTTCTCGCTGAAATCCATGCAAAACTCGGTTTCGTTTCGGAAATAACAATCGATGTTTTGAATGATGATGGAATAAACAACACCTATGAAATATTGCTCAATTTGATTTATGACAATACCAAGTAAAAAAAGTTTGAAAAATTTTTGAAAAACTGTTGCATTTATTTTTTTTCTATATTATAATACGAATACTTGTGTGACGAACACAAGGATTGATTATCGGTATTCCTCGTTAGCTCAGCGGTGGAGCAGGCGACTGTTAATCGCAAGGTCGTAGGTTCAAATCCTACACGGGGAGCCATAACGAATCTCATTGGGAACCAATTCCTGATGAGATTCTTTTATTTTTGTATTGAACCTACGCCCTACGGTCAGTAGGTTACGAGCAAATGCTCTAAACCCTTACACGGGGAGCCATACAGAATCTAATTGGGAATCATCTCAATGAGATTTTTATTTTCTGATGAAAATATTGCGATCATGGGTTATGAACGTTGATCCAAATTATTACTCAGAAAATGAAATATGCACGGACGAAATGTTCGTGCTTTTTTCTTGTCAATTTTCGCAAAAATTCGATCTTGACAACTGGTGTGTTTCAAGTGTACAATAAAAACAGAAAAGAGAGGTTTTTTATGGGAAAATATAATTATATCAGTGAAGAAGTTTGGAATTTGACGCCATATTTTGAGAAAAATGGTGAAACATATTTTGATGATGGAGAAAAAACGCAAAAGTTTAAGGCTTGTCCAGTGCAGAGCATCAATTCAGCCATATCAAGAGGTAGGGTTGATGTTTTGTTGAAAAATAACAACAAAATCAGGATTGAAAGAGGTGGCGCTTGTTTTGTTGTTCCGATTGAAAATGGTTATTTTGCTGGATCATTTGTGCTGGTTGCGGAAGATGGAATTAGATCAAAAAACAGTGTCTATGTCTTGAATGATAGCAGGGTTTTGCATTTTACTGATGTCGATGTTAAACTCGGAATGGCAGATCTGGATCAAATGGTCAGCAACAATTATTTGGTTCATTCTGTTGCTGCAGAAATGAATACTTTTGATACAAGTAAAACTATGCAATGGTATCAAATCATGTTGAGTGATTTGCCACAGAGTTGCCTTGCGGACCCAAACTTCAAGAAAGACGTTCTGAAGGTTTTTTCAAGGCTTGGTGATATAGAACTCAAGTCAAGTGTCGCAAGAGAATTCATCAATGTGGATTACTGCAAAAAACACGCCGAAAACTATTTCAAAAGAGAATGTGAAAAGTACAGAGGAATAGAAATTGTTCGATAAATGTTGAAAAAAAGTCGCACGGGTGCGGCTTTTTTTCATGTAAATGTTTGAAATATTTGTGTTTAAATGTTACTATGGTTGTGATCTAAAAGTTAATGGGAGACAAAATGAAAAAAGTTTTGAAGAAAATTTTTGATGCGTTTGAAGATGCGTTGTTTGTGAATTTCAAATGTATGTTTTGTGGGATTGAAACACCAAATGAAAGTTTGGTTTGTGATGATTGCGCGCGGGAAGTGACGTTCATCAACGGAGCATATTGCAACAAATGTGGTTCGATCACGACGGAATTTGAACCAACATGTTTGAATTGTTTCAACAAAAAATATAAATTTGATATGCACAGATCATGTATAATATACGACGATATTTCTGGCACGGCAGTCAAGGCTTTCAAATACTCTGGCAAGAAATATCTCGCTGATCCCATTGCAAAATTCATGTTTGCTGTGCACAAAGACCTTTTCGAGAAATGTGATTATATCACTTTTGTACCAATGACAAAAACCAAACTTGAAATGCGTGGATACAATCACATGGAAGAAGTCGCAAAACTGCTTGAAAAATTTTCAGGAAAACAAGTAATTTGTGCTTTTGACAAGGTCAAAGATACGGAAGATCAAGCAAGTTTGAATTATGAAAACAGACAAAAGAATATCAAAAATTGTTTTGTTGTCAAAGAAGAAACAAAACAAGTCATCAAGGGAAAGAACATTTTGATTGTTGATGATGTTTTCACAACTGGAGCGACATCGAATGAGTGTACAAAACTTTTGCTGAAAAGCGGTGCGTATTCAGTTTGTATTGCGACATTTCTGAAAACTGATCCAAATTCTGAATTTTTGCCTTTTTGATAAATCAGGCAAACAAATTTTTCAAAAAACAAGCAAAATAATGCAAAAAACTAATCTAAATTCAACTCGTAAACTTTACAAAAGTTTGGAGTTGTTATATATTATGTGGGTAGGAGATATTTTTTTATGGGACTATTTTCATTTCTTGCAGGCTACGATAACAAAAAAGCATTGAAGCAAGTAGAAAAAATTGCGTCAAAAGTTGAAGCGCAAGAATCAAAATATTTGGATATGAGTGATGAAGAACTCAAAAACCAAACACAAGTTTTGAAGGATAGATTGGCAAATGGTGAAACTCTCGATGATATTTTGCCTGATGCGTTTGCAGTTGTCCGTGAGGCTGCATGGAGAGTACTCAAAATGAGACATTTCCATGTGCAGATCATTGGAGGAATTGTTCTTCACCAAGGACGTATTGCTGAAATGAAGACTGGTGAAGGAAAGACTCTTGTTTCAACACTTCCAGCGTACTTGAACGCACTTTCTGGCAAGTCTGTTCATGTGGTGACAGTCAATGAATATCTTGCAAAGCGTGACGCGGAGTGGATGGGGAAAGTTCACAGATTTTTGGGACTCAAGGTTGGAGTTATTTATTCTGGTCAAGATCCTGCTGAAAAGCGTGAGGCATATCAAGCCGACATTACTTATGGAACAAACTCCGAGTTTGGCTTTGATTTTCTTCGTGACAACATGATGCCACGAAAAGAAGACATGATCATGCGTGGACTTGATTTTGCTGTTGTGGACGAGGTTGACAGCATTTTGATCGATGAAGCAAGAACCCCACTCATTATTTCTGGTCCTTCAGGAGAGAGTAGTCAGCAGTATGAAGTGGCTTGCAGGTTCGCAAAGACACTCAAAGATTCAGACGTTAGCATTGATGAAAAGAAAAAGACAGTGCACCTCACTGAAGAGGGTGTTGCAAAGGCTGAAAGATTTTATAAACTTGAGAACCTTTCAGATATGGAAAACTTGCAGATCAACCATGACATCAACAATGCGATTCGTGCGAAGTTCATGATGAAAAAAGACAATGATTACATTGTTCACAACGGTGAGGTGTTCATTGTCGATGAGTTCACTGGACGTATTATGGTTGGAAGACGATATAGTGATGGATTACATCAAGCGATTGAAGCAAAAGAAAACGTGAAAATAAATGCAGAAAACAGAACACTTGCAACAATCACACTTCAAAACTTCTTCAAGATGTACAAAAAGATTTCAGGAATGACGGGTACAGCAAAAACGGAAGAGGGAGAGTTCAGAGATATTTATGGACTTGACGTGGTGATCATTCCAACAAACGTACCAGTGCAACGAAAAGACGACAATGACAGATTTTATTTCTCACACGCTGCAAAAATTCGTGCAATTTGTGACGAGGTTGAAACGACTCACGAGACAAAGCAACCAGTGCTTGTTGGTACAATCACTGTTGAAAAGTCTGAAGAACTTTCAAAAGAACTCAAAAAACGTAAAATTCCACACAATGTTTTGAACGCAAAGAACCATATGAGAGAAGCAGAGATTGTGGCTCAAGCCGGAAGATTGGGAGCGGTCACAATTGCAACCAACATGGCTGGACGTGGTACCGATATTGTGCTTGGTGGAAATGCTGAATTCATGGCAAAAGCAGCGATGAAAAAGCAAGGGTTTGAAGACGACATGATCGAAATTGCATCGTCATACTTTGAACTTGAAAAACCAGAAGAAATTGAGGCGAGAAAAACATTCCAAGAATTGCTCGCAAAATTTTCAGAAGAAACAAAAAAAGAAAAAGAAGAAGTCATGAGCCTTGGTGGCCTCAAAATTATAGGAACGGAACGTCATGAGTCAAGACGTATTGACAACCAGTTACGTGGTCGTGCAGGAAGACAAGGTGATCCAGGTTTTTCAGTGTTCTATATCTCTGCGGACGATGATTTGTCGAGAGTGTTTGGTAGTGAAAGGCTGAAAAGAATGGCAGAAATTTTGAAACTTGAGGAAGACACAGTTATCAACTGGAAATTCTTCTCAAAAAGTGTTGAAACCGCGCAAAAGAGGGTTGAGGGTAACAACTATTCAATCAGAAAACAAGTCGTGGAATACGACAACGTAATGAATAGACAAAGAGAAGAAGTTTACGCAATCAGAAACAAGATTTTATCTGGTGAAGATATGCATGAAAAGGTTCTCGAAATGATTGGAGAACAGATTGAATACATTGTTTCAGAGTTTTCTGGTTTTGAAGACGCAAGTGAAGTCGACATTGAAAAATTCAACAATATGCTTGAAGACAAAATGCTCGAAAAAGGAACAAATTTCATCAATGAAGAAATGTTGATGAGAAATTCACTCCGTGAAATCGCAGATGAGATCAAGGAACGAGCATTTGCTCGATATGACGCAAAAGCAATCGAGTTCAAGGAACTTGGTGTTGATATCAAAGATGTTGAAAGAATGTTTTTATTGAAAACTCTTGACAGAAAGTGGATTGAACACATTGACAACATGGACGTCTTGAGACAAGGTATGGGACTCAGAGCCTATGGAAGCAAAAACCCAGTCGTTGTTTATCAAACTGAAGGGTTTGACATGTTTGATGACATGATTGATTCAATGAGAAGAGACGTCGCAAATATCATGATGAGCGTTATGATCAGAAGAGCAGAACGCCCAAGACCACAGAAACCAATGAACATGCAAACAAATGGGAAAGCTGAAAGTCCAGTCCAAAAGAAAAAGGAAATTGGACGAAATGACAAATGTCCTTGTGGAAGTGGCAAAAAATACAAACAGTGTTGTGGAGTTGGTAAATAATAAATACAAAGAGCGCGCTTGAAGAGCGCTCTTTTATTTTGAAAAAATAAATATTATTTTGTTTGCAAAAATCTTTGTGATCGTTGTATACTATATGAGTTGAAGAATATTTGAAATTACCGTTTGCAGATCACGGTGATCCGAAGACCAAAAAAGTTTACTTCAAATATATCATGGATGTATCGCATGGGAAAACGAAGAGTTTTCAGGGAGAGATCAGAAACGGCGAACTCATCGGGATCCCGGACAATATGAAAAGACTGATCGGGCACACCCGCAAGCTCTA
>JAZRDJ010000019.1:0-5806 GCA_045660245.1 Clostridia bacterium | reverse complement strand
GGTGGAAAATTTGGTGGTGGAGGATACAAGATTTCTGGTGGACTTCATGGTGTTGGTCTTTCTGTCGTGAACGCACTTTCTGAGTGGCTTGAGGTTGAGGTTTTTCAAGATGGAAAGCATCACAAGCAGACATATAACAGAGGTATCCCTCAACGTGCTCTTGCTGTTGTTGGTGAGGCTGACCATACAGGAACAAAGGTAACTTTCTTGCCTGATGAAGAAATTTTCGAAACAACAAACTTTGACTTTGATGTAATCAAAGTTCGTCTTCGTGAGCTTGCGTTTTTGAACAAGGGTATTGAAATTGTTGCAATTGATCACAGAAATGATCAAGAAGAAACAATGCATTATGAAGGCGGTATTGCTGAATTTGTTGCACAACTCAACAAGGCAAAGGAAACGGTTTTCCCAAAACCAATTTATATCGACACTGCGGTCAATGGTAGTGAAGTTGAGATTGCGTTCCAGTACAACGATTCATACAATGAAATTATCCATGGTTATGCAAACAATATCAATACGGAAGAAGGTGGAACGCACGTTGAAGGTTTCAAAAAAGCTCTCACGAAAGTTCTCAATGATTATGGTCATGCACAAAAGATCATGAAAGAGAACGAAAAACTTTCTGGTGAAGACACAAGAGAAGGTATTGTCGCAATTATTTCAGTTAAACTTGAAGATCCTCAATTTGAAGGACAAACAAAGACAAAACTCGGAAACAGTTTCATGAGTTCTGTTGTAAACAAAGTTGTAACAGAAGAATTTGGAACATTTTTGGAAGAAAATCCAAAAGAAGCTCGTGAACTTATTTTGAAGAGTATCACAGCACAAAGAGCGAGAGAGGCTGCGAGAAATGCTCGTGAACTCACGAGAAGAAAAGGTGTTCTTGAGACAAATGCACTTCCTGGAAAACTTGCGGATTGTTCAGAACAAGATCCAAAACTCTGCGAAATTTATATTGTCGAGGGTGACTCTGCGGGTGGAACAGCAAAGCAAGGTCGTGACAGAAGATTCCAAGCAATACTTCCTCTCCGTGGAAAAATCTTGAACGTTGAAAAAGCAAGACTCAACCGTGTTCTTGAAAGTCAAGAAATCAAAAACATGATCACAGCATTTGGTGCTGGTGTTGGTGCTGAGTTTGATGTGACAAAACTTAAATATGACAAAATTATTTGCATGACAGATGCCGATGTCGATGGTGCGCACATTCGTATTCTCCTTTTGACATTCTTCTATCGTTTCATGCGTCCACTTCTTGAAGAAGGGCACGTGTATGCAGCGATGCCTCCACTATACAAACTTCAAAAAGGAAAGCAAGAATATTATTGTTATACTGAAGAAGAAAAAGTCGAAAAGATGAAAGAAATTGGATCAAAAGGTGTTGATGTTCAGCGTTACAAAGGTCTTGGAGAAATGGACACTGAGCAACTTTGGGAAACGACAATGAACCCAGCACACAGAACACTCATTCAAATGACAATGAAAGACGCTGTTGAAGCAGAAGAAACATTCAGTCTTTTGATGGGTGAAAGTCCAGAACTCAGACGTAAGTTCATTGAGGATAACCCAGACCTCGTGACAGATTTGGACGTATAGGAGGAAAAGAGAGATGGCAAAAAAACATGATTATAGTGCAGAATATGAAAAAATAGTAGACAACACAAAAATTGTTGAGCGTGATATTGAAAACGAAATGAAAGTTTCATTCATGAACTATGCAATGGCTGTAAACGTTTCTCGTGCGATCCCAGATGTTCGTGATGGTTTGAAACCCGTTCACAGACGTATTCTTTATGCAATGAACGAGTCAGGTCTCACATCAGACAAACCATTCAGAAAATGTGCAACCACCGTCGGTGACGTGCTCGGTCGTTATCACCCACACGGAGACTCTTCGGTATATGGCGCACTGGTTCGTCTTGCTCAAGACTTTTCAATCAGATATACACTTGTTGAAGGTCATGGAAACTTTGGTTCTGTGGACGGAGATCCTCCAGCGGCTTATCGTTATACTGAAGCAAGGCTTGCAAAGATCGCAAATGAGATGCTCCGTGATATAGACAAAGAAGTTGTTGATTTTGTTCCAAACTTTGATGAAACTCGTGAACAACCAACAGTGCTTCCTTCAAGATTTCCAAACCTCCTTGTGAATGGTTCTGATGGTATCGCAGTTGGTATGGCAACGAACATTCCTCCTCACAACTTGAGAGAAGTTTCAAACGCAATCATTGCAATGATCCGAAATCCAGAAATTGAGATTGAAGAACTCATGGAACACATGCCTGCACCTGATTATCCAACTGGTGGTATTATCATGGGAACAACTGCGATCAAGAACGCTTATATGACAGGTCGTGGCGGTGTTGTGGTTCGTGGAAGAACAGAAATTGAAGATGATGGAAATAGGTCAAGAATCATCATCACAGAACTTCCATATCAAGTGAACAAGGCGGAACTTGTCATGAACATGGCAAACCTTGTGAAAAACAAAAAAATTGAAGGGATTTCAGACATCAAAGAACAATCAGACCGAAAAGGTATGAGGATTGTTGTTGAAGTCAAGAAAGATTATCAACCACAAGTTGTTTTGAACCTTTTGTTCAAGCATACTGCTCTTCAATCATCTTATGGAATTATCTTCCTTGCTCTTGCGGACGGAAGACCAAAAATTTTGAATTTGAAGCAAATGCTCGGTTATTATATTGAGCACCAAAAAGAAGTCATCATCAGACGTACAAAATATGATCTTGCGAGAGCAGAAGAAAGAGAGCATATTTTGGAAGGTTTGGCTGTTGCTCTTGCAAACATTGATGACGTGATCAGAATCATCAAACAATCAAAAGACAGACAAGAAGCAATGGAGAACTTGGAAAATAGTTTCCTTTTGTCTGACAAACAGGCTGCTGCAATTCTTGATATGCGTCTTCAAAGACTCACGAACCTCGAGGTTGAAAAGATCAACGCTGAACTTGATGAACTCAAGGCACTCATCATTGAATATCGTGGGATAATTGCGAGTGAAGAGAAGGTAAAGGACATCATCGTGAATGAACTTTCAGAAATTGCTGAAAAATATGGCGATGACAGAAGAACTGAAATTAGTCACGATATTTCAGACATCAACCTTGCTGACCTCATTGAAAAAGAAGATGTTGTCATTTCAATGACTCACTTTGGATACATCAAACGTATTCCAGTTGCTGAATACAGATCACAAAAACGTGGTGGAATGGGGGCAACCGCGCACAAACCAAAAGAAGAAGATTTTGTTGAAAACATGTTTATTTCAAGCACACATGACGACATTATGTTCTTCACAAACAAGGGAAAGGTTTATACACTCAAGGGTTATGAGATCCCAGAAGGACAAAAACAAGCAAGAGGAAGAGCAATTGTGAACCTCCTCGAACTTGCTCAGGACGAAAAGGTGACAGCAATGATGCCAAGACCAGCGGACATTCCTGATGAACCAGATGGATTCTTGATCATTGCAACTGCAAACGGAATGATCAAAAAGACACCTGTTGAAGAATATGCAAACATCAGAAAGAGTGGAAAGATCGCAATCAGTTTGAATGAAGGCGACGAACTCATTTCTGTTCAATACACAACAGGAACAAGTGATATTTTGGTTGCAACTCATGAAGGAAAATGTATCCGTTTCAACGAAAAAGATTGTCGTCCACTCAGCCGTGATACAGTCGGTGTGAGAGCGATTGAACTCTCTGATGATGACTATGTTGTTGACATGATCGCAATCAAAGATGGATATGACATTCTCACAATTTCTGAAAAGGGATATGGAAAGAGAAGCAATGTTGAAGATTATCGCTTGCAAACCAGAAAGGGTAAAGGTATCAAGGCTGGTGTCTTCAATGAAAAGACTGGTGCACTTGTCAACCTCAAACAAGTAACTGAAAACGAAGATGTAATGATGATTGCGGACAATGGAATCATCATCAGAATTGAAGCAAAAGAAATTTCAAAGATTGGCCGTGACACCATCGGTGTTCGAATCATGAAACTCAAAGGTGAGGCAAAAGTAATGTGTGTTGCAATTGCTGACACAATGGCTGAAGACATGACCGAAGATGGTGGAGAAACAATCGAAATTGATGAAACGATTTCTGAATAGTTTTTTGCGAATTTGATTTTAAAATGTAAAAAAGGAGATGAAATTCATCTCCTTTTTGCATTATTTTTTTCAAAATTTTAAATTTAATTAATGTTGTCCAGTGATTTCTAGACCATAAATAGTGTACTCAAAACCAGGGTCTGTGAATGTGTCTGAAAGTTTGATTGTGAGAACGCTGTCTGATGTTGAGAGTGTGATTTTGTCATTCACGTTTACCACAACCTTGAATCCTTTGTTTTTTGTGAGTGTATATGGTTGTTGTGTGAGTTTGAAGGTTTTTGTGGAGTTTGTTATGGTGGCTTCACCATGTTCAGTTCCTGTGAGTGTCAAATCAAACTCAACATCTACCATGTCTTTGTTTGAGTAAATATAGTATGTGATTTGTTCAATATTCATTCCATAAATCCAGTCTTTGTTGAGTTTGATTTCAAAAGAAAGATACTTTTTTTGTTCACCTGGATTTTTGCTTGTGATTTGTGTTGTGGTCAAGTTTTGTGTTGTTCCCACTGAATAAATTTTTGCACTAACGGTTGGCTTCAAGTAAACGTTTGTGTCAAGAATGTTGTCTTTTGCGCAACCTGCAAGCGTAAATGTTGAAATGAGCATGATGCAAAAAGTCACGATTGCAAGATATTTTTTCATATTATTTTTCTCCGCCATCATTGATATACAAGAGTCCGAGGGTTCCTTTCCCGCAATGACAAGTTATTGTTGAACCAGCAGTTGTGATTGCAACTTCTTCAAAAATATTTTTGCTTTTCACGTATTCTGTGATTTCAGAAAGTGTTTCGTCATCAATACAAGAGTGTGTGATAAAGCAAATGGTTTTGTCAGGATTATTGTACTCTTCAAGAGTTTCGTTAATGTAATTTTTGAGGACGACACTCATTTTTCCTCTTGGTTTGCCGACGTTTTTCATTGTTCCATCAACAACCTGAATTTTTGGCTTGATTTTCAAGAGGTTTGCACCAATGAGTGCGAGTGCTGAACATCTGCCACCTTTGTAGAGATAATCAACCTCTGGAATGATGAATGATGCTTGAACGTTTGGTACTCTTGCTTGAACTTTTTTCACTATATCAAGATAAGGAATGTTGTCTTTTGCAAGACGTGAGGCATAAAGCACAAGAAGTCCAGTTCCGGTTGAAAGGGATTTTCCATCAATCACAGTCACTCTGCCATCAAACTCAAGCGATGCAAGATTTGCGTGCTCAAAACATGATGAAACCCCACTCGACAAACTGATGTGAACAATGTTTGTGTCTTTGTCCTGATCCAAAAGTTGTTTGAAGAAAATTGAGAAATCAGCGATTGAGAGTGCAGCAGTTTTTGGCAGTTTTTTTGTTTGTTTCACATATGCAAAGATATCTGCTGGGGAAACATTGACGCCATCTTGATATTCCTCACCATCCATTGTGACATAAATCGGAATGGTCTTGATTCCAAAATTTTCAATTTGTTCTTTTGAAAGATCGCAAGAACTGTCGGTTGTGATTATTGTTGACATAATTTTTGCTCCTTGTTTGATTTTTTATCCAAATATTTTGTGCCAAATGGCATAGATAATTGTTTTCCCGTATGGAATATGGAGAACAACCTCACCAGAAATTTGACTGGTATTGAATGATCCATAATGTCTGCTGTCGGTTGAGTTGTTTCGATTGTCGCCCA
>JAZRDJ010000018.1:0-1627 GCA_045660245.1 Clostridia bacterium | reverse complement strand
AAGCAAACAAATTTTCAAAGAATCGAAAGAAATTTTTTGTTCAGTTGCAAATTTGCGAACTTGTTTTTTTATTTCCTCAAAATCATTTGAAAAAATTGTGTAGCACACATCTTTGACACCACAAAAAATTTCCATAGTATTGCTTGAGTTTTTTGATCCAACCACAACCGCAATTGTTGCCCATTTTGCAAGTTCAATACTATTTTTCAAATTCAATGCCGTGAAGTTGCAGGTGGTATCACATGAAACAAACTCAATATTTTGTTTTTTTGCTTTCTCGGCAAGCCTGCTCACAATCTCATCAAACAGACTTTTTGAAAACGTGGTTTGAGATACTACACAATATTTTCGACCATTTTCAAAATCAAAGTTCTTTGCTTCATCACAATTTGAAATAAGTGTTTTGTTTTTGAGAAAACTCATCAACCCCTTGACTTCATCATGAATCTTTCCATTTTTCACATTCCCTAGAATAACAATGTGATAACCTTCATTTTCTTTTTGGAGAGCAATATCATGCACTCGCTTTACATTGAAACAAATTGAATCAACAAACTGAATCCCCTGTGTATTCAAATTGTCATACACAAATTTTTCTTCCCCATGAGCACGAAGAACAACAAAATCATCTTTTTTGATTTCTGACAAATCCTCTGTAAATATTGCTCCCTGACTTTTCAAATCCTCAATCAATGACTCATTGTGCAAGAGTTGCTTGTACACAACCAAGCGCTTCTTGTTTTGCAAATTATCAACAACATTTTTATACGATCTGCTTGCTCCGGCGCAAAGCCCTGCTGTTTCACAAATTTTGATTTCCATGGATTAGACCATCTCCCCTTCTTCTTGAATTTGATTTTTTTCTTGCAAAATTTTTTCTACTTTCCTCTTTGATGGAACAAACCACACCGTATGCATTTTGACACCTGCTTCATCAACAAGTTGCCTCTTTTCCCGCGCGTGTCTCAAAAACTCTTTTTGATCATCTTCTGAAAACGAAACACATTCATCACTGTACCAGCCTCTGACCGTCTCATCGTAAATTTGATCAACAACCCCATGCCTCTTTTTGAGCAAGAATAAGTAGTATGAGGTATCTTCCCTAAGTTCAGTTGCAATTTCCTTCACTCTTTTGAGTTTCCCATTTTCGGTCACAACACTTTCCGAAAGCAAATAATCGAATGCAAACCCAAGTTCTTTTTGCTGATCAGCCAAATATATTTTATCAATTGGTTTGTTTTTCGCAAAATCAAGAGCCCTGATGGTTCGATCTTCTTCTTCAAAAAGCATGTACCAGTCATCGCCTAAAAGCAATTTCAACTTTTCAACCCGAGAGGCATAAGCAAATGCCAAATCTTCAACAGTCTTTATTTTTTCATAATCATATTGACGCATTTCTTTTCTGTGACCACGATTTGATAGAAAAATGATGCGAATGAGTTCCTCTTGAATCTCATCGCCACATAGAATTTGAATTTCTCTGGATCCATTGTTAATTATATTCATTGCTATTTCCTCGATGTGTATTTACATTAATATATCATATAGCATTCAATTTTGCCACATGTTTTTTTATTTTTCTTTTTAAATCTATGTACAATATATACATAGCTACCTAATTTTGTTT
>JAZRDJ010000017.1:0-12697 GCA_045660245.1 Clostridia bacterium | reverse complement strand
CACCCGATGGAGCAATGAGCACAACTCTTGGACTCATCTTCGCACTCAAACAAAGTCGCTTGAATAGTTCATGACTCTGCATCAAAAACAAAATCATCTTTCCACCGAACGAATGACCAACAAGACAAATTTCGTCAAAATCAAAAAGAAAACAAAGCCTCATGAGAACTCGAACAAAATCCTCCATGCCGAGCACTCCATTTGGATCTGGAGAATTCCCAAACCCAAACAAGTCAGGAGCCACGATCAAATCAAATTTGCCTGAAATGTCCTCAATGAGAGAGTGATAAAGTGCAGAGTTCGCTCCCCAACCATGGACTAGCACACAAAGCCTCTTTGCTTTTGGCTTCATTGATTTTGATTGTGTTTCAACTTGATCATACCCCTCAAAAGCAACAAAAAGATCATTCAAAGCATGATCCAAATCACACTTTTGGGTATATTGTTTCAAAAAATAATCATCAAAAATATTCACGCATTTTTCATGCAAAATAGTTGCAATTTTACACTCTTTTTGATGCTTTTCTTCAAAATAAACACCATCTGAACAATAGTTCAAACTTTCAAAAAATAATCTACAAAACAAAACGTCAAATATAATGATTTTTCGCAATAATTTCAGCAAAACCATGGTTTTGCATGGTATTTTTCAATAAAAATAGCATTATTTTGCACTTTTTATGTTGTATTGCATAATTATTGCATCATCTTCTCCATAATATTTTTCGCGTTTTGAAATAACAACAAAACCAAATTTTTCATAGAGCGATCGTGCTGGTGTATTCTTTTCATTGACCTCCAAAAAGATCTTTTCTGACCCCTTGAGCGAACTTGAAAGAATGGCAGACTCAAGCATGATTGCTCCGTATCCTTTCCCTCGGTGCTCGCTTTTGACAGCAATTGTCAAAAGTTCACCTTCGCCAGAAATATTCATAATTCCAAAATACCCGAGGACTTCTGACTTTTCACCAATGAGCACAAAATAACTGTACACTTCACTTCTGTTCAAACACTTCAAAAAATCTTCTCTTGATTCTTTTTGAAAACTCTCGAGTTCAATGGCGACGACATCGTCCAAGTGTTCGTCTTTCATTTGCACAATTTGGGGATTAGTTTGGTTTTGCATTATTCAATTTCTCCTGTCTTTGAATTTCTGCTTGCGAAGCCCTCAAATACACTGGCTCAACTTTTCGTTTTTCAAGTTTGCCACTTTCAAATTTTGTGATGACGTTCAAGGGATCAAGTTCTTCTTGAAATCCCACCACGCCAAAACTCTCAAACTTACGTTGAATTTCATTGTTTGGCACTTTGACTTTGAGCCCCAAATTGTTAGCGATCGTCACCGCATCAGAAACCGTCATGCAATCCATGACAACTTTTCCGTCCATATTGTAGCAGACATAAACAAATGAGGAGAACCCAGCAACCACACGCATATAGTTACCGGTACTTGTATTATATGAGTACATATCAAACGTTGTGAAAGGCACAATTTTTTGTTTGCCAGCAAGCACAAGACCAAAAACGAGTGCCATGCTCGCCCTGATCCCAGTGAAACTTCCTGGCCCAACATTCAAAAGAATGTTTGAAACATCATTGATATTTTTCCCCCCGAGTTTCTCTTTTACGAACAAAAGGATATCTTCCGAAAGATTGCTTTCAGTCACAGTTTTTGCCGAAACACATTTTGTCCCATCAAAGAGTTCCACAACAATTTTGTCCGTTGCACTAATGAGCAAATTCAACATACTTCCCTTTTCTCTCCTCAAAAAATAATTTTTGTTTATCTTCAACCACAAGCATTTGCTTTGTTCAAGTATACACAATCAAATACACTTGTCAATCACAATTTCACGCTTTGAGTCATTCACCTTGTTGATTTGAATTTTGACAATATCCATATCAGAAGAAAAGACTTCTGGTGCTCTTTCTGCCCACTCAACAATGTTCACAGCATCAGAATACAAATATTCAAAAATGCCGATATTTTCAAGTTCCTCTGAACTCTCAATGCGATAAAAATCAAAGTGGTTGACCTTCATCGCTCCGTGATATTCATTCACAATGGTGAAAGTCGGACTTGTGACATTGTACTTTTTGCCCGTGAGCGCTTCCACAAGCCCCGATGCAATCACCGTCTTTCCTGCACCGAGATCACCAGACAAGAGCACAGTCGTCCCCGCATGAATATTTTGAGCAATCATCTGCCCGAGCCTCTTTGTTTCTTCCATGCTTCCACTAAAATACTTTTTCATATACACCAACCTTTGATTTTTTTAAATTATAACACAACACGTTTCACTTTCAACACCCAAATTCAACCACAAAATTATCCATGTGAAAATTTCTGAAATTTCTGATGTAGTTCATGTACAATATGACAAATCTTCTATTCGCTCATTTCCCCGCACGAGTATTTAGGTCATAGTTTGCTTGAAATACAAAGCAAATGAAGAATTTTCGCTGGACACATACTTCCTGTATTTGGCCATGTGAAAATTTCTGAAATTTCTGATGTAGTTCATGTAAAATATGACCTAAATAATTCTTGATGAACCGATGCGGGTCACCCCCAACCTATAGAGATTGTCTGCTTGTGCCTTGGTCTTGATACCACCCGACGCCTTGACGAGAACCCCCGTCTTTTCAGTCAATGACACGAGTTTTTCAACAGTTTCAATATCTGCTCCAAAAGGCGCATAACCCGTGCTTGTCATCACAAAATCAACCTTTGCCTTGACGAGCACGCCAACCACTCGCTCAATTTCTTCTGGCGACAAAAACGCTGTTTCAAGAATGGCTTTGACCACAACCTTTCGCTTGATCCTCATGATTCTTTGAATTTCTCGCTTGACATAACCATAGTCACCTTCTTTGACTTTTGCAATTGCGATCACAACATCGAGTTCGTCCGCACCGTTCTTGATTGCGTCCTTTGCCTCACGAATTTTTGTTTTTGCGGTACTTGTCCCAAGCGGAAATCCAACAACCGTTCCAACTTTCAATGTTGACGACAATTTTGTGGTGACATAACGCTTTGCAAATGCCACATGGATTTGTGGCACAATCACGGCATAATACCTGTGGTCGCAAGCAATCTCGAGCATTTTGACAATGTCTTTTTCAGTTGCTCTTGGATCAAGGAGCGTGAAATCAACTCCTGTTCCGGGATCATTCATCACGCCAAAAACGTTGACATCATCTGACATTTTGTTGTTTGCAAAAATCATTGCCATTTGCTATTCCTCCCAAAAAAATTGTTCACTTCTTTTTGCTTTGGCCAAAAACTCTTGGAGCAGATCAGACAAAGACCTTGACGAGCAATTTTTCTTTCTTTGCTTTTTGCGCCTTGACACAAATCGAACTTTGAATGTCTGGCAAAACTTCAGGCAATCTTGGATTGCCAAAGCCATAACACACTCTCGCGAGTTTTTCACCTGCACCAACCTTTGTTCCTTCACGCACGAGCATCACGACACCTGCATTTTTGTCAAATCCAGCGCCAGTCATGTCACCTGCGAGTGCTTTGCAACTCTTGATGAGTTTTGTCGTGTCAATGTCCGCCAAATACCCTTCATGGTCTGCTTCAATATAACTCGTTGCAACATTTGACAGAATTGACACTGGCTCATTGACAGAATCAAAAGTTCCACCAAAAGCAAGAATTATCTGCTTGAATTTTGCGAGCGCACTTCCTGACGTCACACACTCGTCAAACATTTCACCAGCCTGATCTCTGCCGTTGGCCTTGCCAGACAGAATGAGCGAAACTTCGACAATCTCCTTTGCAACTTTCATCATGTCACTTTCAAAATATGCATCACCTGATGCGAGCGACCTGATCACTTCTTTGAGTTCCAAAACCCCACCAATACTTGCTGATGTCGGTTGGCTCATTTGCGTGACCACACAAGCGCACTTGAACCCAATTGACCTTGATGCTTCAATCATATATTTCGCGAGTTTGTATGCATCGTCTTTTGACTTCACGAGTCCTCCCTCACCACACTTGACATCAAAGATCACAATGCTCGCACCGAGCGCAATGTTCTTTGCAAGAAAAGACACAGCAATGAGCGGAATTGATGGCACAAGAAACTTTTTCATGATGAGCAAGAGTTCGTGCCCAGACGCCACGAGCGCCCCCTTGTTTTCAAAAATCGAACACCCAACTTCTTCAGCAATTTTGATGAACTTGTCTTCACCAACATTTGCATCAAACCCATCAAAAAGTTTGAGTTTTGCGATCGTTCCACCGAATGAACTGTACTTGGTGTTGGCGACCTTCACCACCTTGACACCCAAAACCGAGAGGACACTCATCACCACGAGCGACACACTGTCAGTGACATAGCCCGCGTTGTCTTTTGTCAGACACTCACCAATTTTTGACGAAATGTCAAGCATCTGCCCAGTTTTTGCAATCGCCGTTGCAAGATCAACAACTTCACTTGCTGAAAAATTCTTGATTGTGAGCGTTTCCAAAAACTCAATGAGCCTTTCATTTTTTGAACCATTTTCAGCAATAATTTCAGCCAAAACCTCCGCATCTTCATGCGTAAATTCTTGACCAGACTTTTTCTTGTTTATCAATATCTCAAGTTCTTCCACCAACAAGTCACCTCTCTCTATTTTTGGAAAAAAATTACCTCATGGAACTTTCGCAGTTATCACTTTCACATATTGCTCCATGATATGAAATCTTCATTTTTTATTATATAATAATAAAAGCCAACTTAGCAAGCAATTTTGATCCGAACATTTGCTCGCACAAAAAAAGTATACCACCTTGAATTTTTGTCAAACATTAAAGCAACAAACAAATCAACACAAAAAGGAAACAAACATCAAATGCAAAAAAGCCGACTTGCGAGCCTGATTGACACACTTATTGTGTCTGCCTCATGCACATTTTTGACGCTGATTATCTCACAGAAGTTGTCAAATAATCTCATGACAAGACTGCTCTTGTCAAGCCTCACAGGTGTTCTTGTGTTTTGTGCCTTTTTCAAACGCGAAAAAAACAAATACAAAAATCAGCAACTGAAATTAAAAGAAGAAAAACACATGAAAAACTGCATTCTTGCATTTCTATCAATGGAAAACAATGCACAAATTGCATTTTTGAACACAATTCTTGAAAAATCCAAGCACGCAAAAAACTCAAAAAACTTTTGCATTTTTTCGGATCTTTGTGCTCCTCAAACAACTCTTCAGTCACTGTCAAATTTTCTCCAAAACAAAAAACAAAGCCATTTGGACCTTTGCTTTGTGATCACAAACAGCATGACAAATGATGCAAAAGATCTCATGAATTTTGCGAGTGAATTTTTGCAAACAAAGTTTGAATTGATTTCACCCACATCACTTTATCTCCTCATGAAAAACCAAAACACCTTTCCACAAAAAATGCCAGAACCCGAAAACACCTCTTCACTCAAAAAAATCAAAACCCTCTTTTCTGACACGTTCACCAGAAAAAGAGCAAAGCATTATTTCCTTCTTTCAGTCGCCTTGACAATCTCTTCATTGCTCCTTCCATTCCACAAATATTATTTTGTGTTTGCCTGCATTGCACTCTCTCTCACAATTGTCACTCTCATTTTCGGAAAGCCAACTCCAAAACCAAACAATTGATCAAAAAATTTTTTTCGCAAAACAAGACCACAACCACCTTCAACTGACAAAACACAAACCCCAAAAAAAGCAACAAAAAAAATCAGGAACAATTTTCTTCCTGATTTTTTCTTCAAAACTAATTTTTTGTTCAAGCAGAAACGTTTGCTTGATCTTGCACTTTGTTTTTCTTTTTTCTCACAAGTTCCACTGTGAAAAGGATCAAAAATTGAACCACCAAGTAGATTGGCGCAATCACCCAAACCGTGAGCGGAGTTCCGCCAAGTGCTGGTGCAGTCATATAGAACGGATTGCCAAAATGCGCGCCGAGCACACAAAGCAAAAATCCACCAAACGCCAAATATGACACAAGGCCAATGATTGAACAATGGAATTTTTTGATTGAAATCCTGACATAACCCAAAAGGAGCATCAAAATAACAATGAACATTTGAATTGTGTGATGCAACATTCCGAGAATTGTTGGTGGATACATGAACGATGGATGCTGATCAATAAAATTTGGGTAAAAAGTTGTGATTGCTCCACCCACGAGAGAAATGAACCAAACAAAATGCAAAACATTGTTGTCCTTTTTTCCAATCATGAGCGTGAGCCCCAAAACATAACTCGACGTACTGCAAAAACTGTCAGTGATGAGTTTGTACCAGTTTGCAGTTTCTCTTTCAAACACGAGCGCAAAACGATTTGCAAGAATGACAGCAAACAATACCGCACCCAAGCATCGCATAAAAATTGATTTTGCCTTTTCAGTTTTCACAAACTTTTTTGCCAGCACGCAAGTCGCAATGCCCACACACAAGCAAACAATGACATAAATCAAATGTTCTTTCCCAAAAACCTGTGGATTCATAAAAATCTTCTCCCCTCAAAAAACCTTTTATGCCTTCAAATTGATTTTATTTTTGAGCATTGTCACAATCACTTCGTTTCTGAATGACTCAATTTCGTCACTTGTGAGCGTGTGATCAAATGATGCAAGTTCTGCTTTCACAGTGAGTGCTTTCATGCCTGCCATGTCACCAGACTTGAATTCAGTGACATAAGAATATCCTCTCAAAATCTTTGATCTGCATTTTGAAAGCATTGCCATGAATTCAGCCCATTTCATGTTTTCAGGAACCATGAAAGTGAAGTCAATGATTACGTTTTGGAACTTTGACACTTGCTTTGCCTTAACAGCAAAAGCACGAGCAGAAGCAAGCGCCCCAAAGTCAAGTTCCATCACAGCGACCTTGTACTTTTTGTCCAAGGCTTTCATTGTTGTTGGATGCAACAACCCAAGATAACCATACTCTGCTTCACGAGTTTTCAAAATTCCAACAGCGCGAGGGTGAACATATGCTGGGAAATTCTCAGCACGCACGAGATCAGCATCAACGCCAATCACGTTCTTTGAGATGTCAAGAGCAATTGCCTTCATTTCAAAAAAGAGTTCTTCTTCAGACTTTTCAGTGCTTGCCAAAAGAACCGCAAGTTTCTTTTTTTCAATGGCAAGACCATTTTCGTCAAAACCAGTCACAACTCTGCCAATTTCATAAATTCCCATATTGTCAAAACTGTTTTTGTTTTCGTGGAAGAATTTGAGGAGTGTTGGCACAAGTTCAGATCTGAGGCCACTTTGCCCAGCGTTTGAAGAATCCTTGAGCGCAAGGTGTGACACAGCGAGAATGTTGTATTCTTTGTTGAACGCTTCATAGTTCCAGATATAAGAATGTAATTCATTCATGCCATACTTGGTTGAAAGCAAATATTTGACTGAATACTCGTTTGTATGAGATGACATTTGAACCGCTGGCACACTTGGGAAAGCAAAAGGCTTTGCTTCAATGTTGTCATAGCCATAAATTCTTGCGACTTCTTCAACAATATCTTCTTTCATTGACACGTCTTTTGTTCCGCGCCAAGATGGAACAGTGATATTGATTTCTTTTCCTTCACATTTTACAGCAAACCCAAGACGAACGAGAGTTTCCACAATCACGTCTGCTGAAATTTCAGCCCCAACTCTTGAGCAAATAAACTCAGGAGTTACAGTGATTGTCTTTGTTTCATAGTGGAATGGATAGCAGTCACTAAATGATGAAGTCACCACAATGCCCGCGTCAACGTCCTTCAAGATTTTGAGAATTCTTGCGAGCGCAAGTTCTGTCATTTCCGGATCAAGACTCTTTTCATAACGCTGTGATGAATCAGTAATAAGCCCAATTGTTCTTGATGCTTTGCGGATTTTTGATGATTCAAATGTTGCAGACTCAAAAAGCACAGAAGTTGTTTCGTCTGAAATTCCTGAAAGCATGCCACCTTTGACACCAGCGATTGCAACAGGCACTCTGTTTCCGTCACGGATCACGATCGCACCTTCTGGCATTTCATGCTCCTCGCCCTCAAGAGTCAAGAGTTTTTCACCCTTGTCAGCATCTTTCACAACAATTTCTTGAACCTTGTCACCATCAAATGCGTGCATTGGTTGACCAATCTCGAGCATGACATAGTTTGTGATGTCAGCAAGCAAGTTGATATCTCTCATTCCACAGTAGCAAAGTCTGATTGCCATCGGAATTGGTGATTTTTTGACAGTGATATTTTCAGCAGTCATGGCTGAATATCTTTGACACCCCGCGCTTTCAACCTTGATGCCCACTTCAGGGAGTCCATCAAAAGCAGAGAGATCGAGCGCCTCAATTGGCTTCAACTCACGCTTGAAGATGCAAGCAAGTTCCCTTGCCATGCCATAGTGTCCCCAAAGATCAGGACGGTTTGTGAGTGATTTGTTGTCAATCTCAAACACAACGTCGTCAATCGGGAAAAGTGTTTTGATGTCAACGCCAAGTTTGCTTTCATACTCCGCTGGGAGTTCAATAATACCAGTAGTGTCCGATCCAATGCCAAGTTCGTCAGCACCGCAACACATACCAAATGATGAAATGCCGTTTCTCTTTGCCTCAGTAATTTTGAAACCTTGAACATTTGCCCCAACCTTTGCGACACAAGTCACAAGTCCAACTCTCGCGTTTGGCGCACCGCACACGATCTGGAGTTGTTCATCACCGACATCAACTTTGAGGAGATGATTTTTTGATCCCTCAATGTCCTCAAGTTCAACAATCTTTCCGACAACCACGCCAGAAACATTTGCACCTCTGTACTCAACGCCTTCGATTTCAGCGGTTGAAAGATTGAATCTTTCCACAATTTCTTCAGGGCTGATTCCGTCAAGGTCAACCCAGTCTTTGATCCAGTTAATAGATATTTTCATGATGTTTTCCTCCTTGCCCCTTACATTCTCACACCAAATTGTTCAAGAACTTTGATGTTTCCAGAGTTGAGATATCTGATATCAGACAAGCCTGTTCTGATCATAACAAGTCTGTCAAACCCAAGCCCAAAAGCAAATCCGTTGTATCTGTCAGGATCGATGCCAGCCTCACGAAGCACGTTTGGATGGATCATTCCACAAGGACAAAGTTCGAGCCAGCCAGAGTTTTTGCAAGTCGAACAACCACGCCCACCACAGAACGGACAAGTCGCGTCAAGTTCAAATGATGGCTCAGTGAATGGGAAGAACCCCGGTCGAAGCCTAACATTCAAATCCTTTTTGAACACGCCCTTGAGCATTTCTTTCATGAAATAGATGAGGTTTGATACAGACACATTTTCGTCCACAACGACACCCTCAATCTGGAAGAAAGTGTTTTCATGTGAAGCGTCGAGTGCTTCATTTCTGAAACATCTTCCTGGGAACAAAACCTTGCACTTTGGGCCATAGGTCTTGAGGATTCTGTTTTGCGCAGCAGAAGTCTGAGTTTTGAGGACTTGACCATTTTCAAGCCAAAAAGTATCCTGTGCATCACGAGCAGGATGAGTTGCTGGCACATTCACAGAGTCAAAGTTGTTGTACTCTGTTTCAACCTCGTTTCCGTCTTCAACGACAAACCCCATTGAAATGAAGATGTCTTCAACTTGCTTTTGAATGATTGTTCTTGGGTGAAGAGATCCAGTTTTTGTGCAAACAGGTCTTGAAAAGTCAATTTCAGGCATTGACTCAATTTCTCTTTTCACCGCTTCTTCTGAAAGCACAACCTTTCTGCTCTCAAGCGCATCAGAGATTTGATTTTTGAGATTGTTCAAGGCGATACCCATGTCACGCTTTTGCTCATTTGGAACATTTTTGAGTTCAGGCATGAGTTCAGTCACCTTGCCTTTTTTCCCCATGTATTCAATTCTGAGTGCCTCGAGGGCTTCAAGACTTTCTGCTCCCTCAATCATTGGGAGAGCGACAGCAAGAATATCATTAATTTTTTCAATCATAAATTTTGCCTCCAAAATGTGTAGATTTCACATAATATACACGCATTATAACACGATTTTTTCTGGATTACAACGATATTTTATAAATTAATATATTAATTACATACATAATATCTCTTGATTCAATCATTCTGTGACCAAAACAAAAAAAGCATGGAATTTTGTTTTCCATGCCACTTCCAATTTGTTTCAAATTCAAAAACAATTGTTTCCTCTACTTACAAAGTCCATCAGTTGTTTCCCAAACACCCAAATTTTCAAGTTTATTTTTGATGGTTGAAAACACATTACTTCTTGATTTACCCTCAAAAAATTCACAAATCTCTTGCTTTTTGATCGCAAGTTCTCGTGCTGTCAAAATGTCATTTTGAGCAAGCATTGTTTCAAACCTTGCCCCAAGCCCAAGTTCAAGAACCAAAACATCAAGATTGTCAAATTTTGGTGCACTTTTGAGTTTACTTCCATCAAAGGCAAAACCCCACTTCCCTTCGTCAAAAACCACACCAACAGAGTTGAGAGAACTCTTGATTTCTGACAAAATCTCAAACTCACTCACCGGTTGGTTTTTGAAGTTCGTCAAGACAAAATTGTTTGTCATGTTCGCAATGTCAATCACTCTTGACAGCCTGCCTTGAGCCAAGACTTTCAAAACCTCGCGGTTTTTGATTATTTTTGAAATCGGAATTTCAAATACTCTGCAAATATCATCAAAATGCTCGTTTTCTTCGTTCACAAAATGACGCACAGAAAACCCAGCATCAAAAAGAGGCGTCAAAACTTTTGCCTTGAGCCCACCACCACAGAGCCCAAAATTTCCGAGTTTTGCGAGTGCCAGAGAAAGATCCCTGACTCTTTTTATCCCAAACCTCTCGAGCCCCTTGCTTGTGTTTGCGCCCAAAAATTCACTCAAAATTGCATCTTTGCTTTTCTCGTTTGCCAAATTTCACACTTCTCCCAAAAAAAATAAATGTTTATTTCTTCTCGCTTTCTTCACTGCTCAAAATGTCAGCGATTGCACTTTCAATTTCTGCTCTTGTTCCAACGCCAATTCCAGGGATTGATCCCAGTTCACTTTGCATATCCAAAACACCTTGAACCGAAAAAATACCTTCAGTCATGAGTTGCCTTTTGGCACGCTGTGAAATTTCAAGTTCCAAAATCGGAGTTTCGCTCTTGCTTGCAGGAACGAGATTCTGGAGTTTTTTTCTGTGAAACTTGATTGAATGGTCATCATCCATTCGTACACCCGCATTTTTGAGCGTTTCAACAATCGAGTCTGTCGCGAGATTGCCGTCCATGCCACATTTGTAAAAAATGCCACCCATGACATGCTTTGGGATACTGATGATGTGCTTGACCCTTGTGTAACCTTGATTGTACAAAACTCTCAAAATTGCAGAATTGTCAAAAAACCTCACCAGAGGCATATTCATCATTTCCATACGCTTGTCGTCGAGTTCATCTTTTTGTGTGAACATCATGCTTGAGTCAATTCCACCCTGCTCAAGCCCATGGAGCAAAAGCATGAGATTGTCCCCATAAATCCCAATTCTCGACAAGTTCGAAAGACCAAAAAGTTTCACACCTGAAAGCGTGGTCACACCATACTCACTGAGCCTTTTGACAACTCTTGGATCAACCGTGCCGAGATCAGCAATCAGACGATTGCCGTCATTGATTTGATCATATTTTTTGATCCCGAGCATTATTCTTCTCCCAAAACATGATTTTTGCACTTGCTTGAATAGCGGTACAAAACGACTTTTCTTCCGATCACACAAACAACCTCAGCCTTGAGAACGCTTGCGATCTCTTCAGCCATGGCTTTTTTGTCCACATCAGCGGTTTCAAGCACATCAATCTTGACGAGTTCATGTGCCTTGAGATTCATGTCAATTTGAGAGATAACACCTTCGTCAACACCAGCCTTTCCAACCATAACTGATGATCTCACTTTCTGTGCGATACCTCTTATTTTTGCTCTTGTTTTACTATCCATAAATTTTCCCCTTTTTTGAGTGTGTTTTCAAACACATCAAAGATGATTAATTTCTCTATTTTTTATCTTATTTGTTCAAGATTGTCATCAAGTGCGTCAACGTCTTCCGTGGTCATTGTCCTTGATGCATGCACAGGGTCCGTGATGGCTTTGAATGAATTCATAACCATCGCCATTTCATTTTCACTCACACCAAGGTCTGAAAACATGCACAACAGTTTTGAGCCAGATTCCAAAAACCTGATTTTGTTCAACACCTGTTGTTGACGATTTTTTTCAGCCATTACTTTCCTCCTCCTGATTGCCATACATCAGAGTCTTCATCGATCTTGCAAATCAAGTCGTTGCACTTTGCAATTTCATCTTCAATTTGAGCCACAATTTGCGACTTATCTTTTTGCGATGAATACCCTGCAAGAACTCTCTTAACATTTGCAAGAAAATGTTTTGCATCTTTTACACCAAACCTCTCTGAATCATTCTTGATGATCGGCAAATATTCCATTCCGATCGAATATTTCAAAATATCTGGCAAAAGTTTTTGTTTTGCCTCATCGTCAATCAAAACACCCGCCATCTTTTCTTCTTCAATTCTCTTTTGAGTTTCATCAAAAGAAACAGAAAGATTCGCAAGATACCTATTGAGATCAAAAATGTTGATCCCGAGAGAATATGAACTTCCACACCTTGCAAGTGCCACTTCTCTACCATAATAATGGTAGTGAGGTGCAGGCGCTTTTTCAGTATAAT
>JAZRDJ010000016.1:0-3210 GCA_045660245.1 Clostridia bacterium | reverse complement strand
CAACTCTACCTTGTGCCATTTTTATTCTACTTGGGTATTCTGTAATTTCAACAACAACCTTGTATCCGTGCTGAGCCCCCAACGTGTTTGATGCTTGAATGAAAACGCAATCTGCAAATCTTGTATCATCAGGAATGACCAAATTGCTTCCATTTTCATTGACAAAAAGCCCAACAATTTGCTTTGCCCCACGCTCAAGGATCTTGATAACTTCTGCCTCTTCTGCTCGGAATGAGTTTCTGTTTCGATTTGTTTTGTTTTTGATCTTGTTTTTGCTTGTTTTTCTATTGATCTTAACAAGAACTGTGTCACCTTGACACGCTCCATGCAAATTTCGTTCTGAAACAAAAACATCTGTGCCACCAGAAACTGGTCTTGCGAACGCATTGTCACTCTTTGTCATCATAATGATCGCTCTCATCGCCCCAGAATAATCAGGCAAACAGAATTTGCCTCGCTTTGTATATACCAGTTTGTCTTGGCGCACAAGTTCACGCATTGCAAGTTCAACTGCCCTTTTGTCAAAGCCAGCCTTAAATCCCATGATCTTGAACACATCATCTATTGAAAAAAGTTTCAATTTGCTGTTTTCAATCTTATTGAGCAATTCGTCAAGGAAATTCATAATTTCACACCTACCTTTATTTTATAAATGAAAGTTCTTTGCAAGTTCCTTCCACAAGAGATTTCGTTTGATCACTTGCAAAAGCAAAAACCAACCAACTGCAACACACGTAAAAACCAAACTTGGCCAAAGCGCCACATTGTCAAATGCAAGGATCACCACCAAAAAATAAATTATGCTATAAATCATCAAGATCCCCACACTTTTGAGCATATCAATTTCATTGCGCCTTGAAGCCAAACAAATAATGGCTGAGGCGATCACGATCGATGCAAGCAAAAATGGAACAGTATAAATGAGTGCCCACCCAAATGGTGTTCCACAAGTGAAATAATCATATGCATCGATAAAAATCAAGAAAAGTGAGACCAAAATTGCCGACCAAGTGATTTTTTTCACATAACGCTGTTTTTGACTGAAAGGAATAATGAATACCTGCATAACAACGAACAATGCAGCAATTACATATGGGAAATAATATGGTGTAGTTTCCCACAAAAGGTTAATCGCCGTTGTTATGATTGCAGCGAGCCAAAACAAAATTCGAATGATGTTGATCCATTTTGCCCTTTGGACTTCTTTCATACTAACTCGTGGGAAACTATATTTGTTCACAGATGTTTGTTCATTTTTTCTGTCGTCAAGCAAGTATTTCCCACATAGTGGACAATGCGAAAGATCTGAAGATACATCAACATTGCATGAAGAACATTTTCTATATATTTCCATAAATATCCCTCCTGTTGCTGAAAATCTTTATGTCTGCGCCAAGTGATGCAAGAAGTCTGAAGTAATCACGTTCAGTTTCATTTTCCTCAATATTTGATGAGAAAGTAATGCACAATTTGTCACCAAAAGATACAACACCCATACTTTTTGTGTTGTATCCACTTTTCCCAAGATTGACTTCATATCTATCAATCAAATCACCAAACTCTTTTGGTGCATTCACTCCCCCAATGTTTGAAAATGCAAGTGTTTGATAATTCTCTCCCGCCAAATTAAACGCTAGTTTCATGATAACTTGTTTCACACAGAGCGGAATGATTTTAACAAAAAAGTTTTTTTGAATTTTCACATTTGCATTTATATTTCCGAGCAAAAAATCCTTGTCTATCTTTGCAAATTCTGTTTTGAAAATTTCAATAACGTCTTGAAGACTCAAATTATCCCCATCAACATCAACATTGATATAACTTGAAAAATTACGTAACGTTTTTGAACCAAGCCTTGTTCTGCAATCAATCGGAACCGAAATGCTCACTGGTTTTTTGTTTGATTTTTCTTTTTTCAAATACACAACATATCCAATGCATGCACAAAGCAACACTGTGAGTGAGCAATTGCTTTCTTTTGCAATTTTTTTCAAATTCTGAACAGAAAATTCAGCAACAATCGAATTGACTGATCCCGGCGCGAGATTTGTCCCTTTGATTTTATATGCCGCCCTCTCTTGTGGTCTGTGAGCCTTTTTCTTATCGTAATGCTTCAAAAAACTATCTTCAATTTCTTCCTCAGTTGGCATATCTTTAAAAGAAAGCACAGTCGACTTGTCTTCAAACACAACACCTTGAAGTTCAAAATATCTGCAAAGGAGTGAGTTCAAGAACATCAAAGAGCCTCTTCCATCAGCAATCGCATGAAAGCATTCAAAACTAATTTTGAAATCGTCATAAAGCACACGAATCAAATTTGCACTTGAATCCGACAAATCAAATGGCTGACAAGGAAAATCAAAATCTCTTTCTGGTTCGAGTTTTCTTGGTGCTCGTTCAAAGTAATGCCAAAAAAGCCCTCTCTTCAAACAAACGTTAAAAGATGGGAATCGTGGCAATATATCATATGTTGCTTGTTTCAAAATTTCAATATCAACAGGGTTCTTCAGAACTGCAGAAATTCGGTATACAAAATTCCAGTATTTTCTTTTCGCTGGAGGATAAATCATCCCCGCATTGTCAAGCCTAATCCATGGTGGCAATTTCTGCTTTTTGTAGAGCATACTCATTTGCTTTTCATATTCAGCATTTTCTTTTTTCTTTTGTTCTTTTCTCTTTTTGAGTTCCTCTTGAACAATTTGCAATTTTTTGAAATAATTTATTTTTTTTATTTCACTATCTTTTTTTTCTTGTTCAACTTTTTCTTGTTTTGCTTGTTTTTCTTTTAGTTTTTCTTCTTTCTTTAATACTTTCAATTGTTTTTTTTGCATATTTTTTTGATTTTTTAAGTCTTCATTTAAATTCTCTTGATTTGTAACAAAAGCCCGACTTTCAGACACTTCAACATTTTCTTCAGATATTTTTTCTTTTTTCATTTTCAAAATTATACACCTATTTTTTATTTGTAAATTATTATAACATGTCTATTTTATTTTTTCATATTAATTTTAGGTAAATTTTCACAAATTATCAAAATAAAAACGTACAAATCAAATACTTTGTACGTTTTGTGCCTTATATTATATGTGGATCGTCTTTAAGAGCCGTTTCAATCTCATCACCAATCTTTTCGAGTTTATCAGTCAATTCTTCAATACTATATAATAATATGTTTGGATTTTCAAAAATCAAATAATCAATTTCATATGT
>JAZRDJ010000015.1:0-11457 GCA_045660245.1 Clostridia bacterium | reverse complement strand
TGCAGAGCAAGTGGTGAGGTTATACAAGCAATTTGCAAGCACAAAACGTCTTTCGAAGGTGGCAAACGAACATGGGGAGATCGAAACGTATTATTGGAACAAAAGTGATCTTTCATTTGAAGAAATTATTTTGGAGTCTGACAACGAACTTGCTGAATCACCAGCGCAGAGAAAGAGTATGCTTTTGGAGTTGTACAGGCTGGGGCTTTTTGCGGGGAATGACGGAAGAGTCACCGAGAGAACAAGGAACAAGATTTTGTCTGGCCTCGGCTTTGCGACTTTTGACAATGTGAGTGACATTTCTGCGCTTCACACCAAAAGAGCGATCAAAGAAAACTTGATGATTGGAAATGAAAAGATTGCGCCACTTGACATTGACGATCATGAAATCCACATTTCTGAGCACACAAAATTCTTGATTTCAGACGAGTCAAAGAATTTTGGTGAAGAGCATTTGACGCTCATCAAAAACCACATTCTTGAGCACAAGGTTTTGCTTTTTGCTGGGTCAAGCATGGGGCAAGATGATGTGTCAAAAATCAATTGAGAAAAACAAATTTTTTGAAAAATTTAAATGGAGTGAAAAAAATTATGAGTGAAGAAAGACAAGTGGAACAACCACAAGCAGAAGAAAGTTTTCGCATGGTAGATGAAAATCCGGAAAGCACTATCAAGAAAAATGTTGATGCTGGCTCCACTTTTGGGAAATTTAAAGATGCAACAAGGTTGCTTGAGGCATATGAAAATTTGCAATCGGAGTTCACAAGAAAAAGTCAGAAACTCGCGGAAGTTTCAAGAGAACTTGAAAGTTTCAAGAATGTTCATGCTGACGATGCAACCCCAAAAATTGAAGAGGGTTCAATGAGCAAAAGTGCGTTGAGTGAAAATGCTCGTAGCGACAACATGGGTGAAAGTCAATCAAGTGAAGTTTCTTGGGAAAGCAAGGTTGATGACTTTTTTTCAAGAACTCCAGAAGCAAAGCAACATGCAAAGGACATTGCGAATGTCTTGCGGCAAGAGCCAGAACTCATGAAAATGAAAAACGGCATTCATATCGCGTTCAAGATCGCAAAATCAAGCAATGTGAGCAATCCTGCAGATTTGATTGATGACCCAGAGTTTGTTCAGGAGCACATAATGAAAAATGAGAAACTCAAAAGCCAGATCATCAAAGATTATTTGATGGGAGTGAAGGCTCAGGAAAAAAGTCCAAGCACGCTTTCGCACATGAATTCGTTTGTGCTGGCGACCAGTGCAAAGAAGAATGCAGGGAGTATTGAAGGTGCTGGGAAAATATTTGAGAAAATGCTCAAAGGTGAGTAACTTTTTGATTTTTGTGTGAAATTCTGAAAATTTTATTTTTTTTAATTTTTATTATTAATATTTTATTTGGAAGGAGAAATTATGGTAACACTTGCAACTGCGGACAATGCGCTCAAAGAAGTATACTTGGGTGTTGTTTCTGAACAACTCAATACTTCAATCAACCCATTGCTCGCGAAAATTAAACAAACTACTTCTGACGTGTGGGGCAAGGAAATCAGAAAACTTGCGCCATATGGATTGAATGGTGGAATTGGTGCCGGAAGTGAAAGTGGAGAACTCCCAACTGCTGCTGGCAACAACTATGCACAATTTGTGCTTGATCTCAAAAACCTTTATGGTAGAATCGAAATTTCTGACAAGGCTGTCAGAGCGTCTGCGTCTTCTGCTGGGGCGTTCGTAAATCTTTTGAACGCTGAAATGGAAGGGCTCATTCGTGCGTCATCTTTCAACTTTGGCAGAATGCTTTATGGCGATGGATCTGGCGTGCTTGCTGGCGTCGTTTCAAACACTGCAACAACAATGGTTGTGGACTCTTGCATTAATCTTGTGGAAGGCATGGTGATTGATGTTGTTGACGAATCTGGAAATGTTCAAGAGGCTGCGGTGAGAATTGTTTCAATCAACAGACAAACAAAAGAAATTGTGCTCGGGAAAGCAATTTCTGCTGGGGCATATGGTAATGGAGCATACAAGATTTGCGTTCAAGGTTCTTTTGGAAAAGAACTCACTGGTCTTGGTGCAATCTTCAAAAATGAAGGCGTGCTTTATGGGCTTGACAGAGCGAACTATGGCTGGATGATCCCATACATGACTGACATCTCTCAAGGCGAAACAAAAAAGCAAATCACTGATATCTATATGCAACGAGCAATCGATGCTCTTGAAGAAAATGCAGACAGCAAGGTTGACTTCATTGTTTGTTCAGCGGGTGTGAAGAGAAATTATCAAGAATACTTCACTTCATACAGAACAAACGTTGACATCATGGATCTTGCTGGTGGATACAAGGCAATTTCATACAACGGAATTCCTCTTGTGTCTGACAGATTTGTGAAGCCAAACACAATGTATCTTTTGAATACAAAAGAATTTAATCTCCATGAACTTTGCGACTGGAACTGGCTCGCTGGTGAAGATGGAAAAGTGATCAAGCAAAATCCAGGCAAGCCAACATACAGTGCTACGCTTGTGAAATATGCTGATATCATTTGTGACAAGTGCGCTGGTCAAGCGATGATTGAGGGTATTTTGGAATCATAAGAAACCAAACAAAGCAAGGCTGGGGAACAAAAAGTTCCCTGGCTTTGTGTTGTTTTTTTGAATTTGCGGACAATTGAACGCCAGGGGGAAGATCATCATGAATGAACTCATGAAAGTTGATGATATGTATGGGATTGCAAAGAGGATCAAAATGATCAACAGATCATATGAACTGTTTTTTAATCCGCGCCAAGAGGTTTATGAAATTCACGACAAGTCAAACAAGCGTGGATCGTTTTGTTTGAGAATTCATCCAAGTGAACTCGATTCGAGAGTGATTGGGCGACTTTTTGAGACAAGGCGTGAAAACATGAAAAAATTATTTGAACAAATTGAAGTTCAAAACAGAAGGCTCGAACAAAGCAAACTCGAGCAAATCAAGCAAGATGCATCAGATCATTTTGATGCGATCATGGATTATGCCAAGAAATCCCGAGAAGAGATTTCAGGGCGACAAATACAAAGAATAATTGAAAAAAACAAGGGAGTGTGAGGTGGCGGATATGTTGGAAGATATTTTGGAAGAGGTTTTGCTCATTTTGGGGCAATTTGAACGCAGAGAAAAGTTGCGTGGTATTTCGCAAAAATCAACTTTTGAGCAAGAGATAAAAGATTTTGCGGAGCATGACAAGAACGATTTGATTTTGATGAAGAGTCTTGCTCTTTCGGTTGTAAACAGCATCACAAGGAATTACATCAAGAACATTCATGTCGAAAAAGTCAAAACTGACGCAGAGGGGAAAATCTTTTTTGATGCGCTTGAAAAGCAAATTATTTCAGTCAAGGACGTTGTGGATTCACTCAATTCTCCAGTTGTCTTCAATGTTTATTTCGATCATGTAAAAACGGCGATCAAGAACAAGGATTTGATGATTTCATACTTTTTTGAGTGTGAGGATTTGGACTCATTGTTTGATGAGTTTTCTCTGCCACTTTCGCTCACAAATCACATTGTGGCGCTCGGAGTTGCAAGTGAGTATTTGAGCAGTAAGTTGTTGTTTGCTGAGGCGTCAGTTATGGAGCAAAAGTTCAAGAGTGAACTTGAGGACGCAAGACAGAAGCGCGGAAGCAGAATTATGCCAGTTTGGAGAAATTGATATGAACACAAGAAAGAAAACAAATTTTCCGAGTGAGAGAAGAATTGCATACAAAATTCCAAACTTTTTGCAAGGAATAAGCACTGAGTATGACAGCGGAATGCTCCCGCACAAAATGGCGATTGAGTCATACAACTTTGACTTTTCGGGCGGTTCGCTCAAGAGTGGAATGGGGTTTGTTGATGGCGTTTTGCAGTTTGTGTTTGAAGAAAACAGAGAAAAAACAAAAACTGCACTTGCATCAATCGGGAGTATCATCAAGATTTTTGTCTACAGATCTTTTGACAAAGATGGTAACGTTCGCAACGACAAGTTGTTGTTTTTGAACGCCAGTCTTGTGCTCTTTATCATGAACATCACTGACGGATCTGGTGACATTGTGAGAGTGAGAGATATCGTTTTTTCGAGTGTGCCGAATGCGATTTCATACAGGCTTGATGGGAAAGATGTTTTGATCTTTGTGAGCAAAACTGACAACATGATTGTCTATGACGGAGAGAGTATGCCATTTGAAGTTTTGGACGCACCAAAAATTTCGTCAGCGGATATTCATTTTGAGAGGCTTTTTGTGACGACAACGAATGAGAAGTCAATGCTTTTGTTTTCGGACGATCTTGATCCAACAAACTGGTCAATTGATCTTTCGGAGGCTGGCTACATTGAAATGCTTGATGAGCGTGGTGCGTTGAACAAAGTGATTTCTTTTGGGGACTATCTCTATGTCTTCAGGGATTATGGGATTTCGCGCGTTACGGCGTTTGGGGATCAAGAGAATTTTTCTGTTTCGCATCTCTTTGTGTCTGTGTCAAAGATATATCCAGAAACAGTTGTGGTGTGTGGTGACCGCATTTTGTTTTTGGCATCTGATGGGCTCTATGCATTTGATGGGTTCAATGCTGTGCGAATTTTGAGTGAATTTGAAAATGTGTTTGACAGTTTGAACTCAAGTGCGCACGGAGCATTTTTTGCCGGAAAATATTATCTTTCATTCAAGGCGAAGTTTGATGAAAGATGTGAATTTCAAGAAGGGGATTTTGTGAACAATTGTCTGCTTGAGTATGACATCAAGACGAAAAAGTACAGGATTGCAAGAGGTGTGGACGTCATTCACATTCAGCCAGTTTGTGTGGGTGGTCACGAAAAACTTTTGATCGCTGTCAAGGGGCAAGAACAACAAAACTATGTCGTGGCGACAATTGATGATGGTGGTGCGTTTTTTGGTGAACCATTATTCAAAGTTTGGAAGACCGATTTTTTTGCGTTTTCAAGTGGAGGATCAAGAAAATGTTTGAGGGCTTTTTCAGTTGACGCTTTGGGGACTGGCAAAGTTGTCATTTGGTCAGACAGTGGGCAAAAAGAAATTTTGAGTCTTCAGCCTGGGGCAAGGACGTACCACACTTTTGTGTTTGGTGGAAAGTTTGCTTTTGAGTTTTTGTTTGAAAGTTCAGAGGCAAAAATTCTTTCGCCAGAACTCACAATTTTGATTGGGGGTGACGACTAATCATGGATTTTGGCAAAGTTGCATACACAAAGGTTTTGGAAATTGAAAGAAACCTTGGAATGGAGAACCGTGAGTCGGGGCTCTTTTTGTATGAGAGCACAAATGTTGAGAATCTTGCGGTATCTGCGGGTGAATACACTGTGGACTTTGGTTTGATTGAGCCAAAAAGTCAGAATGTTTGTGTCATGATCAAAGGCAAAATCAAGCAAGACAATGCAACAAAAATCAAGTTTTTGCTTTTGGTTGATGGAGAGGAAATTGATGATTTTGAGAGTGACGAACAATCCTCTTTTGACATGGATTTTGTGAAGGTTGTTGAGGCGCATGGAGAACCAAAGCATGTTCAAATGAAGATTGTGTCTGATCATGATTTTGTGGTTCAAAAAATGAGCATGGTCTGCCTCAACGGGGCAAGTGAAAACAATCAAAAATACTCAGAAATTGAGATCAGAACAACAAAGACGCCAGATGGAACGTTCATTGTTTCTTATACCAAAAACAATCAGATTTTCGCAACAGAGGTTGACACACAAAAATCACTTGAACTCAATTTTGATGTGATTATGGATGGTGTGATTTCACACTCTTTTGCGTTTGACAAAAATGGGCAACTCTTTTTGTTTTATGTCACGATGAATGGCAATCTTTTTGTGCGCAAGGTTGGAGGTGTGATCAACGATCAAAAGATTGGGGAAGGTTTTGCTGTTGTATGTGCTGGAACTGCACCTGAAAAATCATCAGATGGTGTTTTGGTCTGTGCGATAAAGCATGGAGGGAAAGATGCTTTTTATTGCTCGATATTTGACGATTTTGTTGGTAATCTTTGTGCTTTTGATCTTCCAAAAAACAAGGTTTTTGTCGATGTGACAATGGTTGCATCTGAAGAGTTTGCTTATGTTGCTTTCACGTCAACTGATCACCAAAATTATGTTTTGAAATCGGCTTTTGATCCGCTCGGGAAAACCATGTTTGAAGTGGTGAATGCGAGTTATGTTCTGGTGTCGCGAAAATACAACACGGCGCTTGAGACGGACAAGTCCGCTGAAAGCATCATTGCATCATATGAGATAACCGCAAGGTCTGCAATCAATTTTGCCAGCATTATTGAAGGTTTGAGTGTGTCGCATCTCATGGGATCGTATCAAATTGATCACTCGATTTATAGCGAGAGTGAGAGGACAATTCTCTATACCGTGCAAATCGACAGATACAATCCTGATCCTGATGCAAGGTGTGTCTATCTTGACGACTGTGTTGGACTTTTGCCGATGCGAAATGTCTTCAATGATGAAACAGCAACAAACGACAAGTTGGTGTCAAATGGTTGGGACGAACGATGGCCATTTGCTTATGTCAAGCCTTGTGCCATGCAGGAAGGCAAGTTTGTCAATTATCTCGACAAAATGAATTATGACAAATTTATCGATGACACGCTTGTTGGTGCTGAGAGTTCTGGTTCGTCGATTTTGGATATTATGGTGGAAATCCCAAAAATATATTACTGCATTGAAAGTGTTGATGACAAAATCAATGTCCACATTTCAAACAAAAAGATTGACGACAGGTTTGTCTGCAATGCACACGTGTATGATGGGGTTGAACTCGACAAGATTTATGTCAGTGTTTATGGTTCGGTGATCAAGTCCTACAAGAATGCTTCGGCGTTCTTTTCGCAGACAGGCACAAACATTCCGATTATGGGAAGCACTGCGCCAACTTTTGCAAACTTTGATACTTATATCAAATCAAAACCGACGGGATATAGGCTGTGGAACTTTGATTTGATGGTTCTGTTTCAATGTTTGTTTATTATTGCATGCAAGAGCACGGATTCTGCAAGCAGTTTTGGTTATGGGGTCAACGGAATGGGTGGGCTCGGTGCCACCGGTTCGACCGATCAAAAGGGCATGTTTTATGGCAACACAGCAAAGTCATCGATTTTGAAATTTATGGGAATTGAAAACCTTTTTGGCTCACATGGTCACAGAATTGATGAAATTGTTATGCAAGGTGGCTATGACTTTGATGTGTTCAAAATCTTGAAACGAAATCCATACTCAACAGTTCCGATCAACAAGAATGGTGATGGTTATGATGTGGTTGCAACAAATCCAGAGTTTGATGGAAAAAGGCTCAGCACAAAGTATTTGATAAATCCTTATGGCACGACGATGCTTGGATTTTTGCCACAGAGTGAACTTTTGGACGGTATTGCTGGAAGTCAAACCACATACTTTTGTGATGCGGTCGATATTCGTGCGGGCTATGGTTTGCACTTTGGTGGTGACTACAACGACTATGAAAAGTCTGGAATCTTTTCGTACTGGTGTGAGCGTGGCGGATCAAATGTGAGTGGGCAATACAAAGATTTTAGAATGGTTTTTTACCCAATAGAAGGAGTGTAATATGAACATTAAATTTCACAACAAATTGGAAATTGAAATCAATGGAACAAGAAAATATGTGTGTTATAACACGCTTTTGGATTCGGTTTTTGAAAAAATCGGCAAACTTGAACCATATTTCACGCATTTTGCGATCGGGAATGGAAAAGTGAAGGCAGATCCCAAAACAACAAGAAAACTGTCGAGTTATGTCTGTTCGCTTGAGGCACAGACAAGTGTGATCAAGTGCAATCCAGACGACGGTGTGTTTTATGTCAAAAAGACTGCAAACTTTTCGAGTCTTGACAATCAGGAAATTGTCTTTTCTGAAATTGGCATTGCTTCAAGTGGTGAGCAAGATCCAGACATTTTCAACCATATTTTGATCACTGATGAAAATGGTTCGGTGGTTGATGTGGTCAAGGGGGTTGGCGAAAGTCTTGAGGTCAAACTCACGATTTTTTTGGAACTTGAATCCATGTCCGAAGGGCTTTTGACATCTGGTGACAACAACTTGATAAAAATGCTCCTTGGGGAGACTCTTGAGGATCACAAGATTTATGCCGTGAGAGGAATGAATGTTTCTGAAAATGCCAAAATGGAGCGGTCTGGTGTTAGATACGCAAAAAAGCAGGAGGCATCGATTTCAGGGCAAACCCTCGAGAATGGAATGTTTGAACTCACGATTTCGGCTCTTCTTGGGGAAGGTGAAACAAGGGAGATTTTGCTCATCAATTCAGACGAGGCAGTTGCAAGGCTCAATGTCATGAATTCATTGCCACATATTGAACATCAGAGTGAAACGCTCACAACTGGAGATTTTGGTTCATTGATTGTGGCAAAGGACACGGCATTGATCAGTTCGGTTCAGGATTTGAATGGGGCAAACCAAAGTGGGTACGTTGAAGTGGATTATGCTCGAAATGTCGGAGATTATGTAACTGAAACATTTGATGGCTTTTCGGCATCCACAACAAGGTTTGTGTCGATGAACGGTGAAATAATTGCATTTGTGGATTCGTATGGTGTGCATATGTTCAGGTGCAAAGGTTATGGCGTTGAAAAAATTCAAAGCGGTGCAATCAGTGTTGGTGGCATTGAGAAAATTTGCATTGTGAACAATGCTGTATGGATCAAGCGAAGCGTTGAGCCTTTTGTTGAACTTTTCAAGATAGAAAGTGGCGTTTGCACAAAAACGTCAATCTTCATGGAAAACTTCCATCAGAGCGCATATTCATACAACTTCAAAGAGTTTTGTGTGACTGAACTTTTGAATGGGAAATATCTGGTTGGTGTTATTGATGCAGAAACGGAAACTGGGCTTGCACTCAAGTTTTCAGAAACCACCAATGGGTATATTCTCGAAGAAATCTTGCATCCTGTTGTTAATCCTTGTGACAGAGTTGTTGCCTTTGCTTCATGTGAGCAAGGTGACGCAAAATTATGTTTTTTGTCTGGAAGGATTGCGAGCGGGAAATATATCAGAGCATTGCAGTTTGTTGATGAGGTTGTCCATGACGAAGGTTATGGAAGTCAAACAGATGCAATGCTGAATGGACAAATTTTGTCAATTGAAACAAGGCGAGGATTCTTTGTCTATAACTTTTTGCCAGTGCCATATGTGAGGTATTACAATTCATCTGATATGAAGAGGTACAGTCCACTTGATTATCAAACAGAAGAAATTGGTGAAATGGTCAGTGAATATGTTTGTGTGTCTGCTGATCTTTCATACATTGTATTCAAAGATGTAGAGGGTAAGTTTTTGATTTTCAGTTCAGCAAAAGAAGATACTTTTGAACTGTTTGACATGGAGTTTTTGAAAGAGATCGGCCATGAAAATATTGTGGATATTGTTGTCATGAAAAGCATTGTGCTTGTCTTCACAAACGAAAAAGTGATTTGCCTTGGCTTGGACAAAAGATACAAGGCTGTGAGAAATCTTGAAAATGGAACTGACTACAATGTTTCATACAGTACATATGATTTGCTCGGAAGCAGAGAGTATGAAGGTGTTCGAATTGATATGAAATTTTTGTTTTCAAAAGAGGGAATCGAAGAATGATTTTTGAAAAAAGAATTGCAAAAATTGGGAAAGGAAACAATTTGAATTTGTATGCAAAAAACAACAAAGAGATTGAAGTGTTTTTGAATACAAATGGGATTGTGAAAAAAGTTCTGAATGTTGTGAATGAAAAGTATGGTTTGGTATCATCAGATGAGTATTTTGCAGGAAGAGAAGTTGTGAAACTTGACACAAATACTTTTTTGATCAGAACGCAAAATAATCTTTTTTTGGAGCAAGTTTATGAAAAGAGTAATTGAAATAAAAAACGCAAATCAACTTTTTGAAAGTATAAAAAACAAGATCAATATTACAAATATTGTTTATAATTTGCAAAATAAAAATAAAGTGGGAGGAATGTATTGATGGCATATTTGAATAGTTTTCGAAGTGTAATAAATTCAAGACTTGATGAAAGAAAGAAAAAGAATGTGGACAAAAAAACGGAAGATGATCAAACTGATAATGAGTTCAAAGAAGAATTAAATAATCAACCAAAAACAAACACTAAAATCCGTGATCAAGAAATCAATCAAAATAATATTCAAAATGTGGTTACAAAAGAAAGTGCAGAAGATGATCACAAAATTGTGATAGATCCATCTCTTGCTTTAACAGAAGTGCGTGCGCAAGAGAAAGAAGATCCAGAAGAAAAACTCAAAGAACTCAATCAGAAGTATGAACTCTTGGACTTTTATGAAGCGCCAGAAAATTTGAGGCTGACTGAAAAAGATGTTCCGACTTTTGATAGGGAAAAGGTACAAGAAGAAAAAACAAATGTATTGACCAAAGAGTACGATCAAAAAAAGAAAGAAGCAACTGAAGATTTCAAAAAGGTTCTTTTGGATCTCGAATTTGAAAAAGACTCATTGGCTCACGCAGCAGAAAAAGAGAAAGATGAAATAAACAATGTTTTCGATTCTGAAGTATTTGCGGTTGAAAATCAGGCAATCAAGAGAGGGCTTGCTAGGTCTTCAATTGTTCTCATGCAACTCTCACGAGTTGAAAGTGAGCGCGCTGAAAATTTGACGGAAACCATGAGGAAACTTGAATCAAACATCAACTCGATTGAGTCAAAAATTGAAACAAAAACACGTGAACTTGATCTCGCGATTGAAGCGCTTGACATTGAAAAAATTGACAAGATTGAAAAAGAAATCAGCAAGGCTTATGATGAGTACAAAAAAGAATATGATGAAGTGATCGAGTTCAACAACAATGTCAAAAAACTTGAGGCTGAATATAAAATTAAATATGAAAAGGCAAAGGCTGAGCACAAGGAAGATATTTTGGCACTTTCACAGTATGGCTATGATGAGTACAGAAAAAAATTGGATATTGCAAAATACAATTACATGGTGTCCTATTTGTCGCAATTTGACAAAGATCAAGCATTTGAAATATTTTTCCGAAACTCAAATTTCAAAGAGTTGCTTGGCGATAATTATCAAAAAATTGTGGATTATTTATATAGTAGAAAATAAATATTCACGAAAAATAAAAATGCAAACACTGTCTTTTGTGTTTGCATTTTTGCTAATTTTAATCTTTGTTTGGAGGTGTATATGACTTTAAAAGATAAAATGAAGACTTATAATTTTTGGATAAGTTTGGTGAGTGCCGTGTTGCTCCTTGTGCGCATTATTGGTGACAAATATGGTTTTGTGGTTGATGCTGGACTTGTGATGGATATCACAACAGGCGTTTGTGGAATATTTGTAATTTTGGGAATTATTTCTGCGCCACAGAAAAATCAGTCCAAAGAGGAATCAAACGTTGTGATCGTTGATCAAGAAAAGAATTTGACACAAAAAAACAAAAATA
>JAZRDJ010000014.1:0-4846 GCA_045660245.1 Clostridia bacterium | reverse complement strand
ACCATTTCCACAAAGAACAAAAACTCTGAATGGTTTTTTGTCCATTTTTGCAGCGAGCGCAATTCCTGCGCCAACACCAGGTCCATGTCCCAAAGAACCTGTTGAGATCTCAACGCCAGGATTGAATTTGTGTGAAACGTGACCAGAAAGCGTGCTTCCGTTCTTCACATATGTTTCAAGCACACGTTTTTCAAAATACCCACACTCAGCAAGCGTGGCATAAACACACGCCCCTGCATGACCTTTTGACAAAATAAAGCGATCCCTGTTTTCATGATTTGGTTGTTTGGGATCGTGATTCATCACACTTGCATACAACACTGAAACAATGTCAGTGATTGACAAAATCGGCCCAATGTGTTCTGCTGGACCATTGCTTGTCATCAAAAGCGCGTCTTTTCGCACTTGTTTTGCGAGTTCTTTGCTGTTCATACTACCACCTTTATTATCTTTATATAAATATATTACCAAACTCACAAAAATTTAGCAAATAAATCACACACAAAAAAATCTCAACACCATAAATTCAAGTGTTGAGATTTAATTTTATACAACTTCTTTTTGTTCAACTACTGGCACTTCACGCCTAATGATTGTTGATTCAATTTCTTCTTGATTGCCATCAATCTGACCTCTTGAAGAAAGGATAATTTTGTAGATGCTTGAATCGCTTGGCACTTTGTACATGAGTGGAAGCATTGTTTCTTCCATAATGGTACGAAGTCCCCTTGCTCCAGTTTTGAGTTTGATTGCTTTTCTCGCAAAACAAGAAATAGCAGTATTGTCAAATTCAAGTGAAACGCCATCAATTGAGAACATTTTTTTGTATTGCTTCACAAGGCTGTTACGTGGTTCCGTGAGAATTCTCATTAGAGATGCTTCATCCAAATCATTCAATACAACAGTGATCGGAACTCGACCAATAAATTCAGGAATAAGTCCAAATTTAACAAGATCATCAGGCTGAATTTTTGCGAGTGTTTCTCCTGCATTTTTCTCTGATTTTGCTTGCACGTTTGAACCAAATCCAAGAGTCGAATTGTCGAGTCTTTTCTCAATGATTTTGTCAAGACCAACAAATGCTCCACCACAAATGAAAAGAATATTTGTTGTGTCAATATTCAAACATTCTTGGTTTGGATGCTTTCTTCCACCTTGTGGCGGAACAGATGCAATTGTACTCTCCAAAATTTTGAGGAGTGATTGTTGCACACCCTCACCAGAAACATCGCGAGTTATTGACATGTTTTCCGACTTTCTTGCAATCTTGTCGATCTCATCGATATAGATTATTCCACGTTCCGCACGCTTGATGTCATAATCTGCATTTTGAATGAGTTTTAAAAGAATGTTTTCGACGTCGTCTCCAACATATCCTGCTTCTGTGAGTGTTGTCGCATCAGCAGATGCAAACGGAACATCCAAGATTTTTGCAAGAGTACGAGCAAGAAGTGTTTTCCCGCAACCTGTTGGTCCAAGCATCAAAACATTGCTCTTTTCGAGTTCAACATCTTCCATCTTTTTGTCTGATGTTTGTTTTTGCTTGCAGTCAAGAGCATAATTTATTCTCTTGTAGTGATTATACACGGATACAGCGAGAACTTCTTTGGCCTTGTCTTGACCTACTATGTATCTGTCAAGTTCAGCCTTGATTTCTTCAGGTTTTGGAAGAACAAGTTTTTCTTGCTTGTTTCTTTTTCTTTCTTCTTGCTTCAAAATTTCATTGCAAATTTTTACGCAATCATCACAAATACCAACTGTTCCGTTTGGGTTTTCAACAATTGATTTGAAAGCACCTTTTGGTCTTCCACAAAACGCACAGCCTTTGTTTCTTGGACGATCACCGCCGTTCCCACCATTGCTTGTGCCTTGACTGTTTTCATTTTGCCCTGTTTGATTGTTGTTATTTTCGTTTTCTGACATTGTATTCTCCTGTCTTACATTTTTGATGGTCTTTTGTCAAAAATTCTGTCCACCAAACCATATTCAAGTGCTTCTTCAGCAGTCATGTAATTATCACGATCAGTATCTTTTTCAACTTGCTCAATACTTTTCTTTGAATTGTTTGAAAGAATTGTATTGAGTTTTTTCTTTGTACGAACAATGTGCTCTGCTGTGATCACGATATCACTTGCTTGACCTTGTGCACCGCCAAGAGGTTGATGAATCATCACCTCACTGTTTGCAAGGGCATATCTTTTTCCCTTTGCCCCACTTGACAAAAGAACCGCTGCCATTGATGCACAAATACCAACACAGGTTGTGCAAACATCACACTTTATATAGTTCATAGTGTCATAGATCGCAAGTCCTGCAGTTACACTACCACCAGGACTGTTGATATACATCATAATATCTTTTTCTGGATCCTTCCCCTCAAGGTAAATAAGTTGAGCCACAATTGTGTTTGCAACTGCATCATTGATTTCACCTGAAAGGAAAATGATTCTATCCTCAAGAAGTCTTGAATAAATATCATAAGATCTCTCACCCCTGTTTGTTTGCTCAACAACCATAGGAATAAGTGTGTTTTTTTCTTCCATAAAGTTCTCCTTGCTACAAGATTATTGGCTGTTTTTCATTACAATTATACAATCTTGTTCAAATCTTTAATCACTTTAATGACTTTTTCGCTAATAATAGTGTTTTTCAAGTATTCTTCTTGACCTTTCACTACTGTCTTTTTGAGTTCTTCAACGGTTTTTCCCATTTTGCTTGAGATTTCCGCGAGTTTTGCTTCGATATCTGCTTCGGTCACTTCAATCTTTTCAGCCTTCACAATTTCTTCCAAGACAAGAGTTGTCTTCACTGCATTCTTGGCTTCATCTCTTCTTGAATCTCTGTATGCTTCCATGTTTGATCCAGTATAAGCCAAATAATCTTCAAACTTGAGACCTTGATATGCTAGTCTATTTTGAACATCATCAATCATGCGATTGAGTTGATCTTCAACCATAACATCTGGGATTTCAACTTCTGACGCGTCAACAATTGTCTTGATGAGTTCATTTTCGGCGTCAACTTCAGCATGGTGCTCTTTGTGCTCTTTTATGTGCTTCTTGATATCTGCCTTGAGTTCGTCAAGAGTTGAGAATTCTGTTGTGTCTGATGCAAATTCATCATTAAGTTCAGGAAGTTGCTTTTCACGAATTCCGAGCAATTTCACTGCAAACACTGCTGGCTTTCCTGCGAGTTCTTCGCTATGGTATGCTGTTGGGAATGTCACATTCAAGTCTTTTTCTTCTCCAATGTTCATTCCAACCATTTGCTCTTCAAAACCTTCAATGAAAGTATGAGAACCAAGTTCAAGTTCTTGATCTTCTGCTGTCCCGCCAGCGAACTTCACTCCATCAACAGAACCAGAGTAATTGAGGTTCACAAGATCTCCATTCTTCGCAGCCCTGTCAGTCACTTCAACAAAACGTGCTTGTTTTTCTTGCATGCTCTTGAGTTCCCCTTCAATTTCTGGAGCAGTAACTGATACTTTTCTCTTCTTCACCTCAAGACCTTTGTATGCACCAAGTTTAACTTCTGGAAGAAGTGTAACAGTTGCAGTGAACACAACCCCCTCTTTTGTGAAAGATTTCACATCAATTGCTGGATAGTCAACTGGGAAAATATCTGTTTCCTTGTCAAGCATTTCTTGATAAACTCTTGGGCACATATCATTGAATGCATCTTCATAGAAAAGGTATTCACCAAATGTCTTCTCTAAAACACTTCTTGGAACTTTGCCTTTTCTGAATCCGTCAATGTTGTATCTACCTTTGTTTTTGTTGTATGCCTTTTCAACCTCTGCCTCCCACTCATTTGCATCAAGTGCGAATTCTACAACGATTTTTCCGTCTTTCTTTTCACCACGTGTATATTTCATTTTAATCTCCTTTTGTCCATGTAGATAGTTAATTTTTACATGCCATGCTATTATATAGCACTATTCCCCAAGTTGTCAAGTTTTAATATCATCTCAGAACAAACAAAAAAGCGGAAACTCAATTATTTCCGCTTTAAAATTAAAAATTACGCATTTTATCCAACGAAGTCATAGGATATGTATATGTGTATATCTCTATCTTGGGTAACAGTCATAACGTATGTGTCAACACCATTTTCTGAAGATTCTTTTGTCAGTCCATAAACGTCTATCCAGCCAATAATATATCCTTGATATCCAGTAATATCAACCGACCAGTTATAACTACTGATTCTGAAATAACCATTCCCCAAACGTGTCACATAAATATACATTGTTTCAGAATCCATAACTGTTGATTCTTTGATTGTGTAAAATTCTCCTGATTCATTTTCTTGATAGATTACTGTTCTTACATTCCAACTTATACTTTCTTCTTCAACAATATATACTGGTCTAATTTGCAAATCTCGATCACCATAAATGCCTGTCAAATATTTCCAACTTTTTGTTTCTTCGTCATAATATTCCCAGTTATTGAAGACATCTCCTGTCACAGGATGATATAAGGCTGTATCAACACATTCTACTCCTAATCCATCATCAAAATAATATCCAACTTGGTTTGCATCAACTGGCAAGCAACTTTGAATAAATATATCACTTTCCACATTCCAAACCACATATGATGGATTTTCATAATCTTCTATGTCCCAATATTCAACAGTAATTGTATACAAATTCACACCATATATTGGTCTAATTTGCAAATCACAATTAACATACGTGCTTCTGAAAATTTTCCAACTATCTGTTTGTTCGTCATAATATTCCCAGTTTTTGAATATATCGCCAGTTACCGGATGATATAAAGCAGTATCAACACATTCTATTCCTAATCCATCATCAAAATAATATCCAACTTGGTTTGCA
>JAZRDJ010000013.1:0-5454 GCA_045660245.1 Clostridia bacterium | reverse complement strand
GGAAGAATGGAACATGATTATGTACGTTGTTGAAAAATTGGTTGATAGAGGGTCAATCAAGAGCAAAATGTTCAGACGAAAAGAACGTCTCAGAGTTGCAATCAAGAATATTTTTGATTGCTTGAAACTGTAGTTTGCTTTCTTGTTTTGTTATGTTTAAGACTCAATTGTTTATTTTATTATGTATCTCTATTTTATAAAAATTTTAATAAAAGTACTATACAAAATTTACCATTTGTGTTATACTTGGTTTATCAATTGAAATGAAAAGGAGATTTTTAACTTGGAAAAGATTGCTGTTGTTTTGGTTGAAACATATAGGGCTAGTTTGGTTATTGCTGACGCAGATATGGACAACTATTTCCTTGTATGTTGTGAAGAGCATGAAGATATAAAACTCGGACTTGATTTGTCAAAAGATCACTTCCTCAAAAAACCACAAATTGACGATACTATTCATGTTCTCAAAAATTACAAAAAACTTTGTGACATGTATGATGTGTCAAGAACAATTGCTATTTGCAACTTTGGAGCAGAGAGCAAGCCAAAGAACTTGTATAGTTTCTTTGATGAGGTGTTTGCTAGTTGTGGTTTTAGATTCTCTCTTTTGTCTGCAGAGGATCAGAACAATGCAATATATTTGGGACTCATCAATTCATATGATATTCCAAAGGCGCTTGGATTTAGAATTGGTTCGGATAGTATCAACATTGTTCATTATAATAGAAGAAACCTCATGAATCAGGCATTTTTGAACTTTGGGCCTGTCACTCTCCTTGATATGTTTGGGAATGAGGGGTATGAACCATCTGTGCTTTATTCAAAAATAAGGAAGTATGTTGAGACACATCTTTCTGACTATCCATGGATTGGTGAAAATGAAATAGAATTTGGACTTGTGGGCTCAGACAAATTCTTCACAGACATTGCAAAAATGGTGAGAAAGTACAAAAAGTATCCACTTGATAAAGATGATAACTACGAAGTTTCTCTTTCAGATATTGATTATCTTGAAAAACAACTCATGGAACTCAATCTTGATTCAACAAAAAAGATCAAGGGTATTGAAGAACCAAGAGGAGATGTCTTCACTGCTGCTGTGGTAATTGTTGGTGCAATTATGAGATCAACCGGCAAGGAAACACTCACAATTGCCTCAAGATCACTTGTGAATGGTATTCTCACAAAGGAAGTTGTGACAAGCACTCTTGAAAAACCAATCAGCGATGTTCTCGGATTTTCTGTTGTCAATGAGACATCTCACTATGATCCTGAAAACACAAAGCACAATGAGCAGGTATACAATCTTGCAATGCTTCTCTTCAAACAACTTAGAGTTCTCCACAAACTCCCTCGTGGTTATGTGAAGGTTTTGAGAGTTGCATCTTACATGCATGATGCTGGAAAGAGAATCAATACAAGAAACCATGCAAAACTAGCATTCCCAGTTATTGTCAATTCTGAAATCTATGGTGTTTCTCACAGAGAACTTGTGCTTGCTTCATTTGTTGCGTCTCTTCATGATGGGGCAGAAATTTCAATGTCAGACTGGATCAAGTATAAAGATATTCTTATTGATGAGGACATTGATGCCGTGAAAAAACTTGGTTCAATCTTGAGACTTGCGGAGAACTTTGATTATACAAAATCAAGTGTAATTGCAGACATTTCTTGTGATATACTTGGTGATTCTGTCATCATGAAAACAATCACATCTGGTGACAATTCGTATGAAATTGAAAAAGCACAAGAAGGCGCAAAAGAATTTGAAAAATACTTCCACAAGAAGATTGAAATTCTCTAATTACATAATTTTAAAGGCGGAAAACATTGTTTTTTCTGCCTTTTTTCTTTGTTTTTTGAGATTTTCTGGTGGTCAATTCGACAGAAAAAATTTATTTGAAATTTTCATTTTGCATATTGAAAAAGTGGGATTGCTATTATATAATAAAATTAATATTTGAAATTGTGTAATATTTGGGTGTTATGAAATCAAAAAAAAATTGGTATTTGAATAAGATGTTGAGTCTCAAAGAGCGTTTTGTTGTTTCTGAAAAAATAACAAGTGAATGGCTTGAAAAATTGAGACTTATTTTGCGTGAACCAGATTCTTTCAAAAAGAAAATCAGATTGGTTGTGCATACTGGTGGGAAAGAACTCAACATATTCAATGATAATGTGATTGAACTAATCAATGCCTTTACTTTGTTAGACTATTATAGCGATTATGAACTTGAATATATGAAAAGAGATATATTGGGAGCATATTTAATCAATCGAGTTGCAATAAAACGCAGAAAAGAACTCAAAATAATTACACCAGATAAAACTTTGCCTGTTTTGACATTGAGTGAAATATTTCCTGAACTTGGAGAGAAAATTTCATTGCTAACGGATCCTGAAAGGCATGGACATTGTCACAGAGGTTGCATCAAAATTGCTCAAGTGTTGAATAAAAAGGATCTCAATATTGTGACTGGCACGATTTATGTCATTCACCCAATGCAAGAAACCTTGCATACATGGATTGAAACGAATATTAATGGTTCAGATCTTGTGTTTGATCACAATTTCAATGCCATCTTCAAAAAACAGGATTATTATGATCTCATGCACGCTTCTGTTATTCAATCATTGCCATATGAGACAGTTCACCATGATTCGGGTATTGTTTCACAAATGGAAGCCGTTGATCCATTGTATCTCAAGTTGTATTTGTGCTCAAGAAAAGAATTTATGGGCGAGGTTTGTTCTTTGAAAACCAAGCGTTCTTTTGAACAAGTTTCGCAAGGGGGAGAACTTACATGTTAAAAATTCGTAGATTTCTTAATAGAGATATTTTGAATATTTCTGAGATTGAAGAATATTTGGATAGAAAACTCATAAAACCAGATGCAAGGGCTGAAAAGTGGTCAAATGATATAAAAAGACTTGGAATGAATGATGCAAAAACTTCAGAACTTTTGAAATTTTGTGCTCTTAACATATTTACCAAAATTGATAATTTTACAAACCATTTGGCTGATTTTGTATATAGTTTTACCTTGGATGAAATTGATGACGAAAGATTGGGAAAAGATGGTATATCATGGATTTTCAAAAATTTCCCCCAAAAAATACAATCAATTGATTTTAAAGATAGAATATCTTGCAAAATTTCACTCACAAATGGCAAAGTTTTTGAGTTTTCAAGATTAAACAAGCACTATAATTTTGAAGGGATCATTGATGACCTAACAACAAAAGCAAGAGATTCAAAATGTCATCCAAGATCGCTTTTTATTGCTTGTTGTGCACCAGAACAAGAACATGCAAAATGTGTCACAGGCAAAGTGTGGAAGCATTCTCCCAAAGCAAAATATTTACACTCTTGGGTGGAAATTGATGGTCAGGATGGCAAAGAATATTGCATTGACAATAATTATAATGTTGTAATGGACAAAGAATTGTTCTATTATATTTTTCATCCAAAGGTAATCCAGGTGATTGATCAAAATACGATCAGAAAGGATTGGAATGCAATTCAATTCTTGAATGAAAAAACGCGTAAAGGTTTAAATTTTTTGAAATTTTATTGTGTATCAAGAGATCAAGCAATTGATGTTTATGATCAAATGCAATCTGGCAAAAACAAAGCGGCTTTGAAAAAATTTTTTCAAGAAATTGAACAAGAATAATATAAATGATTGAAAATAAAAAAATAACACTGTTTCAAAACCGTGTTATTTTTTTGTTTGCTACTTTGTTTTTTTTGACACAATTTTCAAGCAATACGTATAAAATACTTGCTATTATTATATATTCGTTATTTGATTTTGTCATTTTTTGTGTACAAAATTAATAAAAATTTACTGATTTTGTAACATATTCCATGATTTGGACGGCATTGAGTGCAGCGCCTTTTCGGATGTTGTCCATGGTAATGAAGAGGTGAAAAGCATTTTCTGAATACTCATCATTCCTGATTCTGCCAACAAAGACGTGGTCTTTGTTGTTTGCGAGAGTTGGCATTGGGTAGATATTGTTTTGTGGATCGTCAGTCTTAATGATTCCTGGTTGGGTATTTAAAGCGCGCTTGATTGATCTCAATGGAATTTGACTTTCGAGTTCAAAATAGACACTTTCAGAGTGACAATTGTTCAAAGGAACTCTCACACATGTTGCAGATAATTGAATGTTGTTGTCATGCAGAATTTTTTTAATTTCAAACTTCATTTTATCTTCTTCCAGCGTATATCCATTTTCGAGAAATTTGTCTATATGTGGAATGATGTTATTGGAGATTGTGTGTGGGAATTTGAGAGATGTGTTGTTTTCAAGGTCAAAAAGCCCTTTTTTGCCTGCACCACTCACGGCTTGATATGTGGAAACAATTATTCTTTTGATTTTTGAGAGTTTTGAAACTGCAAACATTGGAAGGGCGAGGGCAATTGTTGAGCAATTAGGGTTTGCGATTATTTTGGTTTTTCTCGAAATATCACCAGCATTGATTTCTGGCACAACAAGTGGAACATTTGCGTTACGTCTGAAAGCGTTTGAGTTGTCGATCACATATGTGCCATTTTGTGCAAACATTTTTGCGAATTCAAGACTGACAGCAGATCCTGCCGAAAAGAATGCAAAATCGGCGTCTTTTCTGATTGTGTCGTCTTTGAGTTCATGCACTGTGTATTGACGTCCAAAATGTTCAACAATGGCTCCGTCATGCTTTTGGCTGGCATAAAGCACGAGTTCATTATTTTCAATTAAATTTTTTTCATTTAAGATCTTGATCAGGGTTTCACCAACAAGTCCTGTTGCTCCAACAATGGCAATAATCATGAATTCTTCTCCTACATAAATTTTTTAATTGCTTCAATTTCTTTTGTATCTAGCAAATCAAGAGGTGAAAAGTGCAGAGGGGTGTATGCGCCAGATTTATACTTGTTTTTGAGTTTGTCAAAAACTTTGATATATGATGCCATGATTTTTGCAGTAAACATGGGATTTGAGTCCATTTTGATGTTGAGTTCCATGCTGTTTGATCGATTGTTGTTTTTTTCACAGACAACAACTCTGCCAGTGTGCGAAAAGGACATGATAGAATTCAGTTCTTTTTCACTCACAAATTGCACTCTTGTTGGTTGATTTTTGAAATAAAAATCCATGTTTGTGATAGTATTTTCAATTTCCTCTTTGTTTGCTTTTTCATTCGCACAGACAAAAACTTCACGGCTATGTAATGGGAGTGTTGTATGTTTGCCATTGCGAGCGTCTTCAATCATTTGCTCATTTGGGATTGTGAAGGCCACTGCGTTTTTTACGCCATCAATTTTTCGCACAGCCGCTGAATGGCCGAGGCTCGTGCCTCTGCCATAAAAGCAGGTTGGCATGATGCCAAGAATTGAATAAAACATTGCCTTTGTGATTGAAAAAACACCTGGATCCCAACCACATGAAATTATGGAGATTGTT
>JAZRDJ010000012.1:0-12785 GCA_045660245.1 Clostridia bacterium | reverse complement strand
AAGAGCAATTAATTGCTCTTTGTTTATTTTCTACCAAAAAAAAGCATTGTTTGCATTATTTCTTTGTTAATATTTGTGGCAATATAGTTATATACTAAACTCAAACAATTGTGGTAATACAAATTATGGAAAATAAAGATTTAGATATACTTAATCTATACGTAAAAAAGAACAAATCAAAAGAAATAATCAAACATTATGAATCCTTTGGCTGGGTTCTTGATTCTTGTCAAAACCATGAAAACTATCAAGATCTTGCCAACCTTTCACTTTCAAGACCCCACAAAATCAAAAATAAAGACGAACTTCAACTTGAACAAGTATACATGGAAGAGAAAATAAATGAACTCGGGAAATTAGGAAAAAATAAGCACAGAACTTCAATCATTCTCGGACTAACAATTGGGCTAACATTCATCTCACTCATTGTTTTTGGCTTGACATTGCTGTTGAAACCAATTCAATTTTCACATTTGTTTTTTGCCATATTGTTTCTCCTATCAAGCATTGCTCTTGCAATATTCGAAATAATCGCATTGCCCAAATTACGCCAAAAGGAAGATATACTTTTCAACCAAAAGCATATAAAATTAAACGAAGAAATCGAGCAAATAACAAACAGAGCAAAAACTCTTCTTGGAGAATCCACAAATGAACAAAACAAATAAAATTTCAACTTCAAGACATAGCGATCACATCTATACAATCAAACTTCAAACAGAAGGAAATAACTTTGGCGTTTTGAAAACATTGATGGTGTTTCTGTCGATTGCTGTTCAAGTATCAATTCTTATTTTGTCATATCTTTATTTTGCAGCACTCTTTAGTTGGTACTTGATGTTTTCGCTTCTTGCAACACTCATAACTTGTATATATGTCCTTTCCAGCAATTACAATAGTCAAGCAAAAGCGACTTGGATTTTGTTTTTGTTAATTTCCTTTGGATTTGGTTTTGCAATTTTTCTTTTGTCTGACAAAAACATATCTTTTGGAAGATCACAAAAAAAATACTCAAAAATTTTGAACGAAACAAAACATTTTAAAAACAACCTTAGTGACATTCAAAATCAACCTTCACAAGTTCAAAATTGTTGCAATTACCTATCTCGTATGGGAAACTTCCCCGCCAGCACGACATCGAAAACTCAATATTTTCAAAGTGGAACATCGTTGTTTGATGATATACTTGAAAGTTTGAGCAAAGCAAAAAAATACATATTCATAGAATATTTTATTATATCGAACGGCAGACTTTTAAATAAATTTCTGGATATTCTGTTCCAAAAGGCGTCCGAAAATGTTGCAATAAAAATTATTTATGACGACATGGGTAGCCACCATTCCCTTAAAAGAAAAACAAAAAAGTTGATCAAAAAGGCAGGAATTGAACTCCAAGAATATAATAGATTTATACCAATATTCAATATTGCACTCAATTTGAGAGATCATCGAAAAATAGTTGTGGTTGATGGAAACATTGCATATACCGGCGGAGCAAATCTTGCTGATGAATATACAAATGAAAAACGAATGCATGGGTATTGGAAAGATGCAGGAATCAAAATCCAAGGTGATGCCGTAAATAATTTTACTCTGGCATTTCTTGAGCAATGGAAATTTGTATCAAAACAAAACATTGAATTCGAAAAATATATTATCAAAAATCCCCAAAATCAAAATGCCGATGGAGTTGTTGTTCCATTTGTTAGCGGACCTAATTATAGCCACTCAATTGCACAAAATGTTTTTGTCAACCTCATCTCAGGTGCATCAAAACATCTATACATCATGACGCCCTACTTTGTTCCAGACGAAACCATCACAAATTTGATCATTTCCAAAGCCAGATCTGGTGTTGATGTACGAATTGTTCTTCCAGATGTCGCGGATAAAAAATTTGTACATATCGTATCAAGAAATAATGCAGAAAAAATACTCGAAAGTGGCGTGAAAGTATACACCATGAAAAACAGTTTTGTTCATAGCAAAGTAATTTGCACCGAAAACCTTTGTATCGTTGGTTCAATAAACATGGATCTCAGGAGTTTTCATCAACAATTCGAAAGCGCAGTCCTCACAAACAATCAAGCAACAATGAAAAGCATTCTTGATGATTTTGATTACACTATTTCAAAATCGATTGAAATCACAAATGAAAACCAAAAACGAAACAAACGATCATTCAGAACACTTGCTGGTCTGCTTAATATTATTTCTCCCTTTATGTGATTATTATATGCATAAAATAAAACTCCTTGGTGCCAATCACCAAGGAGTTTTGTTTTTGCCACAAATTTTATTTTGCAGATTCAGCAACTTCTTTATTTTCTTTTTTTGCTTTGACCTTCTTGTTTATCGTTGCAATGAGCATCGCAATCAGAAGCATGATATAACCGCAAAGCATGAACCCACCAAAATATCCAATCAAGAACACAACCCACATAAATGCATTGTTTGTGACTGGTGTATAGAGAAGATTTGCAACTGGGATATCGCATGAACTCGCAAATGGTCCGATAAAGAACATATTGAATGTACTTCCGTCACCTGCATAATGGAAAATGATGTTCATGGCAAGAGCAACAGCCACGAGCACTCCAAACACAGCAGTGCCTTTGAGGATTGTCTTGTGTTCAAGTTTGGCTCTGCCAGACACATACATCAAAACACCCATCACTACCATACTTCCATGGTGAACCATCGTTTGAATGTTGATTCCGATTGTATCAATGAACACCGTGCTTGGGAACAACATCACACCAATGCCAGCAAAAAGTCCAAATGTTGCCATAAATGAACAAAGGAAGTTTCTGAATTTACCTTCTTTCAAAAGTGCAATCAAGAGCAACACATACATCGGACTTGAGCAGAACTGGAATGGGAATGCATACCATTGATACCCCCATGTGTCAGTGCTAGGATTGTATGAGAAATTCAATTGTTTGTAAATTTCAAAAACGATCAATGTGAGCGCAGTCGAAAGCACAATAATTCGAAACGCCTTGTCTGAAAGTTTGCGACACTTGAAAACAACCAAAACAATAAGTGCAATCATCACAACAAGCGCAACAATGTGGAACCAGCCATAAAGCGTTGGCTTAATCATTTTCCCATCGAGTGCTTCAAGTATTTTTTCAAAAAAGTTCATTATTTAATTCTCCTTTTATTGAGTTTTTTTATTAAAAGTGGAACCGAAACAATCACAATTCCACCAATAATTGCCACCAAGTACATAACAATTGTGTACCAAACCTGCCCCACCGAAAGCCTCAGACTTTCCATGAAACCAATATTACTTATTAGCAAGTTGCAGAAATTCACATTCATCAAATGCGCACAAGGTACAGCAACGATAGCATAGGCCGAAAATCCAATCACAGCGTGCAACAATGACCATTTGTTGAAATTATAGAATTTGAGCATAATTGACATGAAGAAAAACAAAATAACAAAATTATGATAAACAAATGTGTGAAAAGACGAAAACCCAGCAAACACATTCGCTGTCGTTGCCTCACCAATGATTGTGCCAGGATTGAAATAAAACATCAACGTCATGAATGCAGAACTTGCAAAAGCCATTGTTTTCCCGAAAGATTGAACCTTTCCTTTTGCGAAACACGCAAGTGGATAAAAATATAAAAACAAACTACAAAAATGCATTGGAAAAGCATAAAAATTATATAATCCATCAGACAACTCTATAATTTGTTTGATAACCTCCAAAACAAGCATTGTTGAAGTTATGATCATGAGCGGAACAGATCTCACTTTTTCTGACTTGTTTTTGAAGATAACTCCAATCACTACAGAAAAAATAATAATGCCAGCAAGCACCGGCAACAAAACCATTAAATCATCTTTTGTCCAAACAAACATTTCAGAATTACTTCCTCGAATTATTGTATAATATACATATATAATAATACAAAATCTCACACCTCGTCAACAAATTACAATATTTGTTGAAATTTGACACAAAAAAACACCACAAATGTCTTGTGGTGTTTTTGACGTTTGTCATTTTGGATTTACTTTCCTGACTGAGAGTCTTCATCTTGTTCAATCAAATGTTTCACATGATACACATGATCAAGCCTTGATTTGATGCTCTTGATTTTTTGTTTTGTACTTTCTGAAATTGAATCATAGTTTTCAATGAGTGAAAGTTCAGTTAACAATTTTTGATTATTGTTGATTTGTTGCATCAAAAAGTCAAGTTTTTCTTTGTTTCCCTCATGGTTCTGAATGAGCCCTCCAAGTTCACTTTCAAGTTTCACAAGCCTTGCAGATTCATCGAGCATTGCAAACACTGTCAAATTTTCGCCTTTGCTAATTTCATCTCCGGCTTTCTTTTGAGATGGGTTTAATCGCTCCTCTTTGATTTCTTTCTTCTTTTCCCTAATTGCCTGTTTTGACTTTGAATAAATCCTTGATGCTTTGTCAAATTTCTCTTTCACAATTTCAAGTTCTTTTTTCAAATATTCTCTTTTTGACATAATCTCAACAGAACTGCCGACCAATGAAACAAATGAATTTTCACTAAGCCTTGATTCCAAGATATTCTTCTGTTCTTCAAGTTCTTCTGCCTTTCTGTCAATAATATCCCTGTTTGACTTAATGAACTTTGAAAACAGTTTTGTGAGTTCCATGAACGAATCATCAACCATTGTTTTTGCAGCAAACACAGCATCACGAAGTTGCCTGTCAGGATTTTTTGTGAAGTCAAGCACATCATCACGTTCGACAGCCAATTTGAAATAGTTTGTTGATGTGATATACATTTGTTTTTCTGCAGTTGTAAGATCTGGGTTCTGAACAAATCTCTTGATGAGACCAATTTCTGACTGCATGTTTCTGTGGAGTTGCCACAAGAGTTCAATAATATCAATCCCCGATCCTTTTTTGTCATGGACATATCCCTGCACATTTTTTCCATCAAGAGAAATCTTTGCTGAATTCACACGCTGGTACATTTCAACTTTTCGTGAAGAAACCCTTGTTCTTTCCAACACTTCATTGATTGAATTTGTGTCAATGTTACTGGTTTTGAAACGCTTCTCAAATTCTTCAAAATAAGGGCCAAGAAAAGTCTTGAGTTTTGCAAAATCCAAATCAAAAACCAGGTCTTCCATTACACTTGATTCAAAGGAAACATTAATTCTTGAAGAGATTGCATCAAGAGATTTTGCGACATCGACATTTTGGTCTTCTTTAATCTTGTCACCTTGTTTTTTTGACACCATCTCATAGATCTTGCTGGTAAGTGCGTTGCCGAGTTCCTCAACAAGTCCATCCATTGTTTTGTTTGAAACAAGTACATTCACAATCGTTGATTGAAGCCTGTCATATGGCACGTCCAAAATTCTCATGTCATTTTGCAAAAATGTCACAAGTTCTCCCGCAGGGATCACACTGGACAAGAGTTCAATCGATTTTTCAATATCCTCTGGATGCGTTGTTTTTGGCATTCCTTTCAAAAAATTATCTCTTGTGAGAAGTGCAGAAAAGTCAACTTTTTGCGTCTTTTCGCCATAAGACTTGATCATTGATTCCTTGATGATTTTCAAAGACAAAAGAGTATTTTCAACACTTGCACCAAAAACTGAAGGATTTTTGTGCATTACCCAAATCATGTCGGAAAGCGAAAGATCAATTTTTGCATTTTTAAATTCATTGAAAAGACTATTGAATCTGTCGTCTTTTTTTGATCTTTCCTCAAAAATCTCACCAACAGACGAACCACGCAAGAGTTTGCTTGTTTCCTCAATTAGTTCAGGCGTTGATTTCGCAATTGAGCCTGCCCTCTTGAGAATTTGTTTGAATGAAATATTCTTGAACTTCTCAATTGTATCTGCTGACATTTCATGTGCTGTCTCAGACATCAAAATTACATAATCTTTGTACTCTTCAAAAACTTTTTCAATCCCCAATATCTTTTCTCTCGTTGATTCACAAAAAATTGTTGCACATCTTGAAGAAAGTTCAATAATTTCTTCTTCAGAAAAATTATCTCTACCAAGTTCTCCCATGAGAGTATCAACCACACCTTTGAACTTTTCAGGTTCAATTCTTTGCCAAAAATTTTTCATTCGTCTTGTGCAGTTTTGAAAAATATCATGCACAAGTTCGGCTTTTGTTTCATTCTTCATTGTTGAGAAAGATGCAGATGCTTTTTCTGCCTTTCTCACAAACTCAGTTGAAACATCAATAAGTGATGAATTTTGCTCATTGATTGCAGGTTCAATTGAATTATAAATCTGCTTCACAAGAGCGTTTCTTGATTTTTCGTCAAGATCCATACTGCCAATTGCCACCACTGCTTGATTGTACTTTTTGAGTGCCTCAAAATCTTGCTCCGCCAAAATCCTCACAACATCAGAAATTGCAGAAGAACTCGCATTCCCGATTGCAAGTTCTCTGAAAAACAATGCACCATTAATCACATCTCCAAAAGCATCAAGAGAAAGTTCGCTGAATGCACGAACCACCTTTTTGTATTCCTCAGACTCAAAAATATCATAATCCCCCGCTTGAGGTTTCAAAATATCCTTAAGTGCCATATCAACATCTTTTATTTGCAACAAAGCAGACATATCTCTCTCCTTGCACATTTTGTTGATTATATTATACCAAACAACGCCTGTTTAGTCAATATCAGACACTTCAATTTGTTGATAAAGCAAAAAAAACGCAGATGTTATACATCTGCGTCCATCAATTTTTCAATTTCAATGCTGTGAACCTTCTTCACTTTTGTTCTTGTGAAAAGTTTGTATTTGTTGCAAGCAGATTCATACAAGATATAAACCTTTTCATTTGCAACCACAATTTCTTCACTCATGCAAGGTGCATCAATTTCCATTTCGCAGTTTGCCGAAGACAAAACATAAACTGGAATTGAATTTCCATTCTTCTCAACACTGTGCTCTGGTTCAATAGAAAACACATTGTCAAATACAAATAACTTTGAATTTGGCAAACTATAAGATGTTGAAATCATCACCCTGTTGTCTGTCAAAAAAGCCATTCCTTGCACTTGGTTTGGAACCGAAAGCCCCATAACTGGAACAGGTGAAACAATCCCAGACGCATCAAGTTCAAATGCAAGACAAAGTGCCATGTTTGTCTCTCCTGCATTGTTTAAAATATGATGCGATTCATCAGTGTCATACTTACCCTTTTTGTAGAACTCACCAACCCACAACTTGTTTCCTTGGACTGTCAAGCAGTCTGCACCATTGCCTGGATCAAGAGTGTACTTGAATTCAACCTTTCCTGCATTGTCAGCATTCACAACATCAGCAAGATCAATTTCATGAACCTTTTTGTCTCCAGCGATATACAGATGAGTGCCATAAACTGCAATTCCGCCAGCATGACCTAAATAGTCTTCGCCATTGTCAGTGAAAGTGACATATTTTTCGTTCCCAGTCTCTGCATCCACAACATAAACTCTTGATGGTTGATTTGCGTTATTCATATATCCAGAAAGGAAAAATTTGCCAGAAACATTGTCATGAGAAATTCCTTGCGGAATGAACCCATCCTTGAGTCCTGAAATTGCAAACTCTTCTTTCGCAAGAGCACTATATTCTGGGTATGTCGCCCCACAAAAGTAAATCAACCCGGCAATCAAAACCACCACCAGAAAAACACTAAAAATTGACAAACCGATCTTTGTTCTTTTTTTCATAAAATATTTCTCCCATGTATATTTGTTTACATTTTATCAAAAATTTTCATGATTAACAAATAAATTTAGATACAAAATCAATTTTGTATCATCTTCTCTAGCCACAACCAAATTATCTCAATCCTGTACAACTGAATATAAACACAAAGATGCCATTTTTCATATTTAAGACACAAAATATGCAGTTTTATTTCAAAATTACGCAAAAATAATTCAATTTTGGCACCCGTTGCAACATTTTTGTGCAAATATACAAAATTCAAACAAAACAAAAGACACATTAAGTGGTTTTAATGTGTCTTTTTATTGTTAACAATGTTTATTTATCTTATCAAGCAAAAACAATTCATACTTTTCATTTTTTATTTCAAATTGAAAAATGCCTTTTTGCCGATATATTTTGCGTTTTCACCAAGTTCTTCTTCAATTCTGAGAAGTTGGTTATATTTTGCAACTCTGTCTGTTCTTGATGGTGCACCAGTCTTGATTTGTCCAGCGTTTGTTGCAACCGCAATGTCAGCAATTGTTGTATCTTCGGTTTCTCCACTTCTGTGTGAAGTGACAGCAGTATAACCCGCTCTGTTTGCTCTTTCGATTGCATCAAGAGTTTCTGTGAGAGTTCCGATTTGGTTCACCTTGATGAGGATTGAGTTTGCAACTCCAAGTTCAATACCTTTTTCAAGTCGCTTTGTGTTTGTCACAAACAAATCATCACCAACAAGTTGAATTTTTGAACCAAGTTTTTTGGTGAGCATATCCCACGCTTCCCAATCTTCTTCACTCACGCCATCTTCAAGAGAAATAATTGGATATTTTTCCGCCATTCTTGCCCAATACTCAACCATTTCTTCACGTGTGAAGAGTTCTTGTGTTTTCCAGAAATAGTAAGAGCCTTCTTTTCCAATCTTCTTTGCTTCATCATACATTTCTGTTGCTGCAGCATCGATCGCAATGCAGAAATCTGCACCAGGCTTGTATCCTGCTTTTTCAATCGCTTCAACAACATACATCAACGCTTCCTCATCATTTTTGAGGTTTGGAGCAAAACCGCCTTCATCACCAACACCAGTGCTGTAACCTTTGCTCTTGAGCACTGCACGGAGATTATGGAAAACTTCTGCACACCAACGGAGTGCCTCTTTGAAATTTGGAGCGCCCACAGGCATGATCATGAATTCTTGAACATTGACACTGTTGTCTGCGTGTTTTCCGCCATTCAAAATATTCATCATTGGAACAGGGAGAACGCACGCCTTTGTTCCTCCGATATAACTATAAAGTGAAACACCGAGCGCTTCTGATGCTGCTTTTGCGCAAGCAAGTGAAACACCAAGAATGGCATTCGCACCAAGTTTTCCCTTGTTTGGAGTTCCGTCAAGTTCGATCATTGTTTTGTCAATTGCAACTTGATCCAAAACATTCATTCCAATCACTGCTTCAGCAATGATTTCATTTACATTTGCTACTGCTTTTTCAACAGATTTGCCGAGATATTTGCTCTTGTCACCATCACGAAGTTCAACAGCCTCAAAAGATCCAGTTGAGGCACCTGATGGAACAGCCGCCCTTCCGATTCTCCCACCAGCAACAACTTCAACTTCAACTGTTGGGTTTCCACGAGAGTCAAGTATTTGTCTTGCGTAGACATCTTCAATTTCAATATATTCTTTCATGTAATTTCTCCTTTTGATTTATTGAATACCATCATTATACTCTTTTGAAAACACTTGGTCAAAACAATTTGTGAATGATTTATCTTTTATTTATTTGATACAAAAACAAAAAAATAAAAGTGGCAATTGCAAAAATTGCCACTTTTTGATAATATTTTTACATGTTCATTTTAATTTTTGTTATACCAATCCAAAAACGTATGTTTTTCGCCGTCCTGTTTGTACCCAATCACCATATTCAAGTTGACATTCTCAGCACTCTTGAAAATATTGTTCACCACGTTTGGATTTTTCTTTTCGAGCGATTCAATCAAGAGTTTTGTTTGATATCTTTGTGAAGTTATATCTTCAACCTCATTTTTTGCAATATTCTCTGTAAATCTGCAAGCGCATCTGATGAATTCAATTTGTGCGGCTTTTGAAAACGCAACAATGTCTTTTTCGCGAACAAAATATAGTGGTCTTATGAGTTCCATTCCCTCAAAGTTGTCACTGTGAAGTTTTGGAAGCATGGTTTGGAAATTGCCAGAATTCAACATCCCCATAAGCGTTGTTTCAATCACATCATCAAAGTGATGTCCAAGTGCAATCTTGTTGCAACCCTTGCTCTTTGCAATTGCATACAGGTGTCCACGCCTCATTCTCGCACAAAGATAACATGGATTTTTTTCAGTTGTATTGGCAACGTCAAATATATTTGACTCAAAAATTTCCGCAGGAATATTCAAAATTTGCAGATTCTCTTTGATCTTTGCCAAATTTTCTGGATTATAGCCAGGATTCATCACAATGTATTCAACATCAAAATCAAATTCTGTGTGCCTGTGTAATTCCTGAAACAATTTTGCAAGAATCATTGAATCCTTCCCGCCAGAAATACAAACACAAATTTTGTCATGCTCTTGAATCAATTCATATTCTTTGATCGCCTTGATAAACTTTGTCCAAAGTTTGCTCCGAAAAGTTGTCATGATCATTCTTTCAATTTCTTTGTATCTTTCCACAAAAAGTTCTCCTTTGAAAAAAATGAAGAAATATGCAAAGTCATTATATCACAGCAAAAAAATTCTGTACACCCTATTTGCAAATGTTTTTATTTTGAGATAGAGCATCCAACAATTTTTATTTGTATATTTTGAAATTGACTTCACTTTTGACCCCGTATTAATATGATTGTATACAAAGGAGAAAATATGGAAATCAAAAAAATTGTTATCACAGGTGGCCCATGCGGTGGGAAAACCACAGGCATCAGTTACATTGAACAAGAACTTTCAAAAATCGGATACAAGGTGGTTTTTGTGAACGAAACCGCAACAGAATATATTCTCAACGGTATCACCCCAACAACTCTTGACAACAATGTCGATTTTGAATGCGGCATTGTCAGATTGCAACTCTTGAAAGAAGAATTTTATGAATCAATTGCAAAACAAATCAAAAGTGAAAAAGTGATCATGATTTGCGACCGTGGAGTCATGGACTGCAAATCATATATGTCCGAAGATGAATACAAAACCATTTTGAAAAAACTGAACCTCGACGAAATCCAACTCAGAGATACTTATGACGCTGTTTTCCACTTAACCACAACTGCAAAAGGTGCTGAAGAGTTTTACACTACTGCAAACAATGAGGCAAGACGAGAAACTCTTGAAGAAGCCATTGACGCTGACACCAGAACCTTGAATGCCTGGATCGGACACCCACACTTGAGAGTTATTGACAACAGCACAAACTTTGAGGGAAAAATAAAACGACTTTTCCGTGAAATTTGTTTGTTTTTGGGAGAACCAGAACCTCATGAAATAGAACGCAAATTTCTTGTCAAAAAGCCAAATCTCACCGACCTTGAAAATCTTCCAAATGTGAAAAAAGTTGACATCATTCAAACATACTTGAATTCAGACACAAACGAAGAAACCAGAGTTCGCCAACGCGGAACAAATGGCAGTTATATCTATACTGTAACAACAAAAAGACATCTTTCCGACCTCAAAAGAATTGAATACGAACGTAGAATTTCAATCCGAGAGTATCTCGAACTTTTGAACAACGCGGACACATCTCTTCATCAAATCCGCAAAACAAGATATCTAATCCAAGAAAACAATCAATATTTCGAACTTGACGTTTATCCATTTGCAAACAATACCGCAATCCTCGAAATTGAATTATCATCTGAAGAAGATTCGATCCATGCGCCAAAATCAATCGAAATCATCAAAGACGTCACAAATGACAAAACATTTTCAAACTATGCACTCGCAAAAAATGTTCCAAACGAGTTGAATTAATCAAAGAAAAAAAGACACCATTAATTTGATGTCTTTTTTCTTCCTTTATTACTTCATGTTTTGATCATATGAGAATTTTGTGTTTTTTCTGTCATCTTCAAGTGTTATGCTCTGAATTGCTTTTGCACTCATTCCATAATGCTCATAAATTGACATAACATCCATTGTTGTAAGTTTTGAAAAATCAATTTCGAGTTTTTTGCACACCTTTTTGATATCTTCTTCAGTGTTTCCTTCAAATTCAACATAAGACGGAATCTGTGGCCACATGTCAATGTCAACCTCAACACCATCAATCATATATCTTATTCTTCTGTTTTCTTGCTTGCTCCTTGCCTTGTATCCAAGTTTTTCCAGAATAGCGTTTGTTTCAACAAAATCAGAAACAACAATCTCAAGTTCTTTTGTTCCATCAATGTTTTTGTTTTGAATTTCCTTGATTGTGAGCGTTGTTTCTTTTCCATTTGTACGGAGTCTGATCCAACTATTTTCTTTGACTGGATCAAAATCATAACAATATCTCATCTGCAACCAATCGCCAACAAAGTCAGCGCCAAGTTCTTCAAGTTTTGAAATTATTTCACTCTCATTGCATTCAAGCAGTCTGATTTCAATTTCATCTTTCATAAAAATTTCTTCTCCTATACTAACTATATCACAATAAAATAATTTTGCATAGCAATCAACAAATTTTCGTAATATTTGCAAAGCAAACTTTCAAAACCGCCTTGACATAAAATGTAATGAGTGATATATTCTATAAGCTTTAAGGAGATGTTATTTATGTATATTGATGAAAACATGACAAATGAAGAAAAAATCAATGCAATTTCTGAACAATCACACAAAAAAGGTTTTGAACTTTACAACAAGTGCCAAAATTGCAACTTTTTGACAAACAATCAAAAAGAAAACATATCGATCAGTTTGTGTATTGCTTACTCAAAACAAATTTTGGACGATTATGTTGCTGGATTTGGTTCAGGTACATTCACAATCGGATTTGGCATTGGAGATGTGAAAGCCGTTGCAGACATCGCATCAAAAATCAAATCATCAAACGAAGACGAATCAGAATTTGTATCATAATTTACCCAAAGACACCAATTCTCTTGGTGT
>JAZRDJ010000011.1:0-17656 GCA_045660245.1 Clostridia bacterium | reverse complement strand
AATTATTTATGATTTTAACTTGACAGATATTCCTCATTTTTACATACAAAACACTGGATCTTTATGTTTTTATAGCGTTTTTCACTATATTTTTACATATTTTGCGGTTTTTAAACATATTTAATTAATAGATTCAATATTGGAGAGATCACAATGTATATATAAAACAAGTTTAATACATCATTGCAAAATCCATTCATTTTTCCAAGTGGTAAAATCATTTTCAAAACCACAACAAGCAATGTCGCTGACACAATTAAAACAATCCAATCCTGAATTAACCCCATATCAAAACTCCAAAAAAATTACAAAATCATATTCCCAGAACCAATAATAAAAAGCAAAATCAGCAAATACATACAAGCAACTCCAACCAAAATTGCAATCAAATATTTGAGAGCATTTGAAAGTTTAAAAAGCAATTTTGAAATATCAGTATTATCAATTACACCAGAAACCCCAGCGACCAACTTGAACCCAAGCGACAAAGAACAGAGATACAATAACGGTTTCACAAGAGTGAAAAAAATCAAAATAATCGAACCAAGACCGATTGCATTTTTGACAACCAAACTTCCAACTTTTACAATCTCAAATCCCTCAGAAATATATCCACCCAAAAATGGAATATAATTCTTTATTGCATACTTTGCAGCCTTTACAGAAAGACCATCTTTACCAATACTCAAAATTCCATTGATCGAAAGAACTGCCATGAATATTGTACAAACTGTTCCCAGAATCCATTTAAACAATGATCCAAAAAAAGTTCCCAAATCCCCAACTTTTTTATCTTTTGATAAATTTGAAATTATTGAAATAATAACAATTAGAACAAAAATAGGAAATAATATATAATAAAATATATTTGCAATATTGTTTGAAAAAAACAAAATTATCGGAGATAATGAAGCAGAACTTGTAACACCCCCAACTGAAACCATGAGTGTCAAAAGTATTGGACAAATAGCATTAACTTGCTCAATCAACCCCTGAAGAGTTCCCTTTGCAACATCAATCACATTTTTCAAAAGTACAGAAACCACAATCACAATTACTGACAGACACGCAAACCTAACAACATCATGTATTGACGATGACATTTTTTTTGATGAATATGAAGACACAATATTCGAAAGCAGAATTATCAAAAAAATCAAACATAGCGGAGACAACAAATCCTTGACAAATTCCACAAAACCATCTTTAAAAACCCCTACTATCGAATCAAATGAAAAATCCAGTTCACCAGACATAATTGCTGAAACCATTGATGAAAAATCTGCAAAATTACCTTCATTTAATTGCAAATCACTTATTATTTTGTCAATATCGGCAAAATCTATATCATTAAGAATATCATTTGTATTTTTTTCAAGTTCAATTTCAAGATTGTCTCGAACAACTCCTCCAGTATTATTTTCTGCAAAGCAAATCATGATATTGTTTTGAATATTATGCATTAAAATAAATACCGCAATAAAACAAAATATTGTTATTAATTTTGGTCTTTTTGTGCTTATATTAGAGAAATTATTGCCCCAAACAAACTTTTTACAACCGGAAAAATCATGACACATATAGCAATCTTTCCTCCAAGAACAACATTATTTGCAACAAACTTGTTCCCACTATCTTCAGCAATATCCGAACAAATTTCAGTGACATAACCAATCCCCATCACCTTGACCAGCGCCGTGATAATTTCTGGAGAGATCTTTGATGATCCTTGAAACAAACTCAAATTCTCAAACAAATCAGTAACCCCATTCAATATCAAATAAAAAATTATGAGCCCACCACAAATTCCAACAAGCAATGAATAATCACTTTTCACACTCTTCAATGACGAACTCAAAATTATGGTCAAAAACCCAACAGCAATTATCTTGTATATCAAAACAAAATCTCCTTTGATTTGCCTCGTCAAAATAAATTAAAAATTGATTTTACACTATCAAACAAATCAACAATCATTGACAAAACCATTGCAAGAACAATTACCAAACTTGCAAGGTTTGTGAGAGTTGCAAGTTCGGACTTTCCTGTACTCGACAATATTTGATTGATCATGGCAGTCAAAATCCCAATTGCTGCAATCTTGAATATAATTTCAATCCCCATACAAATTTCTCCTCTAAACAATGAGTATACATACTATCACACCAATTGACACACATATCTTAACAGCAATGTCACCTTTTTGCTTTTTCTCATCTTTTGCCACATTCATGAAATTTTCAAAAACATGTTTGTAACTCTTTGCAACATGTACCTGTGATTCTGAATTAAATTTTCCAATCCCCGAAAGAAAGTTTTTTATCTCATTTTTTTCTTTTTCTTTTAGTAGCCTCATGAATTCAATCTCTTCAAATGTGACATTTTGTTCTCCTTTGCAAATTTTACAAATTTTCAAAACATCATCTCTATATTTCTCATCTATTTCAAAAATAAATTTTTGAAAAATTACATCAATCTCATCCGACAAATGACATACATTAATTGACAAAAAATCCGCAAACTTTGCCATCAATTCAAAAACTTCAACCCTTCTTTTGAACTTTCCAGCAATTATATTCCCGAGATAGCCACTCACCACAACAATTGAGCAGATCAAAACATAAATCATACATCACCCGTTTCACGCAAAAATACATTTCAAATTTTCATCAAATACGCCTTCACACTTTCCAACCCTTTCATCTTTTGACAGAACAACATACCTTTCAAACAACTTTTGCGAGAGAATTTTACTCATTGTTGTTTTCTCTTTGAGATTTTCCAAATTATCCGCATGAATAGTCGCAACAACCCTAACACCAGACCGCACAGCATTCATTATTGCGCCATAATCACTTTCACCCAAAATCTCATCAGTTATGATATAATCTGGCGCAAGAGACCTGATTCCAGCCCCAAAACCAAATTCTTTGGTGGATCCTGACAAAATATCACAACAAGTTCCAATGTCAATTGTTGGCAGACCGTTTTTCACACCAGCGAGTTCATATCTCTCATCAATCACCAAAATACTGGGGATGCATTGTTCCTTGCTCATCTGATGACACAAATCACGCAAAAACGTCGTCTTTCCCGCTCCTGGCGGAGACACAATGAGTGTACTTTTGAATCCATTCTTATCCTTCAAAAACCTGTATACACTTGCACTGCAATTTTTGATCAAATGCGGCACACGAATGTTCACGGAATAAATATTTTTGATACACTTCAAATTTCCATACACCTCGCCCACAATCTCGCCAGATAATCCAATTCTATAACCCTTTTCAGCCGTAATGAATGCCTGTTTGATCTGATTTTCAACAGTATAGAGCGAATGTTTGCTTGCAACCGCAACCACCCGTTCAACATCATCTCTGCCCGCCAAAATCAAATCCCCAGCATTGTCTTTTACACAAATATTGATCCCCTTGGTATTCAATACAACAGGAGCACCAATTCTGAGTCGCACCTCGCAGATATCATCAATACGCACCCTCGATAAAACACAACCAAACAGTTTTTCACCCAATAAACTTTTTAACATATTAAATTTTATTAAAAAACAGTAATCAATATGCTGACACATATAAAAAACTACACATATTTTCAAAACGAAAAAAACCACGAGAGATTTCCCGTGGCTTTTTGTTTTATTTTTATATCAATACATTATGCTCTTGACATATATGTTCCAGTTCTTGTGTCGATTCTGATTCTTTCTCCATTGTTTACAAAAAGTGGAACTTGAAGAGTAAGTCCAGTTTCTACAGTTGCTGGTTTGTTGCCTGCTTTTGATGTATCACCTTGAACACCTGGCTCACACTCAACAATTGTGAGTTCAACAAAGTTTGGTGGTTCAACACTGAACGCAGATCCTTTGTAGAATTGAATTGTAACGTTCATGTTTTCTGTGATATAAAGAAGTGCATCTTCAACTTGATCTTTGTTGAGAGGAACTTGCTCATAAGTCTCGTTATCCATGAAGTAATACAAATCACCATCATTATAAAGATAAGCCATTTCTTTTCTTTCAATGTGTGCTTTTTCAAACTTTTCAACTGGGTTGAAAGTTTTTTCAATTACTTGTCCAGTAACAATATTTTTGAGTTTTGTTCTAACAAATGCTGCACCCTTACCTGGTTTTACATGCAAAAAGTCAACAACAACATAAATCTTGCCTTCATATTCAAAAGTAACACCTTTTCTAAGATCTCCTGCTGTAATCATAATTTTCCTCCATATTTTTACATTTTGCTTTGATATTATAACATAGTCTAATAGTGAAAATCAATTGCTTTTAGACTTTTGTTTCAAAAATTTGTTTCATTGTGATCGAATCATCAGTTTGTGTGCCACGTGACTCGCAAATAATGGTTGCATTCACACCAAGTTCTTTGATCGCTTCTGCTAGTGGCTCAAAGTCTGGCCCATATACATCGTCTTCTTCAAAAGTCAAATGTTTGAGTTCCCCTTTTGCCCCATACATAATTTTTGAAAAGTGAATGTGAACATTTTTGAATCTCTCGCCAATGTACTTTTCAAGAGTTTTGAACACTTCAATGAAGTCTTCTTTTGTTTTGAGCGTTCCACCTGTAAAAGAGTTGATATGTCCAAAATCGAGTGTTGGAATAATTCTCTCATCAAGTGAACACATCTTTGCAACTTCTTCAACAGTTCCGATTTGTCCATGCTTGCCCATTGTTTCTGGACAGATATACATACCATCAAAATCATATCCATCCATAATTTCAAGAAGTGTTTTGAGTCTGTCCATTGTGACTTCAAACGCCTTTTCTCTTGACTGTTTTGTGAGACTGCCCGGATGAAACACAAGTTTCTTTGCTCCCATCAACTTCATTTTTTGAAGACTATTGATAATATATCCATATGACTTTTCAGCCATCATATCATCTGGATTTGCAAAATTGATAAAATATGGTCCATGAACAGTGAGTTCAATGTTGTGTTTTTCAAACAACTCTTTGTACTGCAACGCCTTTTCATCAGAAAGATAAATTCCTTTGTTGAAAGCATATTCAAAACTATCGAGCCCCTGCGCTTCAAGCCAAGCGGGAATATCCTCGACACTTTTGTGATCTGACAAAAACCTGTCACAACAACCAGATGGTCCGAATTTTACCATAAATTATTCTCCTTCGTACAAATTAATCTTGCACTTCAAGTATACCCCATCACATTCAAAAAGTCCAAATAATTTGCCACCAATGTATCCCAAAAATTCACTACAATTCAAATTTTTGTAACCTTTCACTGGAACCATCATTCCATTGACAACCTTTTTGTGATCACAAGCATCAAATTCAACTCGGGGCAAATTTGGAAACACATCTTCAACTGAGATCAAACATTTTTGATAATCATCTTCGATATTTTTAATTGTAATAGCCGAAGAAATGTCAAATGCTCCACTTTTTTCCCTGATGATGACTGGAACATTTCCAATCTCGCCAACTTTTCTCGCAATATCAGCAAGCAAAGTTCTGATATACGTTCCTGCTGAACAATGAATTCTGAAAGAAAATTTGTTGTGATCTATTTGATCCAAAAGATCAATACTATACACATTTATTTTTCTTGGAGCAATTTCAACTTTTTCACCCGCTCTTGCAAGTTCATATGCATTTCTGCCATTTATTTTGATTGCTGAATACATGGGTGGAATTTGCTCAATTTGACCAACAAATTCAGACAAAACATCTTGAATGTCTGTTTCCCAAACATAATGCTCACGTGTTTCAAGGATTTCACCTTCACTATCGAGTGTTGTGGTCAAAACCCCAAGTTCAAGCACAGCAAAATAAACCTTGTCCTTGTTCAAAAAATAATCAAAGAATTTCGCAGCCTTTCCAACAGCAACTGGGAGGACTCCCGATGCCGCAGGATCAAGAGTTCCAAGGTGCCCAACATACTTTTGACCAATTGCTTTTTTGATTTTTGAAAGAACAAAATTCGATGATACACCCGTTGGTTTCACGCAATTGAAAAAACCAATCATATCACAATGTTCCTCTCAAAAGTTTGCGTGCGTTTTCAATCACGCCTTTCTTTTCTGCCTCAAAAATACAGCGTCTAATCCTGCAACCCGCTGCATTTGGGTGACCATTCCCGCCATAAACCATTGCAAGGCGCTTTGCACTCACATCACCCTTTGTCCTGAACGAACAAAACGCTGTGTTTGGAGTGAACTCAGTCATGAGTGCAACAACCTTCACCTCTTTGAGCGGTAATGCAAGGTCAACAAGTGATTTCGTCATGAAAAGTTCAATATCAAGTTGAGAAATATCTTCATAACTCAAGGCAACAATTGCAATTGAATCATTGTCATAAAATTCAATTTTTGAATAACCAAGTTTTCGAACTTCAAACTCTTTTTTTGTTACACTGTTATAAAGTGGGAAAGTCACCGTTTCAATATTGATTCCAGACTCCTCGAGAAGTCTTGAAATAACCGCAAACGTTTTTGGAGTAACAGATGAAAAACTGAGTTTTCCCGTGTCCGTGTACATTCCAGTAATGATGCAACGCGCCATTTCTGGTGTGATCATACTGTCAGTGAAAAATAAATAATCCGCAAGAAGTTCACTCGCTGATGACATAACCGCAACAACATTTGTTTTTGCATATCTTGTGTTCACTTCATGATGGTCAAACTGAATACTCTTGAGTTCATACTCATGAACCAAATCCTTGTTCATTCCAAGTCTGAACTCATCTGCAGCATCCATGCAAATGAGCAAATCATATGTCTTGTATTTTTTGTTGTTTATTTCTTCCACACCAGGAAGCGTTTTCAAGTTTTCTGGAATTACTGAATCAATAAAAATATCGACATTTTTGCCGATATTTTTAAGGTGATTATACATTCCAAGTGCTGACCCCATTGCGTCTCCATCAACATTGATGTGAGTTGCAACAGCAATTGTATTTGCTTCTGATATTTTTTCAAAAGCCTCTTCAAACAAACTATTCATCAGATTCTCCAATATTCAAACTATCAATCAAATTCATAATTCTTGTACTATCTTCAAAACTTGTATCGATTTTGAAAATTAAATTTGGAACAATGCGAAGTCGCATCATATGTGAGAGTTCAAACCTAATGAACTTTGCAGATTTTTCAATTGCTGAAAAACTCTTTGCTTTTTGTTCATCACTGCCAAGCACACTAACATAAATCTTTGCTTCAGCAAGGTCAGGAGTAGTGTCAACTTTGTTCACTGAAACAATGACACCATCAATGTCTGGATTGTTGAGTTTGTTATTGATTATTTCAGCAACACATTTCTGAATTTCTGAATTAATTCTGCTCATTCTTACATTTGCCATAACCAATTATCTCCCCCTTTGTTATTAATTAATTCTCTCCAAAACATAAGTTTCGAAAGTGTCACCAACCACGAAGTCGCTGAATCCGTCAAACACAACACCGCACTCATATCCAGCATTAACTTCTTTCGCTTCATTCTTTTCTCATTGAATTGTGGCAATACCAGCCTGAAAGAAAAGATTCCGTTTTCTCTACACACGCACTTTTGCATTCTTTGAGATTTTTCCGTCAGTTACGTAAGTACCAGCAATTTGTCCAACCTTGCTTGCCTTGAATACCATTCGAATTTCAGCGTGACCAGTTACAACTTCTTTGTATTTTGGAGTTTTCATTGAGTCAATCTTCTTTGTTGCAAATTCAATTGCCTCATAAATAATCTTGTAAAATTTGATATCAATTTTTGATTTCTCTGCAATGATTTTTGCTTTGAAATCAGGTTTTACGTTAAATCCAATGATTACTGCATTTGATGCACTCGCCATCATGACATCGTTTTCATTGATTGCACCAACACCACAGTGAATTGGACGAACCTTCACTTCTTCATTTTGAATTGCAGAAAGTGATGCAACGAGCGCCTCCAGCGAACCTTGCACGTCGGCTTTGATGATCACATTGAAATCTTTGAATGATGCATCAGCAATCTTGTTCATGAGCGCATCAACAGAAAGATCGGCTGATTTGATCATGCTCTTTCTTTCTTTTTCAATACGTTCTGCAGCAACTTGTTTTGCAAGTTCACTGTCAACAGCATAAAGTTGATCACCCGCACTTGGAACTCCAGTGAGACCAAGGATTGCGACAGGTGTTGATGGACCTGCTTCTTTCACATGCGCACCCTTGTCATTGATCATTGCACGAACTTTTCCGCTACAAGTACCAACAACAACATTGTCACCAACATGAAGAGTTCCGTTTTGAACAAGAACAGTGGCAACACTACCCATACCCTTGTCAAGACGTGCCTCAATGATACTTCCGCTTGCACTTCTCTTTGGATTTGCTTTGAGATTTTGATATTCAGCAACAAACAACACCATTTCAAGGAGTTGATCAACATTTGTTCCTTGTTTTGCTGAGATTGGCACCATGATTGTGTCTCCACCCCATTCTTCTGGCAAAACATCATACTCAGTGAGTTGTTGTTTGATTTTGTCAACGTTTGCTGTTGGAACATCAATCTTGTTGATCGCAACAAGCATTGGAACGCCTGCCGCCTTGATGTGTTTGATTGCTTCAACAGTTTGTGGCATAACGCCATCATCTGCTGCCACCACAAGGATCGCAACGTCTGTGAGTTTTGCTCCACGTTCACGCATTGCTGTGAATGCTGCATGTCCAGGAGTATCAATAAATGTAACATTTTCATTGTTTACAACAATGGTATAGGCTCCAATATGTTGAGTGATACCACCAGCCTCTCCAAGTGTCACATTTGTCTTTCTGATTCTGTCAAGAAGTGATGTTTTTCCATGGTCAACGTGACCCATAACAGTCACAACTGGAGGACGCTTCACAAGATCTGTTTCATTATCCTTTTCTTGACTGTGCATTTCAGCAACTTTTTCTTCAAAGGTTTGCTCAAGTTTCTTTTCAAGAGTTACACCGAGTTCTGTGCAGATGAGTTCTGCTGCTTCAAAGTCAATGTTTGAGTTGATGTTTACCATCATTCCAAGCATCAAGAATTTGCTCATAATTTCAGCAACTGATCTTCCTGTTTTTTCCGCAAGAATTTTCACCGTCAAGTTGTCTGTTGTGATCACTGCATGATCAATCTTTGGAGCAACAACAACTGGTACAGATTCTTTTGCCTTCTTTGACTTTTTACCTCTCACCATTCTATCTTCGTCAAACTTTGACTCATCATCAACATAGCCACGCATTACAAGTGCCTTTTTGTTCATTGATTTCTTTTCGTCTGCCGGCTTTTCCTTGAATACTTTCTTCTTTACATGCGCAGCACCGCGAGCAAGTTCACTTGCATCAATGGTTGGTTGAACCTTGACTTGACCTTGTTGAGGACCTCTTTGTCCTGCATTTTGGTTCCTTTGATTTCCACCAAAAGGACGTTGTCCTTGAGGACCATTTGGTCTTTGTCCTTGAGAGCCTGCACCATATTGAGGTTTTCCACCAAACTTTTGATAACCTTGACCTTGTGACCCATTTTGTCTTTGACCTCTGAAATTGTTGTTTCTGTCAGATGATGCATCAAAGTTTCGAATACTGGTTCTGTTTTGATTTTGAGAAAATCTGTTTTCACGTTGTGCAACTTTTTCTGCATCACGAACTGGAGCCTCAACTTTCTTTGGCTCAGTTTTTTTCTCTTGCATCTCAACTTTTTCAACCTTCTTTTCAGGTTTTGGCTCAGGCTTTTCTTGAACTGCTTGCGTTTGAGCAAAAGCAGCACTCTTTTCTTTGAGACCTGAGAGAAGTTGTTCAATTTTGCCTCTTGCTTTTCTTGCACTCATGGCAAGAGCGCCAAGAGTGTTATTTTTGACCAAATTTTGAACTTCCTTCAAGTTGTTGAATTCAATTTTTTCTTTTTTCTCAATGTTACTCAAAAGTTATATCCTCCAAATCTTTGAAACTCATTATTATTTTTGTGACAGCATCATTCAAATTTTCATCAAGTATCTGAAAAACCTTGATGCGATCACTTTGAGTTATTTGCTCCATAACACGTTCAGGGATCAGTGTTATGTTTGCTTTTGTTTTTTGTGCATGATTATTAAGTTTATTAAGAGTATTGCTAGAAATATCTCTTGATACTATTATATCACTTTTTTTCGTGCTTTCAAGTACCTTGTCTGCACCAAAATGAATATTTCTGGCTTTTTTTGCAAAACCGATATACGAAGTTATCTTCAAAATGTCTTTATTTGAAGTCATTTCTGATTTGATCATAAATCTCCTCACTGATATTTGTTTTAAAAGCCCTGTTCAACGCGCGTGTCTTGAAGAACTTTGATAGACACTCATCACTCGAACAAACATAACACCCACGACCTTCATTTTTTCCTGTTCTGTCAACAGAAATTTCGCCATTTTTGTTTCTGACGATTTTGATCATGTTCGATCTGTCTTGCTTTTTTCGGCAGACAATGCAAGTTCTCTCAACAATTACATTCTTTTTCACTCTTATTCCTCATCAAAGCCATCAAAGTCAACACTTGAGAAAAGTCCGTCAAGATCATCGAGAGAAACAGTTTCCTCAATTTGTGCTGCTTGCGCCTTATTGGCTTCTTCTTTTGCTTTGCTTTCTGATTTTACATCAATCTTCCAGTTTGTGAGTTTTGCAGCAAGTCTTACGTTTTGACCACTCTTTCCGATTGCAAGTGAAAGTTTGTCGTCAGGAACAATAACTCTTGAAGATTTGTTCAACTCGTCAATTTCAACACTTACTACCTTTGCTGGTGAAAGTGCACGTGCAATATATTCAAATGGATCATCTGACCAAATAACAATGTCAACCTTTTCTCCAGCAAGTTCAGCAACGATGCTGTTCACTCTCACACCTTTTGCACCAACGCAAGCACCAAGTGCATCAACGTTTGGATCAACAGAAGTGATTGCTATTTTTGTTCTGTAACCCGCTTCACGAACAATGTTCTTGATTACAACAATTCCACTCTCAATTTCAGGAACTTCATTTTCAAAAAGTTTTTTCACAAAACCAGCAGCAGATCTCGAAACGATCGCTTGAACACCTCTTGCAGTTTCGCGAAGTTTCTTCACATAGACCTTAACTCTAGTGTTCAAGTCATATTTTTCTGATGGAAGTTGATCGCTTGGCATCAAAACACCTTCAATATTTGTTCCAGCAAGTTCAATGAAGTATGAACCATTGTCCTCACGACGAATAATTCCTGTCATCAATGTATCAACTTTGTCAGAAAGTTCAGCAAATGCTGCATTTCTTTCAGCTTCTCTGAGTTTTTGAGTAACAACTTGCTTTGCTGTTCCTGCTGCAATACGTCCAAATTCCTTTGGAGTAATTTCTTCTTGAACAATATCTCCCACCTTGTATGACTTTTTGATTTCTTTTGCATCAGCGAGCGCAATTTCTGTGTCTGGATCCACAACTTCCTCAACAACTGTCTTGTAAGCAATAACCTTGATTGTGTTCTTTTCAGGAACAAGTTTCACAGTCACGGCTTTTGCTTCTCCAAAGTTCTTTTTGTATGCTGCAACAAGTGCGCTCTCTAGTGTTTCAATGAAAAACTCTTTTTTGATTCCTTTTGTGTTTTCAAGTTCGTCAAGTGCCAAGAAAAAATCTTTGTTTACCATTTTGTATTTTCCTCCTAAAATTCAATGTACTTGCAAATTTTTGCAATACTTTTTCTTTCAAATTTGATATTTTCTTTTTTTGTTTTTATTTCAATATTTTCATCATCAAAGCCAACGAGTTCTCCGACAAAATTTTTACATTTTTTGATCGATGCATACAAGTTTACTTCAACCATCTGTCCAAGGTTTCTCTCAAAATCTCTTTCTGTCTTGAATGGTCTATCCACTCCTGGTGATGAAACATTCAATGTATATGATGCGCCGTTTGTTGGATCAAGAACATCGAGCGGTTCATCAATTGCATGGTGTACTTTTTCACAATCATCAAGTGAAATTCCATTCTCTGAGTCAATGAATACCGTCAAATTGTAACCATCATACTTCTTTTCATATTCAACATCAACAATTTCGTATCCAAGTTCTTCAACAATTGGATTCAAGTACTCTTGTACTTTTTCTGTTATCTTTGACATAAAAATCTCCTTTGTTTTTTCATCTAACAAAATTTTAGGAGTGGCCTTTCAGCCACTCCCAAAAATCAAGTTAAACTTTATACGTTTATTATATAATGATAATTTGCATTTTGCAAGTATTTTAAACAAATTTCTACCACAAAAATATTACGCTTCAATATTTTCTGCAAGTTTAATCAAAAGTTCAGCGGTCGCCCTTGCGTCATATACCGCTCTATGAGCATTATCAAGAACAATACCAAACTTTTCACAAAGCGTACCAAGTTTGTAATTTTTTGCACCCTTGACATACATTTTTGCGAGTGCAAGAGTATCCAATTGTTCATTGTCAAAATTATATCGACATTCTTTTCCGTATTTGTTCAAAAATCCAAAATCGAATTCAATATTATGACCACAAAGTACACAGCCTCGAGTGTATTTATAAAAATCTTGAATTGCTTCTTCAATTTTTGGAGCGCCCTGAACATCTTCATCAACAATACCATGGATTTTTGTACTTTCTTCTGGTATATGCATTTCAGGATCTATCATACACATGAATCGGTCTTTGATCTTTCCATTCTCAATCTTGACCGCACCAATTTCAATAATCTTGTGCCCTTCACCAACATTCAAACCGGTTGTTTCAAAGTCAAAAACAACCACGTCATGAGTTTGAAGATATGGTGGAATCACTTCCTCAAGAGCACCAAACAAATCAACTTGCGCCGTGATTTCAATGCGCTCTGGGAAAACAAACTTGTACTCTGCATTTTCTGTTTTGTAGTCAATTTTTTCTTCAAATCCATCAGGTCTTACACACTTTGAAATGCGCTTAACTTTCATTGAATATGAATCACCAAATTTGTCTTTTTCAATATCTCCAACAACCACAATTTCCTGTCCATCTTCAAGAGTCCTGATTGCCTCAAGTGTGTTTTTGTTTGAAAAATACACACACTTCATGCTTCCTGTGAAACCTTCAAGTGTCCATTTGTAATAATATCTCAAACTTGGCTCAGAAAGAAGTTCATCAACTCCATCTTTTGATGGTGCTGATTCTTTCTTTTTTCTTTCATACGAGTTTTCTTTCAAGAACTTCACCTGTCCACAAACACAAATATCCTGTGCTTCTTTGCCAGCAATGTCTTTGATATATTTTGGCATTTCTTCAATTACGTCGCCAATCAAAACTTCAACTCCAGAAATTTCAATAACTCTGTCATCCATGTTTTGTTCTTTTTCTTCAAACACAAGAGCAACTGGTTCTTCGGTTTCTTCTTTCATTTGTTTCATTTTTGTTTCAAAATCAAACTTCATGAAAAAAGATTTTTCCAAAAACTCTTTGAGTTTTTTCTCTCCATCTTTGTTCAAAAAATATTCATAGGTCTTGTCATCAATTGAAAGTACAAACGAAAAACCACTTTCTGTTTTTTCAAGTGATTGAACCTCATGGATAACTGATGGCATATTTTTTGCAAAAAACTCATCAATCTTTGGAATAATTGTGTCTTTTGTAACAAAGTTTTTGATAAATTTGACTTTGTATTCAAAACCTGATGGCAACTTTGATCTGATGAAATCAGCGCTTTCCTTTCTTTCATCAAAACTCAAAATCACTCCATCTTTGTAATATAATTCAAGCAAACAACTTCCGTCTGATGGCGAAACTGTTGCATCTTTGAAAACAAAAGAATATTTGTTTCCTGTTTTTTCATTGAGAGCATTGATTATTTCTTTTGTATCCATTTTCCACCCTAAAATAATTTTGTAATCAACTGATATCCATCAAGGAAAATCACGAGCCCAAACAACAGAAAAAGCCCAATTGTGTGAATCCAACCTTCGACTTTTGGATTGATTGGTTTTCCGCGCACTGCTTCAATTCCAACAAATAGCGCCCTTGCCCCATCAAGAGCAGGAATTGGCAAGAAATTGAACAGAGCAAGATTGATAGACAAAAGTGGCAGGAGCATCAAAAATTGATTAAATCCCCAACTTGTCACTTCAGCCATTTGAGCAATTGCAGTGAATGTTCCTCCCATGTCAGCAAGTGTTGTTGTCCCAGTGAAAATTCCACCGAGCGCAGAGAGAATTGTTCCACCAATATAGAAACTAAAAGGCCACGCTTTTAAAAGTGCTTCAAAAAAGCCATATGACTTTTGTGCACTTGAATACACAAAACCAAGCGACACTGTTCCGCTTGAAAATTGAACACCAACAAGATCTTTGAGTTCTTCCGTGGTATAAGCATTTTCAGCAGTCATATCTGTTGATTTATAGAACTTCACCGTTTCATTATTTAAAGAAATTTCTTCGTATTTTCCATCATCTTTTTTTACTGGCTCAATACCAAGTAGATATTCATTGAAATCTTCAAGGGACATTTCAACTGGTTGTCCTGCAACGTTTTTGTATATTTTTTTATCTATTGATATTTTGCTAGCATAGAAAAATGCAGGACTTTTGAATTTTTGAACATTGTCAATGGTCACCAGTTCATACACATCTCCCACTTTGCGTTCAACAGTGACAGAAAACTTTTCATTCAAATCATATTTTCCTGTCAAACTTGACATCTGACGATATGCCTCAATGCTCACCCCATCAACAGCAACAATTCTGTCTCCAACTTGAAATTCACTATTCAAACTTCCCGGTGTCAAAAAAGCGACTTCTGGAACAGCAAAACCTGCTGAAAGCAAATATATCACTGATGTCAAAACACCAAACAAAAAGTTAAAGAGCACACCACCAGCCAGAACAATTATCCTCTTCCATGGTTTTTGATTGTTGAACGCTCTTGGGCTTGGATTTTCTTCATCCTCACCTTCAAAAGCACAAAATCCGCCAAGTGGAACAATTCTCACCGAAAAAACTTCACCATTCTTTTTTGTTTTTTTGTATATTGCCTTTCCAAATCCAATCGAAAATTCATTAATTTTGAACCCCAAAAGTTTGCCAGTGACATAATGCCCAAATTCATGAACAGTAATGAGCAACAAAAGCACCAAAAGCGCAATCAAAATATAAACGACTGTCAAAATTTTAACTCCTTACAAAAAATATTTTTAACACAAGAACAATGCAAACACAACAAACACGAGCAAACTGTTGAACATTGCACCATCAATTCTGTCCATGAAACCACCATGCCCAGGGAAAATTGAGCCAAAATCCTTGATTCCAGTCTTTCTCTTGATTGCAGAAGCAACGAGATCACCAAATTGCGTGAGGAATGTCCCAAGAAGCCCAATAGTGACAAACAGCAACACCGCATTCAAATCACTCATTCCAACAATTGCTGATGGCAAAAGCCCTGCAAAGTGGAAGAGATACAAACAAAGTCCAGCAGCAACAACCCCACCAAGCGCACCAAACAGAAATCCCGAAATGCTCTTTTTTGGCGAAATTTCAGGAGCAAGTCTTGGCCCCTTGATGAGTGATCCAAAGAGATAAGCAAATGTGTCTGTACACATTGAAATTGCAAACACCAAAATAATCCCAATGTAACCAATATTCATTCCAATGTGGTTTATTCCAAAGAGAGTACCGACAAATGTTGTTGGATAAAGCACGAGTGAAAGCACACTCACTGTGCCAGCGAGTAGATTGTTGCTCTGCTCTTGTTTTTCTGGCTCTGAATTTTTTGCACCAGAAAGCACAAGTTCAGCAAACATACAAAGCGCAAACACAAGAAGCCCCAAGAGTATTTGGAGAAGTATACATTGCATAACAGTGGTTGAGAAAATATAAATGCAGGCAAGCGGAACCGGGTACATCAATAGTACCGAAACAAAAAACTTCTTTTCAAAAAGTTTCTTCGCCTTGCACATTTCAATGATTGAGCCATACAAAAGTGCGAGCACCAACCCGTCAAAGAAAAGCACAGACACTTCACGGAGTGCAACAAAGCCCGCAAGTATCACCAAAATAAAAAATCCTGTTATTGTTCTTTTAAGCATACCCTTTGTCTCCAAAAATTATTTCATAATTCACAAATTTTAAACTTTGCCAAAACGCCTGTTTCTTGATTGATAGGCAATCACACACTCGTCAACCATTTTTTCGTCAAAGTCAGGCCAATGGACTTCCGGGAAATAAAATTCAGAATATGCCGCTTGAAAAAGCATAAAGTTCGAAAGCCTTTGCTCTCCACTTGCTCTCACAATGAGATCTGGATCCGCGAGTTCTCCGGTGTATAGATATTTTGAAAATTCCTCTTCACTCACAGATTTTGCACCAGTTTCAAGAATTTTGTTCACAGCAGAAACAATTTCTCTTCTTCCACCATAACCAAGCCCCAAGTTGACAATAATCTTTTCACATTCTTGTGTTTTTTCTTCGATTTCACTCAAAATGTCCTGCATGTCACTTGGGAACAGTTCTGTGTCTCCCATTACTCTGATTTTTATTCCATTTTTCACACATTCACTTGAAAACTCTTTGAGTTTTCTGAAAAGCCCAAATAGATAATTAACTTCGGCTTCCGGCCTTGAAAAGTTCTCTGTTGAAAAACAGTAGAATGACGTCACCTTGACACCCAGTTCACTGCAACGCTTGATCACTTTTTTGAGAGCATCGACACCAGCCTTGTGCCCCTCAAATCTCGGAAGCCCACGCCTTGTTGCCCATCTCCCGTTTCCATCACATATGAAAGCAATATGAGCCGGAATTCTGCTCATATCAAGAACCTTGCTATTTTCTTTTTTCTTTTTTCTGCCAAAAAGCCTCATGATAATCTCCAATATTCAAGACAAAAACTTGAATGCGCCAGCAATAATTTTGATTTCACGATCTCCAATAATTTTGATATCAACGACCAACTTTTCAGGGAAATTGTCGCCTTTTTCAAAATTTTCTTCAACATGAACCACAAATCCGCATTCTTCAAGTTCTTTTTTTGTTTTTTCTACTTTTGTTCCACGATATTTTTGAAAATCTGTCATAGAGCAAACTATACCTGCATGATTTCCTTTTCTTTTTCGTCCATCAAAGCGTCAATCTTTGCAGTTGCAGAGTCAAGTTCTTTTTGAACATCTTTCTCGTATCCAGCGAGTTCGTCTTCAGTCACTTGAGAATCCTTTTTCATCTTTCTGAATTCTTCAATCGCGTCACGACGAGCGTTTCTGCAAATAACTTTTGAATCTTCAGCAATCTTTCTTGTGCTCTTCACGAGTTCTTTTCTTCTCTCTTCTGTGAGCGCTGGGAAAGAAAGTCTGATCACTCTTCCGTCATCTGATGGTGTGATTCCGATGTCAGATGCGACAATCGCCTTGTTGATTTCTTTCACAAGTGAAATATCCCAAGGCGCAATCACAAGCATTCTTGCATCTTGCACAGAAATGTTTGAAACATGCGCAAGAGGTGTTTGTGTTCCATAATAGTCTACTGTGATTTTATCCAAAATATGCGGATTTGCACGTCCTGCACGAATAGACAACAATTCACTTTTGAGGTGTGAAATAGCCTTTTCCAAATCCTCAGACAAAGTCATAAATACCAAATCAATTGCTTCTTGATTTTCAGCCATAGTTAAAAATTCTCCTTATACTTTTATATT
>JAZRDJ010000010.1:0-3028 GCA_045660245.1 Clostridia bacterium | reverse complement strand
ATCATTTGTTGCTGTTGCCACAATGTTTGTGGTATCAGTGATTTTGTTTGCTGTGTCTGTTGTTTCTTTGGTTCCATTTTTGATCCTTCTAAGTCGGAGGCCAAGCGGTCTTAGGAAGACAACTCCATGGAACAACTCCTTGGCTCACAGAACGACATGGCTACGATCCGACTTATCATTTGTTGCTGTTGCCACAATGTTTGTGGTATCAGTGATTTTGTTTGCTGTGTCTGTTGTTTCTTTGGTTCCATTTTTGATCCTTCTCGGTGTTTCTGTTGCTTGTCTTGTTGCAGTTGTTATTCTTTTTGTGAAACACAAGAAAAAACAGATTGAGAAGGTCAAGACTGCTGAAATTTCAAAAATTGTTCCAACTGATGAGGATTTGATCAATCTCTACAATTTGGCTGGTATTCCAGTCATTTATGATGAAAATGGAAAAATCAAAAACATCTATGAGTTGCTTGATTTGGAAGTACTTTATGATGACAATGGCGACAGAATCAAGACAATTTATGAGATCTTGGGAATTGTTCCGAGGTTTGATAAAAATGGAAAGGAAATTCCAACCTTTCTTTCGATTAAAAACAGAGTGAATGGATTCATAAAACCAAAGAAAATGACCAGCGTACTCAAAAGAGTTTTGACTCAGCAAGAAAAAGAAGAGTTGCTCTTGAAGCAAATGCTCGAACAGAAGTTGAAAGAAGCAAATGCATCTGGTGACGAAAACAAAGCAAAAGCAATCACCAAAGTTATTGCTGCCAAAAAGAAGGAGCAAAAGAAACCTTCAGCCACAAAGACACCACAAGTTAAACTGGGCAAAGGATCAAAGCCAATCAAGACGGACAAGGTGTCAGCAGTGAAAATCAAACAAAACTCAACGTTCTTCAAGGAACTCATGCTTTTGTCTGGGGTTTTGGATACAAAGCCAAAGAAAGAGTTGGTTTCAAAGCCACCAAAGCAACACGACAAACCAAAAATTATTGAAGGATTCAAAGTGAATAGAACCAGTGGTGAAGATTCGACGTTTAGGGGTTTTGAAAGATCGCTCGACAGAAAAAATGCACCAAAGATTATCATTAGGAAACAACCAGAAAAAAATACATTCATGGGTATTGAAAATGAAAGATAAATGTTGTATAGAGGAAGGAAAATTATGAGTAGAAGTGCTGCAAGAGAAATTGCATTCAAGTTGATTTTTGAATATGTTTTCAACAAGGAAGAAAACAATGAATTGGTTCAAGAATATATCCAAGATAATTTTGAGGAGGCTGGATATATCCAAGAGGTGTATCACGGGGTGATTGCTCATTTTGATGAACTTTGTGGAATTGTGAAGGAAAAGTCTGTTGGCTTTTCTTTTGATCGTATTTTCAAAGTGGATCTTGCTATTTTGCTTGTTGCTTTGTATGAGATCAAGTATATGACTTCAATTCCAAACAAAGTGAGCATCAACGAGGCGTTGAACCTCGCGAAGGCTTATTCAACGGAAAAAAGCAACAAGTTCATCAATGGGATTCTTGCAAGCGTGGTATAAGTTATGCAAAATTTGACTTTGACAATTACTCAACTCAATACTTATGTCAAGCAGATCATTGATGCTGAAGAATTGATTTCAAATGTGAGTGTGCATGGTGAAATTTCAAATTTCAAGATTTCAAATGGCAATGCATATTTTGATATCAAGGAAGAAGGTGCACAACTTTCGTGCATAAAGTTCGGTGAGTATTCGAACTCTTTCAAGAATGGCGATCAAGTCATGATTACTGGAAGATTGAACTATCATATTAAACTCGGCAGATTGACTTTTGTTGCAAACAAGATTGAAGCCTATGGCATGGGTGAACTTTACAAAAAATATTTGGAACTCAAAGATAAACTTGAAAAAGAGGGTGTCTTTGATGAGCGATTCAAAAAACAAATACCAAAGTACCCAACAAAGATTGGTGTGGTAACCAGTGAAACAGGTGCTGTCATCAGAGATATTTTGCACGTGAGAGCAAAGAAAAATCCATATACCACTGTTTATGTTTTTCCATCAAAGGTTCAAGGTTTGAATGCTGAAGATGATGTTGTGAAAGGGATCAAGTTCTTTTCAGAAGAATTTCCTGTTGATGTGATAATAGTGGCTCGTGGTGGTGGATCGTTTGAAGATCTCGCACCATTTAATACGGAAAAAGTCGCAAGAGCCGCTTTTGAATGCGGGTTGCCGATAATCTCAGCGGTTGGTCATGAAACAGATTTTTCACTTCTTGACTTTGCAGCGGACTTCAGAGCACCAACGCCATCAGTGGCTGGAGAAGTGGCTTTCTTTGATTTTTTTGAAGAAGTCAATAGGGTTCGTGAAGCAATGCTTTCATGTGAGTATTTCATGAACAAAAAACTGCAGACTGAAAAAATGAATGTTGAACTCAAAGTGTTGTCGGCTTTATCTTCAGTCGAAAACATGATCTTGACAAACAAGAATTCTGTTTTGAACATTTATATGAAAAATGAACAGACAATGAACAATTTGCTCACTCGAGAAAATCATAAATTAGACAAGTTGGTGTCAGTCATTGAACAAAACAATCCTCTAAAAGTTCTGCAAAGAGGATATTCAAGAGTGTCTGCAAATGGAAAATCACTCAAGAGCGTCAACGATGTTTGTGCTGGTGAGTTTGTTCAGATTGAGTTGATTGATGGGAAAATTAATGCAGAAGTTAAAAACGTTGAAGGAGATATACAACCATGACATATGAAGAAGCAATCAAAGGGTTGGAAGAAATTTCACAAAAGTTGTCAAGTGAATCGGTTTCTCTTGATGAGGCTGTGAAGTTGTTTGAAGAAAGCACAAAACTATCAAAAGTGTGTTTTGAGACACTCAAAAATGTTGAGGCAAAAGTAAGTGTTATCAAAAAAGAACTTGATGAAATAAAGGAAAAACCTTTTCCTGTAGAATAAAATTTTTTTTGAGGACAAAATTATGTTATCTAGTTTATCGATCAAAAATATAGCGTTAATTGATGATTTGACCATTGAAGTCGGAGGC
>JAZRDJ010000009.1:0-21022 GCA_045660245.1 Clostridia bacterium | reverse complement strand
AAAACGGGGAAATAATAATAGTGATAAAAATATTTGTTGAACTCAGGGTTCAGCGTGTAAAACACGCGTAATCCCTAAGCCTCCGCCAATCGGAACTGCGTTCGCACACGCAGTTCTTTTATTTTTGTCTAAAAGGCATTCCTGCAATTATCATACCAAGTTTAAGAAATTTAAAAAACTTTTGACATGTTGATACAAAATTCAATTATGTGTGTTATAATGTATTTAACTTTTAATTAATAGGAGTAAAAAATGAAAAAATGTATCTGTATTTCTGTTCTATGTTTTATATTTGTATTTTGTTTAACTGGATGTTCATTATTTGAGAATGTTGGATATGATGATGGAAATTCTTTGGTCGCAGAAATACAAATAGGTGAAACTGCGACTTATGAAAATATAAGTTGGAAAATAAATGAATGTAGAAATGATAAATCTATTCCTACTACTCTGGGTGGAGATATTACCACTAACAATAATTTTATTAGAATAGAATTAATAGTTTTCAATGGTGGAAAAACAGAATATAGTCCTAAGTTGTCTATGTTAAAATTAAAACTTAAAGAACCTGAAGCAATTTACGAGCCTACTGATTATGTTTATGCACATAACAGAATGGGAACAAAAGATGTCGCGCCTCAAATGTCTGTAAACTATCAAATCATATTTGAAACACCTTTTACTACAGAAGAAAAATCATTTGAACTTTTAATACACGTTAACAAAAAACCTGTTAGAACAATCCATATTGTTTTATAATATTTAAATTAATGTTTTCGTTTTGTGCAATAATCGCTCTACCAGTCAGAACTGCGTTCGCACACCGTTTTAAGTCTTATATTTACTTAATTTGGCGAGGGTGAGAATTACCACTATCCCGCCAAAATGTACCCAACTGAACAAATAGGTTTAGTTGGGTATTTTAAATTTAAAGGAGAAGTTATGATAGAAAAATATTTAAATCAAGAAGCACAAATTAAAATTGCCTTTTCCAACTGGGGGGGCAGGAGGTGCAGTTCCAAATACTGTTATTGGGGAAATAATTAATATTGATAATGAATATGTAGAGATAGAATTTGATTCTAAAAATAAAGAAAACTTAATTGCTTTAAGAAAGTCTTCTGGGAAAATGATTGTTCGAAAAGAATATATAATTTCAATCGTTTTATTGTGATTGAGTGATCAGTTGAGGTCAAAACTTTTCCTCAAAAACAATGGAGCAAGGGTTTACCCCTTGTTTTTTTGTTGCGAAGTAATAAATGATATGTTAATATGAAATATATATGGAGGTGAAACAATGAATAAATATGAAAAAACGTTGGGTATGATTGGCAAGGTTTTGGGGTTTTCTCTTTTTGCTTTGATGTCGCTTGCTTTGACGATATCTCCAATAATTGTGGTTATTTTCGTTGGTGTTGATATGCTTGGAGCAATGCTCTTGTTGTTTGAGTTTTGTTTGTTTTTGTCCGTACACGTCATCTCATACGCAGTGGGGTTATTTTTTCTTGGTGATCATTACGAACCAACTGGATATGTTAGCGAAGGGAGATCTTTGAATTGGCCAGTTGAAACTTATATTTATATCAAAAGGAATATGATCACTAATTTGATTGAACTCATTGTTTGTGCTGTGTTTGGTGTTGCATACATCGTCTTGATTTGTTTGAACGTATTTACCACTCTTGCAATATGTGGTTTTGCCATTTCACTAATAGCATTTTGGATTTTCTTTTTATTCTATAAAAAGCAACAGTATAAAATAAAAACACACACTAAACAATAAAATTTTGACATTGTTTTTTGTTTGTAGTGAAATTATTAACAATGGGAGAAGTTTTGTGGACAACAATCAATATGTAAGCAACAAAGTTTTTTCTGCGTATGAACTTTTGAAGCAGAATAAGTTTGTTCGAAAGGCTCGTGCAATTGTGGTGAAAGATGGCAGGCTTTTGGTGATCAAAATTGAGTATAATGACGGAAGAGTACATTTTTTGCTCCCTGGTGGAACTGTTGATCCTGGAGAAACAATTCGCGAAACAGCAAAAAGAGAAGCTTTTGAGGAATATGGAATTATTGTTAAGCCATTAAAGAATCTCGGTAAATTATATTACACGGTAAACATGAATTTGAATGGTGTAGATTTCAAGTCTAGGGTTATTGATTTCTTTTATATCTGTGAATTTGTTTCAATTGATGGTTCTTCGGCATTTGGTATTGATGGTGAATTTTCAAAAAACGATAGAAAGTATATCAAAACGGAATTATCTCTTGACGATCTGCAAAAAATTCATCACAAAGATTTGAACGATATGGATAAAAAGAATTTTGAAAAATTAATTCACTATATGGAAAAAATGGTGGAGTGATTAATCTTGATTTTTTTTTGTTTTGTGCTATACTAAAAACATTATAGGAGAATCAAGAAAATGAAACCATATGGGGTGAGGTACTTTGTGAGTTACCATCCGGCAGAGTGTGGACTTCCTGCAGAGACAGCGGGGGTTTTGGACGTGATCAATACTCTCACGGGCAATGTTTTTTGGTATGACAATGATAATTCGGAGTGGCACAAAAGCATTTATTCTGCAGAGTCTGTTCTCAAAGAACTTGGGAATGAGTATGAAGAGGTTGATGAGTTTGACAATGGTTATGTGAATACTGGAGATTTGTGGGAACAAAGAACAAGAACCAGTCTTGTGCGCAGGTATCCAAATGAGTTTGCAAAAAATCTTGAACTCACACCAGAAGAAAGTCAGAGGTAATCATTATTTTTGATGTTTGCAATATAATGATAACAAGGAGAGTAATGTGAAACATTTTGTTAAGATTTCTGACTTTTGGTATGAATATGATTCAACAACACCAATGAACAAGACTCACGTTGTTGATGTTGACCTTGATGAAGAACTTTGTGTTGACATAAGTGAGTTTGAGCGTGTGCAAGCAAGCCAAAAGGAAGATTTGGATTGGCGACAAACAATTATTTTGAACGATAAGTATCGAACAGGTTGGCTTTCGCCTGATGGTGTATTTTTTGGTTGTGAAGCATATCACCATAAGTTGCAAGCCCAATATGTTCATGGATTGAGAGAGACTGTTCTTGAGAACAATGGTTGGATCAGGATCAATTACCTATTTCAAGAAGATGGAAACAAATCGTTGGTTGCGAGTTTTTCTGCCGAAGATATGGCAGTATACCCAACAAGAGAACAATTGAAATATATTTTGAGCAATTATCCAAACAATAAAAATCTGTATTATGAAATTTGGCACATAGCGAATGATCGAAAAAAAAGAATACAAGAAGAATGGGGTATATAATAAATTTGAAAGAGAAGAGCACATCATGATTTTTGATGTGCTCTTTGTTTCCAGTTAACTCTTATTGAAAAATTTAAAAAAAGTTTCATTAGTGTTTGACTTTTATCTTATTTTTTTGTTATTACATATATAAACAAGGAGATAATGGCTAATGTTGGGAGCGATTATTGGTGATCTTGCTGGATCGATTTATGAGTTTGGTCAAGTCAAAAATACAAAGCCTGTTTCAATTCAGAAAATTATTGAAGATGATGCTTTTTTCAGTGATGATACAATCCTAACTATGGCCATAGTTGATGCGATTTTATCTGGGAGATGTTATGAAGAAAAGTTGAAAGCATATGCTATTTTGTATGAAGATGCAATACCCAAAGATCGAGTTTATTTCAAAAAAATGTTTTCGCCAGTATTTCTTGATTGGGTAAAAGGTGATTCAGTTGGAACAAGTTTGGGGAATGGAGCCATGATGAGGATTTCCCCTGTTGGATTTTTGTTTAATACGGAAGAAGACGTTAAAAATAATGCGAAACTTGCCACGATCCCATCTCATAATTCAGAGTTGTCGCTCAAATTTGCAGAAACTATTGCCCTCTTGATTTTTTATTTGAGGCAAGGATTATCCAAGGATCAAGCAGTTAAAAAACTGAAACTTAAAATTCAAAAACCAGAGATTACAAAATTCAATTATACATGTGAGGATACTATTGATGTTTGTTTGTATTCATGGTACCATTCAACAAATTTTGAAGATGCACTAAGACTTTGTATATCTTTTGGGGGAGATACAGACACAAATGCTTGCATAGTTGGTGGCATTGCTGAGGCAACATATGGATTACCACTGGAGTTGGTACAAAAAGCAAAAACAAAATTGCCAGAACAATTTGTGAAACTTCTAGAAAAAGCATATGAGTGTGTTGCGAAAGGGGTTGAAAAAATTGGTAATTTGTAAATAATATGTTTTTTATGTATAAAAATGACACAAAAAACGCACACTATTTTTGGAGATAAGAAAATTGAAAAAGAAGAGAAAAGAGTATAACATCCATGAAGATTTTGAGAAATGGAGAAATTTTAATCCACCACTAGAGAACAAAATGGTTTTGAGTTTTTTTCAAAAGGTTATGGGGCTTTGTTACACAAAAGCAAAATCAGATGATACTTGTGATGCAAAAAAATTCAAAATTTCATATGGCGACGGCAAGCAAATGAAGGCAGTATTGTATTCACCAAAAGTTATTGGCGAAAAAGCACCTTGTCTTTTGTATATGCATGGTGGAGGGTTTGTTTTGCCGGGGGCACCGCATCACTACAACAATGCAAAGAGATATGCGCTTGGAGCAAATTGCAAAGTGCTTTACGTTGATTACCCACTTGCTCCAAAGAACAAATATCCAGTGGCTGTCAATGCGTGTTTTGATGCCTATAAATGGATCTTGGACAACGCAAAGGACTATGGCTTTGACAAAAAGAAAATTGTTGTGGGTGGAGACAGTGCTGGAGGAAATCTTGCAAGTGTTCTTTGCATGAAGACGATGGACGAAAAAATCCAACAACCGATTGGGCAGATGCTCATATATCCAGCGATCAATACTGGACTTGAAACAACATCAATGAAAATGTTTGATGACACGCCTCTTTGCAACAGTGTGGACTGCAAAAAGTATCAAGAAATGTATCTTGGAGCAGACGAAGACAAGTATGAAAGGTACATATCTCCAATGAATATTGAAGATTGTTCAAAATATCCTCCAACATATATTGAAACTGCGGAGTTTGATTGTTTGAGAGATGAGGCAAGGCTCTTTGCAAGGGCGCTCAGACTCGCTGGTGTTGATGTTGATTTGAACAACACAAAAGAAACCATGCATGGCTATGACATGGTGGAAGACAGTTCAATCACGCTTGAAAGTATGCGCAGAAGAATTGAATTTTTGAAAGAGTGTTTCAAATAAAGGTTTTGATGCAACAAAAAAACAAGGTTTCTGAACCTTGTTTTTTTCTCTATTTGTTTGGCCAGTCTGGTTGATTTTTTCGTGCGACATAATCGTCCAAAATGTCATTGTATGCAGACATTCTGGTTTTGACGAGATCCACGTGCCATGGTTTGATGCGGTGGAACCAATTGTTTTTCTTTCTCACATTGCAGAAATGATGCACCACAATTTCAGGGTAGTATTTGTCTTTTGCATTAAATATCAGTGGGAGCATTTTTCGCTTTGTGCATGATTTGTTGAGTGCGTCTTGGTCAGCATATAACATCTTTTTGTGTTCGATTAAATATCTTGCTTTTTCATAAAGTCCTGTTTTCAAGCATTCTTTGTGATTAACGAGCATTACTCCAGCATTAAAATATGTTTTGCTAATTCTGTAAGCATCTCTCACAACTCCAAGTTCAAAACCATCAATGTCCTGATTGAACAGCAAGGCAATATCTCGGTTGACAAGGACGTCTGTGTCGAGATAAATATATTTGTCCGGCAGGTCAATTTTATCAGCAAGCAAGCGAAGAAGGGTATATGGCGTGCAAATAGTTTTCATGTTTGAATTGTCGCCAAGGACAGTTTTGAAAATTTGTGTTGCATCGATTAATTCCATATGGCTTTCTTTGTTTGCGGTTTTGAGTATTTTGTCAACATACTCTGCACATTCATTTGTGATTGGTTTGTATGATGGATCAATATCTTGAAGATCCATTGTCAAACATTTCATGCAAATTGGCTCTTTTGTGTGTTTTGCGAGAGAAAGTGTGGTGAGTATTAGGCCATCTGCAACTTTGTAATTTCCAGCATTTAAAATTGTAATCATAATATTTCCTCCTTGTTTATAATAGCAAAAAATTGAGTTTGTTGGCAAATTATTGGCTAATTTTATTTAAATTTGATAAAAAAAATAAATTCCATAAGTTTTTGGGGTAAATAAATTTGTGATTTTTGTTATGTGTATGGTATAATGATAAAAATAATGGGCAAGGAAAATATTTTTATGAGTATTGAAATAAGAGAAGTAAAAAACAAAAAAGATTTGAAAAGATGGGTTGATTTCCCAAACAAATTATACAAAGATGTACCAGCATATGTTCCGTTTTTGATGATTGATGAACTCGCAACATTCACAAAAAGCAAAAACCCTGCATATGATTTTTGTGAAACAAAATTGTTTCTTGCTTACAAAGATGGCAAAATTGTGGGAAGAATTGGTGCTCTCATCAACAATGCCGCGAACGAAAAATGGGGTACAAACAATTTGAGGTTCACAAGATTTGACTTTATTGATGACTACGAAGTTTCAAAAGCCCTTTTTGATGAAGCAGTGAAGTGGGGCAAAGAAAGAGGATTCACAAAGGTTATTGGACCAATTGGTTTTACGGATCTTGATCATGAGGGAATGCTTGTCGAGGGATTTGACGAACTCAACATGTCAATTACGTTCTACAATCACCCATATTACATTGATCACATGGAGAAACTTGGACTTGAAAAAGAAGTTGACTGGATTGAGTATCAAGTTATGTCCCCAAGTAAATATGACGAAAGACTCGAAAAAATGAGCAAGTTTTTGCAAGAAAAACATGGGTATGAACTTGTGACGTACAACAATCGAAAAGTTCTCAAAAAAGATGCTTATGCAGCGTTCAAAGTGATTGATGTTGCGTTCTCAAGACTTTTTGGAACTGTTCCTCTCACAGAGGGAATCATTGACAAGTCAATCAAGGATTATATTCCACTTGTGAATATGAAATATATTTGTTCAATCAAAAAAGATGGAAAGATTGTTGCGTTTGCTGTGCTTGTTCCATCAATTGCAAAAGCACTCAAAAAATCAAACGGCAGAATGTTGCCTTTTGGTATGTTCAGAATGCTCAAAGCATTGAATGGCAAAAATGATGTACTTGAAATGTTCTTCATTGGAGTTGAGCCTGAACTTCAAAAACAAGGCTTGCCTGCAATGATCATGAACCAAATTGTGAAGATGTGTGTGGACAATGGTATTCACCACTGTGAAACTGGCCCAGAACTTGAGACAAATCATCATGTTTTGAGTCTTTGGAAAAGTTTTGAGACAAGACAACACAGGCGTCGCAGATGCTGGAAGAAAGATATTTAAAGTGAGGCGAATTTATGGAACAAAGTAACAAGAAAAAAGAACTGTTGAGATCTCTCAAGTTTTTGATTATTTCAATCAGTGCGGGACTCATTCAAATCGGATCATTTTCAATTTTGGAACTTGTGATCCCACACAACTATTGGCTTGCGTATCTCCCAAGTTTGCTTTTGTCGATCATTTGGAATTTCACAATCAACAGAAAGTATACCTTCAAGTCAGCAAGCAATGTGAAGATAGCAATGCTTTTGGTTCTTGCGTTTTATGCAGTATTCACTCCAGTTTCAACAATTCTTGGCAATCTCGCTGCAGCAAATGGAATGAATGACTTTTTGGTTCTTGCTTTGACAATGATTGCAAATTTTGTACTTGAATATTTGTTTACAAGATTTGTGGTTTATAGAAACTCATGTGATACCGCGGTTCAAAAACAAAAAGAAGTTACAGAACAATCAGAAACAAACACCGAGGAAAAGCAGGAAGTTGCAGAATAATTTCAAAAAAATAAAAATGCCCGTCACATAAAAGTGCGGGTATTTTTTTGTTCGGTTTTTGTTATTGCTATAATTGCGATTTACTGATGTATTTCTTTTCGTAAATCAGGAGCAAGATAAACAATGTTGAAATACCAAGAATTGCAAAAATAATGAAGATTTCAAATGCTATCATACTTTTGAAAAGCGACACAAGCATCATCAAACCAAACACAGTAATTCTTGCTATATTCAGCACGGATTCAACGATTGTTTGGTGTTCTGAAATTTCACTGTACAAGCCTTCTTCTTTCAAAATGCCATTGCGGTATCTGTCAAAACTAACTTTGTAGATAATGCCAGTTGATGCGGTGAGAAAGTTGAAGATAATGATTGATAAACGACTGAAATCAATGAGCATAAATATTGAAGATGCAATGAGGAGTACTGCACAGGCAACAAAGAAGCCCCCGCGTTTCCCTGGTTTTGAGAGTCTGTCAAAGAGAAACATTGAAAAGATTGCAGCGATTGAGATTGCACTGGTCATTGCTCCCAAACTGAAACTTGAGCCATATTCAATCATCGTGCAAATGTTGACGAGCATGCCAATGAGGGTGCTTGTACTGAACACAAAACTAAAGAGGTAAATAAGTTTCAATTTGTTTTTTGCTGAAGGATTTTCTTTGATTGTGGCAAAGAATTTTTTGAGGCTGAATGAACTATTCTTTGGTCTTTCGGCCTTGATACCAAATGAAATAACGATTTGAATTGCACAGATACCGAGGACAATCAGTGCAACGGTTGAGAATGATGATGCTTCAATGATTGCGCCAATAGTGATTGGACAAACGATTTCAACAACTTTTCCGATCATGTAAGTGAGTGAAGCGTAGTTGCCCATTTTCTTGCGACTGACCATCTCTTCCTTGAGAACGTTGTAACTTGCGTAGTATACAGCATCAGATGAGCCATGCATGCAACCAGCGAGAATTGTGAGTCCAGCCATTTGTCCGCCAAAGCAAGCAAACAAGATAACGAGTGATGCTCGAAGCAATAATCCAAGCCTGTAGAACCAAACTCTGTTTGTTCTGTCCACCAAATAACTAATTGGGAGATAAACAAAAAGCATTGAAAGATATGTGAAAATGTTGTAGACACCGACATTGAATATGTAATCATATACACTGCCAGTATTGCTGTAAATGTTTGCCACCAAAAATGTTGATGAAAGCAATGACACAACTGTCGCAAGAGTGTGACAAGTGATCATGCAGGTTCGGGGTTTTGTGTCATTGAAATTGTTTTCAATATTATATTCAAAAGCCATTTTTTATCTCCATTAAAACTTTTGATTTCACTATAGCACAAAATGCTCAGACTATACAAGCAAAATTGAACACAATAAACATGAAAAGTGGGGTAATGGTTGACAAACACAACAAAAGATTATATATTATGTATATATTTATTTATTAGGAGATTTTTAATTATGTGGGCTTATGAATTTGCTGACAGAATAATCAAGGAAAGACCAAATGAAGAGGTTTATACCGTGGCTTCAGGAGTGAGTCCTTCTGGATTTGTGCACATTGGAAACTTCAGGGAGATTGTGACACCATATCTTGTGGCGCGTGCTCTTGCAAGTCGTGGCAAAAAGGTGAGATTTATTCTTTCAATTGATGAATTTGATAGATTCAGAAAGGTTCCAGGAAATATTCCTGCTGAATATTCAAAATATATTGGAATGCCTTATGTTGATATTCCAAGTCCTTTTTCTGCTGGTGAAAGTTATGCTGAATATTTTGAAAAAAGATTTTTGGGCGAACTCAAGCAGGTTGGCATCGAGGTTGAATGTATCTATCAAGCAAGAGAATACAGAAGCGGAAGATATGCTGAAAAAGTGAAACTTGCCATGGACAAGCGTGGAGAGATTTTTGATATCATTGATTCTTTCAGAACTCAAGAGGCTGAAGATGGTGAAAGGGACAATTATTATCCAATCAGCATATATTGTGATAGTTGCAAAAAGGAAACAAAAGAAATTTTGTCTTATGATGAGAAAACTGGTGATGTGAGATATCGATGCGGTTGTGGACATGAGGAAACAATCAATCTCTTCAAACACTTCAATTACAAACTTCAATGGAAAGTTGACTGGCCAATGAGATGGCAAGCAGAAAATGTTGTGTTTGAGTCAGGCGGTATGGATCATTCAACTGCAAACGGAAGCAAGGATGTTGCAACACGAATCTCAAGAGAAATTTTTGGTTTTGAGCCACCGGTTTATGAACCATACAATTTCATTGGTATCAAGGGTGGTGGAGCAAAAATGAGTTCTTCAACTGGAAACGTTTTGACTCTCACGGATCTTTTGAAGGTTTATGACAAGCACATGATTTTGTGGTTCTATGCCAAATACAAACCAATGCAAAACTTCAACCTCGCTTTTGACAATGACGTGATTAGATATTATAGCGAATTTGATCGTTATGTGAAAATGCTTTTTGAAAACAGAATTGATCCAGGAAACAAGGAGATTTTGGATTTTACTGGAGTGACTGAAGAATACTTGAATTATCCGAACTTCTCATATCTTGCAACATTCCTTCCAATTGTAAACTTCAATGAAGAAATGCTCGGTTCTTTGATGGCGAGAGAAAACACAGATATCAATTCAAAGTACTACAAAGAAAGACTTGAAAAAGCAAAGTATTGGGTTGAAAATTATGGGAAAGAGTATCAAGTAAACTTGCTTGCTTCAAGAAATGATGAGTTCTTTGCTACTCTTGATTCAGACGAAAGAATGTGGGTTGCAAAAACCGTTGAACTTCTTGAAAAGAACTATGCGAATAGCGACGAACTCATGACAGAACTTTATGGCGTGGTGAAGTACTTGAATCTTGAACCTCAAGATTTGAAGAAAGTTCAAAAAAGATTTTTTGAAATTCTCTACAACTTGCTCCTTGGCGAAAAACAAGGTCCAAAACTTGGAATTTTCTTGCTTGCTGTTGATAATCAAAAATTATTCAGTTTGCTCAAGTTTTAAAATTTTTAAATAAAATATGGGGGGGGTTTTATGGATTTGGTAATAATGGCTGCTGGAATGGGTAGTAGATTTGGCGGGCTCAAACAAGTAGAGCCAATCAATCAAAATGGAGAGTTTATTCTTGACTATTCAATATATGATGCAATACAAGCGGGATTTGATCGTGTGGTGTTCATCATCAAGGAAGAAAATCTCGATCTTTTCAGAGAAACAGTCGGAAAGCGTATTGAATCGAAAATCAAGGTTGAATATGTTTTTCAAGACATGAAAAAAATCCCAGAAGGTGCAGTTGTTCCACCAGAACGCCTAAAACCACTTGGTACTGGGCACGCGATTTATTGCTTGAATGGTGTTGTGTCAGACAAATTTGCAATCATCAATGCTGACGATTTTTATGGCAGAGATGCATTCAAAGTGTTGCATGACTTTTTGGCAAGTTGTGACAACCCAAAAGATTTTGGATGTGTTGTGTACAAGATTGGTGAATCTCTCAGTAAAAATGGAGCGGCAAAACGTGGGATTTGCATCGTTAAAGATGGTGCCATAAAGCAAATTGTGGAATCAAGCGTGGACACTTTTGACGGAGTCATCAAGGCTGAACCACTTTCGGGTGATGCTGGTTTTGATCTTGAATTTGACAATCCTGTTTCGATGAATATGTTTGCTTTGAACTCAAATTTGTTTCCATATTTGAACAAGAGGTTTCTGGATTTCTTTGAAGAAAACAAAGACAACATGATGAAAGCGGAATATTTGATTCCAACGGTAATCACGGAAATGATGGACAAAGACATGGCAAATCTTATTTCGATTTCAACTTCTGCAAAGTGGTATGGTGTTACATACAAAGAAGACAAGCAAGAACTTGTGGATTATATTGAATCTCAAACTCAAAATGGAGTGTACCCAAGGCAACTTTGGAATTAAAATTTATTGAGCATCTTCCATGAATGGAAGATGCTTTTTTGTTTACTATTTACTATTATTTATTTTTATCAACACCTATATTGTGTTATAATAATAAAAAGGAGAGCCTCAAATGATTTTTGATACACCGATTGTGCTTTATATAGTCATCTCTTTTGCATTGGTTGCAATTCTTTTGGCACTTTTGACTTTACTCAAAAATCAAAGTTCAAAAGATATTTGGCTCAAGGTTTTTGCATCACTGACTTTTCTTGTTCATATCAGTTCTGTGTGGTATGATTATTTTACAAAAGGTTTTGCTCTTGTGGGATCGACAATTTTGTTTCCTGTTTTTTTCTGCAACTTGAACATGTGGATTTTGGTGATTGTTGCATTCATGAACAAAAAATGCAAATGGTTTCAAATTTTGTCTGAATATTTGCTTTATGCTGGAACTTTTGGAGCAATCATTGCTACTTTGTTTTCGGAGTTTTATAACGCGAACCCAGATCTATCAAATTTTGTAGTTTTCAAAAGTTTGCTCAGTCACACGTTCTTGCTCGCTGGATGTTTGTGGCTCGGTGTTGGTGGCTATGTAAGAATTCGGGTTAGAAATACTTTTTCATTTGTGACAGGTGTGATGATTTGTGTTTATGACGGGTTTATATTGAATTTACTATTCAAAATCATTGGACGGACTGATGTCAATGCGATGTATTTGAATCAGGGACCTCTTTCAAGTCAGCCTTGGCTCACTTCATATTTTATCATTACTTTGCTTGGAGTGTTCGTATTTTTGTTCACTGCAATTTATGAACAAATTGCACTCAAAAAGGAAGATCGGTGGTACACCAAAATTCGAAATTATTTCACGGGGAGGAACAAAGATGCTCACTGATATTGAAATTGCAAGAAACACCAAAATTGCAAGTATTGAAAAAATTGCAAAAAAACTTGGACTTGGGCGTAATGATTTTGAGCAATATGGAAAAACAATTGCAAAGATCAACGCTGATGGCATCAAAAGCAAAAAGCAAGGGGAATTGATCCTTGTTACTGCAATCAATCCAACCGCTTCTGGAGAGGGGAAAACAACCGTTTCAATTGGTCTTGCTGATGCTCTGTCAAAGTGCTTGAAACAAAAAACTTGTTTGGCTCTCCGTGAGCCATCACTTGGGCCTGTGTTTGGGATCAAAGGCGGTGCAACTGGTGGGGGATTCTCTCAAATTGTACCAATGGAAGACATAAACTTGCATTTTTCTGGAGATTTTCATGCGATAACCAGTGCAAACAATTTGCTTTCAAGTGTGATTGATAATCACATTCATCAAGGCAATGAACTTGACATTGATGAGGTTTATTTTCAAAGATGTGTGGATTTGAATGATAGGGCGCTCAAAAACATTGAACTTGCGAGTGGAAGAAAAGATGGTTTCACGATCACGAGTGCAAGTGAAGTAATGGCCATATTGGCGCTTGCAAAAGATTTGGCAGATCTCAAAAACAGACTGGGAAATATTCTTGTTGGAAAATCAAAGACTGGGAAATTGATTTTTGCAAGGGATTTTAAAGTTCAAGACGCAATGACGATTCTTCTCAAAAATGCGATCAAGCCAAACCTTGTACAAACACTCATTGGAACTCCGGCAATTGTTCATGCTGGGCCTTTTGCAAACATTGCTCATGGTTGCAACAGTGTGATTGCCACAAAAACCGCACTGTCTCTTGCTGACTTTGTTGTAACAGAAGCGGGATTTGGGGCTGATCTTGGCGCTGAAAAGTTTTTGGATCTTAAATGCCAAACAAACGGACTTGTTCCTTCTGTGGTTGTGATTGTTGCAACCATAAAGGCTCTCAAATTGCACGGAGGAGAGTCAAAAGAAAATCTCGCGAGTGAAAATATGTTGGCGCTTGAAAAAGGTTTTTTGAACCTTGAAAGACACGTCAACAACATAAAAAATGTATATGGTTTGCCAGTTGTTGTTGCAATCAATAAATTTCTCTCTGATACAGACGAAGAAATTGAAAGATTGAAAGATATGGTTGCAAGCCTTGGAGAAGTTGCCGTTGTGACTGAAGGTTTTTCGAAAGGAGCAGAGGGGGCAACGGATCTTGCCAAAGTGGTGGTGCAAAGATGCAACAAAAAACATGAAATGACATTCGCCTATAATCTGAAAGACCCTGTAAAAACAAAAATTCAAAAGGTTGCCCAAAATATTTATGGGGCAAAGTCTGTTGTTTTTGAAGACAAGGCTCAATCAATGCTCGAAGTTTTGGAAAAAAACGAAATGGGGAAACTTCCAGTTATCATTGCGAAAACTCAATATAGTTTTTCAGATAACAAGGACTTGATTGGTGCACCAAGTGATTTTGAAATCACGGTTCGTGATATCAAAATTTGTTCTGGTGCGGGGTTTGTTGTTGCAATGGCTGGAAAAATCTTGTTGATGCCAGGACTGGCAAAACATTCAGCCTATGAGGGAATGAGCATTGACGAGAATGGGGTAATAAACGGATTATATTAATATTTAAGCAAAATAAAAAACGTCTATCGATTGCGTAGACGTTTTTTATTTTTTTGCTATTTTCTGCTGTCATGACACACGAGGTAAATGATTTGATATGTTTTTGATAGTTCTTCAAGCATTGCTTTTGCAAGTTTCAACTTGCTTGAATCCAAGTTCACGAATGGATCGTCCAAGATCACAAAAGGCATTGTATCCTTGAACATTGATTTGACACATGCGATTCTGGCAATAATGTATGCGATGTCTTGGTACCCGCGACTGAGGTATGAGAGTTCCTTTGTTTGACCATTGTGCTCAATCATGATGTTGAGATCGGTGTCAATTTTGAATGATTCGAGTTCAGACGCATTGAGAGAGGTTGAAAGTTCTCTGAATGTTGTTGCGATTGGATCCAAAAACATTGAGTCAAGTTCGTCTTTTGCACCATCAAGCATTGCATCTGTATTTTTCAATATCTTGATTTTGTGATTTATTTTTGTAATCTCTTCTTCGCAGTTTGATTTTTGGATTTCAAGGTCCTCGAGTTCTTCTGCTTGCAAAAGATAATTGTTCAGTGTGGTTTTGAGTTCTAGTTGTGATTGTCTCAAACTTTGCAAATTGTTCGTGACTGACTGTTTTTGTTTGATCAACTCTCCCGTTGATTGATCATCGTTGTTTTCGATTTCTTTGGGGTTGAGGTTTGAAAGTTGTTTTTTGATTGAGTCAATTGACTTCACAAGATTTGAATACTGAAAGCACATATTTGCAAGGTCGCTGAGAAGTTCAAAGTAAGAACTATTTGTATCTTTCCCGAAATAAAATTGTAAAAAATTACTTATTTTTTGTGTAATATTTACATATTTTTTATTCATTTCTTCCAAAATTGAATTTTGATTGTTGATGAGATTGTTGATTTCTTCAAGTTTTGAAATGTTTGTACGGAACAAATACATTTTTGTGTTTATATCTGTGATTTGATCAAAATCATATTGCAACAAAGCGTTCAACTCGTTTTCAAGTGATACTGTTTTGTTTTTGTCCACTGAATGAATTTGTTCTTTGTGTTTTGTGAGAAAGATGGTTGCAAATACTGAAAGAAGAATAGTGGCTGAAACAATGACAAAAGGAACAAGTGACACAACGTTTGCAATGAACAGTGCAACCATGACGGCAATCAATCCAAATCCCAGGCCAGTGACAATCAGAGGAGTTTTTTTGTTTGTCTGATATGTTTGAACGATTACATCTTGGTTTTTGTTTTGATGTGAAATCAATTCTTGGTATTTGATATTAATGTCCTGAGTTTGCTCTTTTGATGGCTCAAGATCATGAAAGAATGTCATAATTTCAGATTTTTCTTGAGTGAGTTTTTCTTGTGATTTATTTTCGTTTTTCAGGTTCTGTTCGATTTCAGTTGCAAGAATTGCATTTTGTCGCATTGCATCAAGTTCATCACTGGTTGGCGGTGTGTTTTTGAGGGTTTTGTTGATCTCGTCTAGGGCTGATTGATTTGATTGTATTTCTTGCGAGAGTTTTTCAAATGTTGCGTTCTCGAGTTGTTGTTTTTCTCTTGTGCTGGCGACATTGATCTTTTCACTCAGTTGTTGTTCTTCTTGCTCAAGATCTTGAATTGTTTTTGCGTTGCTTTCTATTTTTTGATTGAGTGTTTCAACGTTTTCATTGATATTTGAAAGCATTTGAATTTGTTTTTCAATATTCTCAAGTTCTTTTTGTTTTTCAAACAATTTGCCACGTTCACCAGTTTTGATATAAATTTTTCTGGCGTTGTCGAGAATTGTTTTTGCGTTGTTGAAACTAATGAGGTCTGAAGAGTCTTCAATCATGTGATTGAGTTTTGCAGACATATTGTTTGTGAGTTCGGGTTTTAAATCAAGTTGCGGAAGATATGTTGTTCTTGAGAAAGTATCAGCGTCGATTCCGAAAAGTTCTTTCCCGATATCTTTTGAAAAATCATTGGTCGCTTTGTTTGTTTTTGCATCAAAAAGATAGAATGTATCCTCTGATTCCGACAATCCGAAAGATCTTTCAATCTTGTATATTTTGCCATCGTTTTCAAAAGTGAGAGTTCCGCCAAAAACAGAGTTATCCCAAGGTTTGTATTTTTTGCGTGGGTTGCTGTCAAGTGTCTTTGTTTTTGTGACTGGAAGTGAATAAAACATTGCTTTGATGAAGTTTGCAAGAGTTGATTTTCCCCAGCCATTGTCTTCCAAAATAACTGATAGTTTTTGATCAAAGTTCAAGTCAAAATTGGATAATTTTCCAAATCCTGATATGTGAAGTGACAATATTTTCATTATTCAACGTCCTCCCCATCGAGTGCTTTGAGTCCTGTCAAAACAACTTCTGCTTTGTCTTGCTCTGAAAGTTTGCTGGCATACACCTTGCGAATGAATGCACCTTTGAGAGAAATGTCATTTTGATATTTTTCAAGATCAATTTTTAGTTTAGATTTGTCATTGATTTTGACTGAGTAGTATTTTGCAGACAGTTCTTCATGAATGAGAGATATGCTTTTGATCAAATCTGGTGCATGAGTTCCGACTAGAACAACCTTCAAAATGTCAGTTGACTTGATATTTGTTGCTTTTTGATAAACAAGTTCGAGTATTTCTCTTGATGTTTCTAGCGTTGAAATGTCAATTTCAATTTCATGAACAGTGCGAGAAGAAAAAGGGATAAACTGGTGAGAGATCGTTTTTGTATGCTCGTTGATTTCAATTTCGACATAACCTTTTTCTCCGATTTCATCAAATCCTCGTGGTTCCAAACAGCCAGGATAAACATATGTACAGCGTTTGTCAATTTTTCCAGAACTATATTCATGAATGTGTCCGAGGGCAAGATAGTCAATGTTTTTGTTTTTGAGAGATGCACCAAAAAATGCAGAATTGCTCACGCCACTCAAGGATTTTGTGATTGAACCATGAAGAAGCATAATGTTGATTTTTTCAGTATCAAAATTGATTGTGTCGTAAAAAGTGGCACAATTGGTTTGCTCAAGTTTGATCCCGCCGACACAAATATCGTCTCGTAAATCGTATTTTTCAAATTTGTTTGTAAAAATATAAAAATTTTCGGGTATATCCTTGTTCTCTTTGATCATTAAAGACTCGCCATCATGATTTCCAGCAACATAAAAGACCTTTTTGTCTGGGTGGTTTTTGATGAGTTCAATGATATAAGAAAAGGCTTTTGATGATATCTTTTTTGTATCAAAAAGATCTCCGGCTATTATCATGCCATCGAAAGACTCTTCGTTCAACTTTTCAAACAACTTTTCGAGAGTAACCAAAAGTTCATTGTTGCGTTGTTTCGCAATCAGTGGATCAAAATTGCTTGAGAGTTTTGAATCAAGATGCAAATCGCTGATATGTATTAATTTCATTGATTGTTCTCCTTTGATTGCATTATACACGAGAAATGAATTTTGCTCAAACAAAAAAGCCCTCGTTTCGGGCTTTTTGTTTATACCTTGACATCTTTGTCTGTTTCTTGAATTTGATTTGTGTGTTGAGTTGATTGTTTTTTATTTTTGATAATTGCCTTGCATAGACCAATCAAGATTAATAAAACAGCAATTGCGATGAAAATATAAAAAACATAAATAGTGTTATTTTTGAATACAATGCTCACAATTGTTGTGATGATTCCAGCAAGCAAATTGCCGAGAATAACAGATCCGCAAGTTTCAAGATATGATAATCCCAGAAAGACAGCAATACATGTTCCTGTCCAAACGCCAGTCAATGGGAGTGGAATTGCAACAAACAAAAATACGCCCAGAATTTTTTTCCATTTTAAATTTGTTTTTTTCTCATCAGTTTGTGAGTTCTGTTCAATTTTTTGAGCTTTGCCTGAAATTCTTTGTTCAAACCAGTTTGCGAGTTTTTTGAAGGGTTTTGTTTTTTTGAGCCAAGTGATCAGTGGCTTGACTGCAAGTGCCCAAAGAAAAACAATGGCACTGCTACCTAAAAAAGCAAACATTAAACTTTCAAAATAAGACAGAGCATTTGCCCCCCAAATGTGAGTTGACATGCCAAAAGGAATGCCTCCACGAAGTTCAATGATTGGGATCATGGAAATCAAAATTGTGGCAAGAATTACGTTGCCGTCAAACAGATTGCCGAAAAGTTCATGCAAAAATTCAGTCATAGTTCTCCTTTATAAAAATATCAAGCAGAAGTATTTTATAATAGAAATCCCAGATGGGACACCAAAGAAATAAAGCGCAACAATTGCAGTTACACTATAATATATCACAAGCGCGACAGGAGATAGAACCAAAAGCCACTTTCTCTTTTTGTGATTGATGAAGATTAATACAAGTGCGATCAATATACCGCCGAGTCCCATGAAGAGAGTTATGTTTGTGTACGGAAACTCAAACGATGCCGTAACAATTTCCGAGTCCACATTTGAAAGATAAGTCAAACCAAAGATTTCTGTACTTGTTTGTAACTTTGAGTTTGTGTTTGTGCTGGAGAATGTCATTCCGAGTGGATTTGATTGAAGTACAAGAATGTTTTTATTTTGAATGTTTGATGTGTCCAGAACATAACCAGAAGCGGTGTACTCAATGTCAACAGCGTTTTGGTTTGTTGTTGTTACAAGATTTTCAAGGACATTGATGTCAAGAATCATGAGGTCAATATCTTTTTGATTCAACTCTTTGTCTTTATCTGTGCAGATAAAGAAGGAATAAGTTTGCCCTGCTTCTACCAAAAACATATCGATGGAACCATAATGAGTTTTTCCCATTGATTGGTGATTGTTGTTTTGCACTTCAATAATAATCTTGCCAGAATTATTGACGAAATAAAGAATTCCAGATTTTTCTGCAGTGAATGTCATTGAGTAATATTTGAGTTTTTTGTCCAGTTCTTTTTCTGAACCAGTGATTTCTTGTGGAACGCTATGCGTTTGTTTTGAAACAATATCAGCCGTTGCTCCCAGCATTTTTGCAAGATCATTTTGTCTGTCAAAAAGTGTTTTTTCAGGATCAAGATCTGATATGTTATTCAACAAAAACGCTTTTTTGAATGTGTAGTTATATTTATATAAGTTGAGATCTCCTGTCGTTTTTTCAAGTGACAGGTATTGTCTGTCAGAATAATCTTTTTCCGTCACAATGTAATCATGTCCAAGGAACAAGTCAGAAAACAGCGTCCCATTTTGTGTTGACACATTGGGAACAGATGCCGAATAGCCGAGGAACTTTGACAACTTGAATGATGTATCCTCAGCAGTTGACGAAAAGATCGAAAATGAAGAAACACCAGCAGCGACAGATGAATTGTTGCCGAGATATTGTGCTTCTATTTTTATTCTGGAAGATGTTGGTAGGTCTTGAGTAATGTTGTGAAATGCAGTTATGGTTTCTGTTTGATATGATCCCGACCCCAAAATGAGCATTCCGCACAAAAAACATTCAGCACAAGCGATTACAATTACAAGTGTATTGAAAAATTTTTTACCGACAGATTTTGTTCTGTAGAAAACGTAAAAAACAAAGAAAAATGATATTGTCGTGAGTGGAATCAAAAAATAGCCCAAGAAATTTGTCCATTCACTTTCACCGATGGAAAGGGCATCGCCATTTCCAAGAAAGTTGATCAAAAAGACAAGAACAAGGATAATTGAGAATATGATCAAAAAGCAATATTGAGTGAATTTGTTGTGGCTTTTGGTGCAAATTGCAATTTCTGGTTCTGCTTTTGAAATTGAGAATGAATGGGCGACACTTGCAAAGAGTAAAAGTGAGTTGATTGCAAAGAAACGTGTTGAAAAATGTATATACATTCCGCCCGCAACAAAGTGAGATATGTCAGTAAAAATAATTGGTATAGAACAAGCAATGAGAGCAAATGTCAAGAATTTGCTGGTTTTGTTTATTCGGAATGATTTTGCGAGGCTCCAAATCGCAATGATTGTGAGTATGCTGTTCATGAAAGTGAACATGAAATTTGTTGGAATTGAGTAATTATCGGCATAAATGAAATTCATGTAATTAAAAATTGATCCCATGTCAGCACTAAGTCTGCAAGAGTATCTCAGTTGAAGCAAGCAAGGTACGAGAACAAGCAAACTCATCATGAGCCCACAGAACAATCCCATGAGTATGTTCAAACAAGCGGTTTTTCTTTGTTCTTTTGGCAGAATGATTTTGACAAACAGGAAATAGAGTACAATCAAGATGATTTGCATAGATGCACCAACTGCATATGACGAGTATATGCACAGGGCTGTCAAAATTGAAAATCCGAGAATTTTGTTTTGATAAATCAACTTTTCAAACTCGAGGTACAAAAGTGGCAGAATGATCAAAAAGTTGAGCCACACAATGATTGTTTGATTGCACAAGGTATAGGCGCAGAATGTGTACATACAAGCAAGCATTATTTTTGTGTGGAGTTTGAGATTTGGAAATTTTTTTTGCAAAAAATATAAGAAAATTATTGAAATTTTCACAAAATACATGAAATACATGATCGTGGTTGATGCGAGGAGATTTGTTCTGCCTCCGATCAGTGCAACAAAAATAAACGGGTTGAAAAAGAAATACAAAACAACGCCAACTATGTTTGATCCGCCACCGAGAAAATTCGAATATGTGAATGTTGAATTCCCCTCAATCACGTCAAAAA
>JAZRDJ010000008.1:0-1662 GCA_045660245.1 Clostridia bacterium | reverse complement strand
TACTAAATCATGAGTAGAGTTTGTAGCGTATGCGGTAAAGGTAAAATGACTGGAAACTTGGTTAGCCACTCTAACATTAAAACAAAGAGAGTTTCTGCTCCAAATTTGCATAAAGTTGACGTTGAAGAAAATGGAAAAGTTTCAAGACGTTATATGTGCACAAAATGCATGAAAGGTTCAAAAGCCGACAAGTAATATACCTTTATTTGAAAATAAAAATTAAGTTCCAAGCAAATTCGCTTGGGACTTTTTTTGTGCATAGAAAAAAATCTAGGAAATCTTTACCCATCTCCTAGATTTTTTCTTTGATATATCATATATTATCACAAATTTGAATCATTGTTCATGTCTTTGATTTGCTTTCTCACAAAGAGTTTCAAAAATGATCCAATTACTTTTGGTGCTTTGATACAGCATATTGTCATATATTGCTTTCTCCTTTTGCCTTTTCTCATCATTAGTCTATAATATGCAAAAGAACAAGGTTGTGACAATGAAACTTTTTGCCTACCATTCGCCCCCACCACCAGGGTTGTCACGATCTATCCAGTTGACACCTGTTGGAACTATCGGAATCTCCTCAGTCACTGCATCATCATACAAAAACTTGAGTTCGTCGGTTTTTGTTGAATTTTCATAATGTTCAACAACATCAAGTACACCATTTTTGACAATGAACTTCCATGTGTGCTGTGTACCTGTTTTGTATGTAAGTGTTGCGTTGTTGGTGTTTCCTGATCCAGACACAAAGATATATGTCATTTGATCATAGGTTTGTTTCACAATGTGATCTCTTGGCGTATTCGTGCTCGAAAGTGTTGTTGTGGTCATTTTTTCATACTTGCCATTCACTCCATCAGCATTGAATGAATATTTTTTCCAAATTGATCCAGAAGATTTGTACCACATCTGTGTCACTGAATCATTTTCATTGTATGACTTTTGATAAAGAGTACGATCATCTGCAATCCAAAAAAAATCTGCTCCATCAGGATTGTAATCACCATCAATCTCTGACATTGCCATGATGATATCTTTTGATGCAGAATTGTTCATTGCTGCCATCAAAATATTTTCCGCTTCTCCTGCTGTCATTGGCGATCCGCCACCAGAATCACATGCAGAAAAAGTCATGCATGACAAAACAGCAACGACACAAGAAATAATTGAAAGCAAAATCCTCTTTTTCATTTCAAATTGAACTCCTTGAACAAATTAATAATAAATTTCTACACTGAACTTGTGAGTATTATATCACTATCATATATATTTTCCAAATCTTTTGAAAGTTTTTCTCTCCAAATCTTACTCTTTGGGTTTTTCCATTCAATTGCCTGTCGAATCAAGTAATTGTACTGATAGAGTTTGACTCTCTTTTCAATATTATCTATCTCAAACATTTCAGGATACGCCTGTTTGAACCAGTCGTAAACAAAATTGTATTCACTGTTTACGACAACACTTTCATCTTCTTCGCTTGCAAATTTCAGTGCATTGTCACACATTGTTTTGAAAATCAACAATTCATAATCTATCGGTGCAAAAATCACCCTGTCAAAATCAATGAGGAAAACTTCCTTTGTCTTTTCATTGTACAAAAAATTATCAAAATGTGCATCATTATATACAAGACCAAATCTATTAAGTCGGAGGCCAAGCGGT
>JAZRDJ010000007.1:0-7019 GCA_045660245.1 Clostridia bacterium | reverse complement strand
CTTCAAGAGTTTTTCAGCCTCACTCACGAGTTCCTTGAGGGAAATCTCGATTTCATGGGTTGAAAGCGCGATTTCTCTTGTCTTGCTCGAAACCGCAGAAGCCTCTCTGTATGGCGGATTTGCAAAACACACGTCAAATCCATACTCGCCAACAATCTTTGAAACACCTTGAAGTTTTGCATTCACAACTTCTGCTTCAATATTGTTTGCTTGCATTGTTCGCCTTGCTCTGTCTGCTTGAGCCTCTTGCATTTCAACGAGAGTCAAACTCTTTGGCTTTTTTTTGTGTGACATGATGACTGAAATCACACCACACCCCGCACAAAGTTCAATGCACTTGTCCTTGTGCCCTGCCTTCACAAAATTTGCAAGGAGCACCGAATCACTTGTGAAACAGTACCCACTTGTGGATTGAATGACAAAAAGCCCATCAAGTTCAAGATCGTCCGCTCGCTCTCCCTCGCGAATCCACTTATGCATCAACTTCAGGAGCACCAACTGGACAAACCGCAGTGCAAGTTCCACATGAAATACATTTTTCTTTGTCGATCACAACTTCATTTCCCTTGAACGAAATCGCCTCAACTGGACATGCACCAATGCACGCACCACATTTCAAACATTTTTCTTGATTAATTTTGTATGCCATAATTTTCTTCTCCCATTTTTTACTTTTGTTTGTTATCTTTGTTTTTCTTTTTTTGATTTTTGTTTTGCTCAACTTGCTTGTTGTCTTTTTGTTGCTTTTGTTGTTGAGACTGAGCATTTGTGTTCGCTTGAGGCTTGTTTTTATCCCACTTGATCTCACTTGAAGCAAACTCAACCAAATTGAACGAATCATCGCCTTGCGGGATTTTGACAGTCACTCTTTCTTTCAAAAGATCGTTGTACACGACATTGCCCTTACCACTTGGCGTTTCAACCAAAGCATTCATCTTTGGCATTCTTGTCAAAATATCTTCATATACCGAGTTCTCATACGACAAACAACACATGAGCCTGCCACAAAGTCCACTGATCTTTGTTGGCGAAAGCGAAAGCCCTTGGTTCTTTGCCATTTTGACTGTCACATGTTCAAATTCTTTCAAGAACCTTGAACAACAACAAATTTCACCACAAGGCCCAATTCCGCCTTTGATCTTCACTTCATCACGCTGACCGATTTGCCTGAGTTCAATTCTTGACTTGAATTCTTGCGCTAAGATCTTCAAAAGTTCTCTGAAATCCACACGCTCTTCCGCCGTGAAATCAATCAATACCTTCGATCCGTCAAAGGTGTAAGTTGCACTCACGATCTTCATCTGAAGCCCAAGTTTTCTTGACTCTTCACGAACAAATTTCAAACACTTTTTCGCCTTTTCTTGATTTTGCTTGTCCTGCTCAATGTCTTTTGCGGTTGCAACTCTCACAATTTCTTTGACTGGCTCGTCAAGTTTTGTTTCGTCAATCTCACGCATGGCAAATGCCACCGTTCCGATGCTTGTGCCAAGCGCAGTTGAAACAACCACCTTGTCACCAACCGAAAGATCTTTGCCCTTTGGCGAAAAGAAATATATTTTTGCGAGATTTGAAAATCTCACACCGATTACCTTTTGCATTTTACTTTGACCTCCACTGCTTTTAGCAAAAATCCGTCCAACGCCGGAGTCATATTTACATTATAATACAAACTCTCTCTGAAATCAAAACATTCTTTCAACAATTTTGCAAGACCACTTGGCGTGAATCCACTTGCAATCACTTTGAGTTCAGGGAGTCTGTGACGATTGAGCACAAGATCCAGAGTTCCTGCAAGCACATACACAAGATCCATTGCAATGCTCTCAACAATTGTGAGGAAATCTCCAATCACAAAATCTCTGCCAGAGAACTTTCCAACAAACCTCAAAATGTCCCTGCTTGAATTCATTGTGCGCATCATTTCAAAACAAGTGTCATAAAGTTTGATGAAACTGTTGTTTTCAACCATTTTCATGGCCTTGCTTGCATCTCCCGACGCGCAAATACTCGCGATCTTTGCATTTTCTCCTTGATGTCCCGCCCAACCAAGGAGCGCCTCAATCTCGGTCTCCGTTGGGTTTTCAACCATGATCTTTTTGGATCTTGAAATCACAGTTTGCAAAAGCGTTTTTTCTGTTCTTGTCGCAAGAATAAAATAACTCGCATGTGGTGGTTCTTCAAGGGTTTTGAGGAGTTTGTTTTGACTTTCCTCGTTCATGGTTTCGGCATTTGCAATGATGTAAACCTTGCTGTCCCCCTCAAAAGGCAAAACCAGCACATCTGACACGATCTCACTCGCGTCTTCGGCAGAAAACTTTTTTTGAAGCCCAAAAACCTTGACGTCCGGGTGAATATCCTTGTCAATTTTGTTGTTTGTGATTTCACCTCCATCAAGAATAACTTTCGCGAGCGCTTTTGCAAAACAAAAGGCAAGGTCGCCGTCCTTTGCTTCGACCAAAAAAGTGTGGGCAAGCCTGCCCTTTTGCTTGTCGTCTTTGAGTTTCATGAAACTCTTTCGGCTCTTGATATAAGCGCTGTAATCTAGCATCAAATCACTCCTCTATTTTTCAGTTCTTCCTTGATTATTTCAAAAATTTCTTCACGGGTTTTTGTGGCATCAATCACCAAAAATCTTTGCTTGTCATTTTGAGCAAGTTCCAAATATCCCGCTCTCACTTTGTTTTGAAGCCACACACCTTCCATCTCCATGCGGTCGAGTTTTCCCTCACAGCCACGATTTCTTGCGAGCCCTTCAGCCCCGTCGAGATCCAAAAGGATTGTGAGATCTGGCATCAATCCTCTTGTTGCGATCTTGTTCACTGAAAGCACAAGATCCGCGCCAAGCCCTCGGCCATAACCTTGAAAAGTGACTGATGAATCGATGAACCTGTCACAAACAACCACTTTCCCTGATTCAAGTGCTGGAACGATGTCCTTTTCTGTCACGAGCGACCTTGCACTGGCATAAAGCATCATCTCTGCTGTGTCGTTGATGTCGTTTGCTGGATCATGAAGAATTGTTCTGATCTTTTCAGCGACAACATTGCCACCAGGCTCACGCGTAAAAAGCGCATCAATCCCATTTTCTTCAAACACCTTCTTGAGTTTTTCAATTTGAGTACCTTTTCCACAACCATCGACGCCCTCAAAAGAAATGAAATAACCTTTTTTCATACCTTGCTCCTTTGGTTCTTATATATTTATATATAAGGTATCAAAAAATTGCGCACAAAGTCAAATCCTTTGAGTATGTCCAAAAATACTTGTGTATTTAAAATGAAAAATAGCCACTTGTGGAAATTTTCCCCAAATGACTATTTTGATTTTCTAAATGCAAAAGTTCGCATGAAATCTTATGAAATTTCAAGAACTTTCATTTGAATTGATCCACCAGGTGTCACAATTGTTGCAACGTCTCCAACTTTCTTTCCAACAAGTGCTTTCCCAATTGGTGATTCGTTTGAAATGTTGCCACGGTCTGGATCGCTCTCAATTGCACCAACAATTCTGTATTCAACTTCTTCATCAAACTCAATGTCAAAGAGTTTCACTGTGCTTCCGACATTGATTTCAGACTTGTCAAGAGTGCTTGCGTCAACGATCTTTGCAGTGCGGAGAGTTTCTTCAATCATGTTGATTTCACTCTCAAGTCTGCCCTGCTCATTTCTTGCGGCATCATACTCTGAATTTTCACTGAGATCGCCATATTCTCTTGCAGTTTTGAGTTTTTCAAGCACTGCTGGACGAACAACAGATTTGAGGTACTGAAGTCTTTCTTCTTTTTCTTTCTTGCCTTCAAGTGTAATATATGTTTCTGCCATGTTATTTTGTCTCCTTTTTGTTTCTTGCCTATTGTATTAATATATGATAATTTCTGAACAAAATATACCTCAAAAATTATACAAATTTCATTAACGGGCATATTATATTTTTTTGTCCAAGTTTTGTCAAGAAAAATATAAATATTTTTATGAAATATTTGCACATGTGCCTTGCACTGTGATATAGTACTTTTTGAAAAAAGGAGAAACACATGGTTCGCATTTGGGCAAAGATCGTCACAGACAACAAATTACAACGGGATTTAATTTATGAAGCAATCGGGAATTTCGATCCAAACGAACTCTATTTGCACGTGCGCGAAATCTGCCACAAACTCGATATTCCGAGCCCTGTTGTCTTGAAAACTCACGCAAAAAATTACACCGAGTTCAACACTTGTTCATTCTTGACTCGCGATTTTGTGGAGTATGTCGACTTTGAAAAACTCGTGCTTGAAAACGCTCAAGAGGCATAAAAAAATTCAAAATCCCCCACTTTTTTTCTCTCACATTTTTTCAAGCAAAAAAAACAAAGCACCAAGAAATCTTGGTGCTTTTCTTTTGCTTTTTTATCAATAATAGACAATTAAATTACAAACTCGCCATTCACTGCTGAAACGGTTGTCATTATCCCGAAATCAAGACTTACAAATCCATCAATCATGTCACCTGCCACAATACCGTAGTCTGCGACCTTGTGAGCGTCAATTTCAAAATACATTGCTTTGCCATCGGTTTGAGTCTCAAGAGCAATTCCGTCCCCGTGCAAAACCGCAACGCCAGACACAAAAATCACTTGACTTTCATGGTCTTGATTGCTCTCATCCGTGCGATATTCCACTTTGCTTGATGCAACACTTTTGGTTTGATCCCCCACAAAAATATCTTCAGGATTACACACAAAATTTGCTGTGAATTCATTGTCACCATGATTCAGGTGAATTTGATTCTGATTTTCAAGGAAATACAAAAGTTTTGATGGCTTTTGTTTTTGTCTAACTGGCCTTCCAGCCCCAGATTTTTGAATGGTTGCTGGCATCTCACCAAAAACGATCTGAAGCGTCATTTTCACAAGTTCATCTTTTTTTCTGGTTGTTGGACGCGAAACACCGATTTGTCTTGCGATATCTCGAAGATCGTGAATATTCAGTTTATAGAGTTCTTCTTCAGAAAAATTAGCACTATTCAAATCCATATCTTACCCTACCTTAACTAGCAGTAGTTTAACACATTCAATTACAATTGTAAATCATAAATGTCGAAATTTTATCACTTTTCAGACAAAGAACCGAGAATTTCAGCAATTTTTGACTTGTAGATAATTTCTCCTTCACTCTCTCCACCCGCGGGCAAGAACGAAAAGTTTGGGAACAACAGCCCCCACCAGTTGTTGCCACAAGCGCTCCCAAGTTCAATGATCAAACTGTCATACATTCCTTGCGGAAAAATTTGTCCATCAATTTCCTTTTCGTCAAAGAAAGATTTTCCCACAAAAATTTTTGCATGATACAAAACCCTCTCACTCTCCAAAATGTGGTTCGAGTACTCTTCCAAAACCTTGCTTGATTTGCATGCCAACTCAATTGCTTGATCTTTAGTCTGCAAAGTTTTGAAACTTGGACCCATCAACGCAATCACCTTGTCTTTTACCACAAACTTTGCATATTGATCCATGGCTGAATTGCTGTTTGCTCTCACATGGATTCTCAAAATATCCGGAACTTTTTCACTGATTGAACAAAGTGAACACCCACAAAACAAAACACCGCACAAAATCAAACACACAGCAACTGAAAGTTTTTTCATGACACACATTTCCCCCTTTCTTGCACAAAAAGTTATTCCAACTTTGCCCTTTTTTCAAACAAAGAAAAAAGGAACAAAGTACAAGACTTTATTCCTTTTTGATACATTTTGTGAAAAAGACCTCAAAAACTTGCGACAAGAGGGATATACACATATACCTTTTCGTTTGGCACAATCCCATTTTCAAGTTCAGGATTTTGCGCAAGTAATGTTTCAGGAGTGACTCCCAATTGTTTTGCAACATCAAACAACCTGTCGTCTTCCATCACGGTATAAACCTTGATTGCATACTTGCTCTCTTCTTCAACTGGAGATGACGTAATATCAGATACATACATGATCTCTTCACTCTTTGTTTGATCACCACGTGCAAAGATCTCACCCTGAACGTCAACACCAGAGCCAGCCTTGAGTTTGATCGCTGATGGCACAAACTTCACACATGAAATGTCACAAAACTCTGTGTCACCCACGAATTTTGCATCAAAAGGCACATTGCAGTCAAAAGATTGAATGCTTTCATCAACATTGTTTTTGTAGCAAACGCAAAAATCCATCATTCCAGAAATCTCGCAGTGCGTGCCATCAAAATGAGTGCTTTGAATGGCAACATTCTCACACACCACACCCAAAATTTCATCAATACCAATTCTGCCTTCCGTGTCGATTTCAACCTCAAGATCAGATCTGAGATATTGCACATTTTCAACTTTTGTCACATTCACATACTCAACGCTCAAACTTGCCTTTTCCAGAACACTGAAAGCATCTTGAACACACTCAATAACTTCAGTCGCAAAAGACAATTGATTGCTCATCAAGTCCGCAGAAAAAGAAACAACACTGCCCGCATCAGAATGTGAAACTCCCGCCATCACATCAGCCACAACAATTGTTGCCCTTGTGATTGATCCAGGGTTTGCGCCAAAACAGTCAACTTCTTGCCTGAAAGTTTCTTTTGCCTTGACTTCTTGAATTTTTCCATCATCGTTGATCCACGCGGTATAGAAAATTTCACCTTCAAGAATTACCACGTCAAGACTTGAAACCGCAGACAAAATCACAGCCTCAGCGTCACGCATGCAAACTCTTGCGTTTTCAGAAAAATTGCCAGAAACTTCTGCCGAGAGCGAAAAATTCGCCATGCTCGCGCCGAGCACTTTTGATACTTGATGCTCACACTTGTCCTCAACAAGCCCCACCACGTCATCAAAAGTCTTTGCCACTTCTTCACTCACAATGCTCGATGCCTCAAGTTGAATTGTCACGCTCAAAACCACAGCATTTTCATCAACCGAAATCGTGTCAGCCTTCATGACATTTGCTTGCAACAAAGTGCTGTTCACACCAGCAGTCAAAAATTCCTCAGCAAACGATGCTTCACCTTTTGTT
>JAZRDJ010000006.1:0-2632 GCA_045660245.1 Clostridia bacterium | reverse complement strand
ACAGTGGTGTCAAGATCATTGAAACAACCATCATGGAAGACGATGCTGAACTTGAAAAACTCATGAACCAAGCAAACATTGATGACCCTGTCAAAATGTATCTCAAAGACATTGGGCGTGTTCCGCTCCTTTCACCACAAGAAGAAGTTGAACTCGCCATTCGTATGCGTGAGGGTGATGATGACGCAAAGCGCATTTTGTCTGAATCAAACCTCAGGCTCGTTGTGTCAATCGCAAAAAAATATGTCGGTCGTGGGCTTCTCTTTTTGGATCTCATTCAAGAAGGTAACTTTGGGCTCATGAAAGCCGTTGAAAAGTTTGACTATGACAAGGGATTCAGGTTCTCGACTTATGCCACATGGTGGATCAGGCAATCAATCACTCGTGCGATTGCTGATCAAGCGAGAACAATCAGAATTCCTGTGCATATGGTTGAAACAATCAACAAGCAAATGCGTGTTGCTCGTGCACTCTCTCAAGAACTTGGCCGTGAACCAACAACTGATGAAATTGCAAAGGCAATGGGGATCACAGAAGAAAAGGTGCGTGAAATCCAAAAAATTGCGCAAGACACAATTTCTCTCGACACTCCTGTTGGTGAAGAAGAAGATTCAAACCTCGGAACATTCATTGAAGACCAAACGGCGATCTCTCCAACAGAGTCAGCAACAATCCTCATGCTCAAAGAGCAACTCCTCGAGGTTTTGAACACACTCACTCCTCGTGAGCAAAAGGTAATCATGCTCAGATACGGTGTGGACGACGGACACCCAAGAACCCTTGAGGAAGTTGGTCGTGAGTTCAACGTAACACGTGAGCGTATTCGTCAGATCGAAGCAAAGGCATTGAAGAAACTTCGTCATCCTTCGAGATCTAAACGTTTGAAGGATTTCCTCGACGACTAATTCGCCATTATTTCCGGCATATTGCGACAGAAATTTCAAGCAATCCAACTAGTTACGTACGTAAGTACGCGCCTAGTTGGATTCTTTTATTTCTTTGCACTATACCAAAACTAATGGCGAATTAAAATAAAAACAAACTGCGCCCGAAATTGAAGGTAGAGATTGGGGTGTGGTGAGTAATATTGTTTTTTGCAGTAAAAATATAATTAATTTTATGGAATGAAGTGAGGTAAAGATGAAAGCAAGGCGAAGGATTGAGGATATTTTGAGGTGTGTGAGTGTCGCTTCTGATGTAATCAAAGAAGTGACAGGAAGTGAGTGTGAGGTTTGTCTTGCTGACATTGGGGCGGATCATGGCTGGGTGAGTTTTTATGCCCTCAAGCGTGGGATTGCAGACAAGTGTATTTTGAGCGACATTTCTGCGTCAAGTCTTGAAAAAGCACGCGGGATTTTTGCACTCAATCCAGACATGAAAAACAAAGCAAAATTCCTCATTGGTGATGGTTTTGAGCCGTTTTTGAATGAAAAAAGAATTGATATTGCAGTAATTGCGGGTATGGGCGGTGCTGAAATCTTGAAAATTATTGGAGAAAACGCAAAGAATGCTCCAGAGAATTCAATTTTTGTTTTGCAGGCGCGCCATGACGAGGATTTTGTGAAAGTGCTCAAAAAATATGCTGGGCTTGAGGTGTTTTTTGATCGTGTCATTTTTGATCGTGGTCATGTTTACAGAACGATTGTCGCTGGGCATTTTGCAAATAGTACTGGACAACGGGCGGTCTTGTGTGATAAACTAAGACACGTATTTGAAAATCCAGACACAAAAAAGTTTTTGGGGCTTGATATCGATTTTGAGATTTTTGGCGTGCACAATCTTTTGAGCAATGCCTGTGAGCATGTTTTGGCTCTTGAGTTTTTGAGAGGCAAGTATCGTGAGATCAGGTTGTCGCTTGAAAAGAATGCTTCCTCAGATGATGGTATTGTGGCTTATGTCAAGAAACTGGGTTTGCTCGAAAAATATTTGGACACGATTTTGAAGTTTGTGAAAAAATAATTTTTTGTGGACAAGTTCCCGAGATGGAAGGTAGACAATCAAATATAATAAATCAAAGTCAAATTTGAAAATAAGGAGAATGTGTTATGCAGATGAAAGAAATACTTGAGTATCAAAAACTTGATGGCAAGATCAGAAAGATTGAAAATGAGATCAAGAACAGTGAAGACAGAAAAAATGCGTCAAAGATGCAGGACTATCTTCGCGACAGTCAAGTCAAACTTGTGAAACTTGAGGAGCAATCTGAAAAACTCGTGAAAATTCAAAAGAAAGCCATTGAGGCATATAATGATTTTGCGCTCAAACTTGAACAATCAATCAAAGAGGCAAAGTCAAGCACTCCAGCAGAAGTGTCAGCGCAAATGGAAAAACTCAACAGTTTTCATGCGATTTGTGCAAAACTTGAAAAAGATATTGAAAGTTTGAAAACAAGTCTTGAAAAGGTTTCTGCTGAATTTGATGCAATCATGAAGAATTCAAAGACTGCAAAAGGCAATTTTGAGGTATACAAAAATCGTTTCAACGAAATGAAGAAATCTCGTGAGCCAGAACTTGCTGAACTCACACGTCAAAGAGATGAACTTTCAAAAGCCATTGATGCAAAACTCATGGAAAAATACAGACAAAAAGTCGAGTCAAAATCACCAGTTTTTGTGCCAAGTACAAACAGCAC
>JAZRDJ010000005.1:0-15434 GCA_045660245.1 Clostridia bacterium | reverse complement strand
AAGATTGCAACACCTGTATTTGATGGCGCAAAAGAAGAAGACATCAAAGAACTCTTCAGACAAAACGGTTTCCCAGAAGATGGAAAGATGCAACTCTATGACGGAAGAACTGGTGAACCATTTGAAAACAGAGCAACAGTTGGTTATATGTACATGCTTAAACTTCACCATCTCGTTGATGATAAGATGCATGCTCGTTCAACTGGTCCATACTCACTCGTAACTCAACAACCACTCGGAGGAAAAGCACAATTCGGTGGACAAAGATTTGGTGAAATGGAAGTTTGGGCACTCGAAGCCTATGGTGCTGCAAACATGCTTCAGGAAATGCTTACAGTTAAGTCAGACGACACTGTTGGTCGTGTGAAGACATATGAATCAATCGTTAAGAATGAAAACGTGACTGAACCAGGTATCCCAGAATCATTCAAGGTTCTCATCAAGGAACTTCAAGGTTTGGCTCTTGATATCAAGGTTCTCACTGAGGACAAGCAAGAAATTGGTCTCAAAGATTTGATCGAAGATGACAGAGATCTTGTTGATATCAGATCTGAGAGAAAGAAAACTCAAGAAGAAGTTGAAGTAAACATGGAAGAAGAACTTCCAAGTGAAGATGACGATCTTGGTGCTGATTTCGAAGCAATTTATGATCCAAATGAGGATGCTCTCGGCGCTGGTAACTTGTTCGATCTTGATGACGACTTTTAATAACAATTAACTCTAAGTAAAATTTTAAAAGAGGGAAAAGAAATATGTTTGAATTAAATAATTTTGACTCTATGCAAATTGGCCTTGCAAGCCCAGAAAAAATCCGTGAGTGGTCTTACGGTGAGGTTACAAAGCCAGAAACCATTAACTACAGAACTCAAAAGCCTGAAAGAGATGGTTTGTTTTGCGAGAGAATTTTTGGACCTACAAAAGACTGGGAATGTCATTGTGGAAAGTACAAAAGAATTCGTTATAAAGGCGTTATCTGTGACAAGTGTGGGGTAGAAGTTACTCGTGCAAAAGTGAGAAGAGAGAGAATGGGGCACATTGAACTCGTAACTCCAGTTTCTCATATTTGGTATTTCAAGGGTGTTCCTTCAAGAATTGGTACACTCCTTGATATGCAACTTAAAGCACTTGAGCAAGTTTTGTATTTCACTTCTTTTGTGGTTACTGATCCAGGTAACACAGACCTTGAATTCAAGCAAGTACTCAACGACAGAGAGTACAGAGAAGCGCTCACAAAGTGGGGCTCAAAAGCATTCAAGGCTGGCATGGGTGCAGAAGTAATCAAAGAATTGCTTTCAAAAATCGATGTTGAAGCAGAAACAAAAGAAAGTCGTGAAATTGCAAACACTTCAAAAGGTCAAAAGAAACTTGCAGCAACAAAAAAACTTGCTCTTCTTGAAGCCTTCAGAAGAAACGGTGCAAAGCCTGAATGGATGATTTTGGATGTACTTCCAGTTATTCCACCAGAACTTCGTCCAATGGTTCCACTTGATGGTGGACGATTTGCGACATCAGATCTCAATGATCTTTATCGTCGTGTAATTAACCGTAACAACAGACTCAAAAAACTCATTGAACTTGGTGCTCCTGACATTATCATCAGAAACGAAAAGAGAATGCTTCAAGAAGCCGTTGATGCTCTCATTGACAATGGTAGAAGAGGGAAAGCGATTTCAGGTGCTGGAAACAGAGAACTTAAATCACTTTCTGGACTTCTCCGCGGAAAACAAGGACGTTTCCGTCAAAACCTTCTTGGAAAGCGTGTTGACTACTCTGGACGTTCTGTTATCGTCGTTGGACCAAATCTCAAGATTTATCAATGTGGTCTTCCAAAAGAAATGGCTCTTGAACTTTTCAAACCATTTGTAATGAAGAGACTTGTTGATCTCAATCATTCACACAACATCAAAAGTGCAAAACGTGTGGTAGAGCGTGCTCGTCCTGTGGTTTGGGACGTTCTTGAAGATGTGATCAAAGATCACCCAGTACTCTTGAACCGTGCGCCATCACTTCACAGACTTTCAATTCAGGCTTATGAGCCAATTCTTGTTGAAGGTAGAGCGATTAAACTTCACCCACTCGCATGTACTGCGTTTGCTGCGGACTTTGACGGTGACCAAATGGCTGTCCATGTTCCACTTTCACTCGAAGCACAAGCAGAAGCAAGATTTTTGATGATTGCATCAAACAACATCTTGAAACTTTCTGATGGTGAACCAATCACTGTACCAACTCAAGACATGATTTTTGGTAACTACTATTTGACACTCGCTGTCGATGGTGAAAAGGGAGAAGGAAAGGTATTTGCTGATCCTGAAGAAGCAATCATGGCTTATCAATCAGGAGAAATTACTCTTCATGCAAAAATTACTGTGAGAGTGAAGAAAGAAATTGAAGGCAAGTGGTATTCTGCAAGACTTAATACTACTGTTGGTCGAATTCTCTTCAACAGAATCCTTCCTGACGGAATCGGAATCATTGAAAGAAATACACCAGAAGATATGCTCAAACTTGAAGTTGATTATCCAGTTGGAAAGAAGCAAATCAAAGCGCTCATCAAGGCTTGTTATGACAACCTTGGACCAACTGAAACAGCAGTTCTTCTTGATAACCTCAAGGAAACTGGTTTCAAATATTCAACAAAATCATGCTTGACATCAAACCTTTTTGATATTCAAGTAGCAAAAGAAAAACCTGAAATTATTGAAACTGCAAACAAAGAATCAATTGTTGCAGAAAAACAATACAAACGTGGTCTCATCACTGCTGATGAAAAATCTGCGAAACTTACGAGCATTTGGAACAACGCCATGAAACAAATGGAAGTTGCAACTCTTGAAAGTTATCCAAAGACAAACCCTCTCAGAATGATGGTTGACTCACAAGCCCGTGGTTCTGCCGGAAACATGTGTCAGCTTTCTGGTCTTCGTGGTATCATGGTGTCAACATCAGGAAAAGTTATTGAAGTGCCAATTAGATCAAGTTTCAAAGACGGACTTTCAGTTATTGAATACTTTATTTCTACTCGTGGTGGACGTAAAGGAATGGTCGACAAGGCGCTCAAAACTGCGGACGCTGGTTACCTTACTCGTCGTCTTGTCGATGTTGCTCAAGAAGTTATTGTTGATGATGAAGATTGTTTTGCAACCGCTGGTGAAAAACCAAAAGGAATGGACATCACTCCAATTTATGACGACAAGAACATCATTGAAAAACTTTCTGAAAGAATCGTGGGTAGATGCCCAACTGTTGATGTCATTCACCCACAAACAGGAGAGATTCTTGCAAAAGCAAATGAGATGATTTCAAAATCAGAAGCAAATGCTATTGAGGCTGCTGGAATTGGATCTGTAAATATCAGAACAGTGTTTACTTGTAAGTCAAGATATGGCGTGTGTGCAAAATGTTATGGTCGAAACATGGCATCTCGTGATATGGTTCAAGTTGGTGAAGCAGTTGGTATCATTGCCGCTCAATCAATTGGTGAACCAGGTACACAGCTTACCATGAAGGTATTCCAAGCCGGTGGTACAGCGTCAGCCGACGATATCACACAAGGTCTTCCTCGTGTAGAAGAAATTTTCGAAGCGAAGAAACCAAAGGGTGTTGCAGTAATCTCTGAAGTTACTGGTACAGTAAAAGCAGTTGATGAAGCAAAACAAACAATCGTGATTGAAACAGATGAGAGAACTGAAATTGCTTATGCAACACCATACGGTGCGAAGTTCAAAGTCGCAAAAGGTGACAAAGTGGAGCCAGGTTCAATGCTCACTGAAGGTCCAATCAATCCACATGACATGCTCAAGACTCGTGGTATCAAGGGTGTTCAAGACTACATGATGCGCGAAGTTCACAAAGTGTACAAGAAAAACTCAGTTGACGTTAATGATAAACACATGGAAATCATTATTCGTCAAATGCTCAGAAAAGTTCGTATTGAAGAAGCAGGCGACACAGAATTCCTTTCTGGTGACCTTGTTGATATCTTCAGATATGAAGAAGAGAACGAAAGAGTGCTTGAACAAGGTGGAGTTCCAGCATCTGCAAAACGTGTGCTCCTTTCAATCACAAAGGCTGCGCTTGCAACCGAAAGTTTCCTTTCTGCTGCGTCATTCCAAGAAACTGTTCGTGTGCTCACTGATGCTGCAATCAAAGCAAAAGTTGATCCACTCATTGGTCTCAAAGGAAACGTTATTATCGGAAAACTCATTCCTGCGGGAACAGGACTTAGAAAATATCGTGAGATTGCTCCAACAGAAATTGCAAAAGAACGCGTTGTTGTTCGTGCTGCTGAACCAGTTGAAGATCTTGACGTTGAAGAATAACAAAAAAAACAGTAAGCATTTTGCTTACTGTTTTTTTATTGAAATAAAAAATATTATAAATTATTAATTACATATTCAATACGAGATTCAACTTCTTGTTTGCCCAGAATTTTGAGAAGGGAGAAGAGGTCAGGGGTTTGCTCTCTGCCAGTCATTGCAACCCTCAAAATCGAACAAGCATCGGCAGTATTTCCTTTGTATGCTTCTGGATTTGTCTTGTACTCTTTGTTGTTTGTGCAGAATCCACATCTTTCTGCAACAACTTTCAAACCATTGAACCACTCGCTATTGTCGCAATCAATAGTAAATGACGTTTTGTAGGCAGAGAGGAATGATTTGATTGTTTCTTTATCAAACTTTGGATTGAATTCTAGAGTAGTTGTCTTGTTAAGAGTTTCTTCAAACATGTAACTATAGAGATCCTTGACCATTGAAAAGTTTACTATATCTTTTCTTGGACGCTCAGTGCCACGCTCTACAGAGAAAACGGCAATTGCCTTATTCTTATTACCTTTCAGAACGTTTGCCCATTCAGTATCGTATTTTTCAGCCCAAGCAAGGCATTCATCATAAACTTTTTCTGCTGTCCACCAACTGATTATGTTTTTTGAAACATTGTCGAGTTTGTCCATATCAAACATTGGGTTATTTGATCCCATTTTTGAAATTTGGAAATCGAATTCGTGATAATCCGTATGCGGATTGTTGGTTCTCCAAATTTCAAAGTCTGAATTCAAGAGATTCAAGAGGTATTCAACAACTGCTATAACAGGATAGCCTTTTTCAGCAAAAAATCTTGAGTCTGCTTCTGGGTCTTTGCGTTTTGAAAGTTTGCGTTTGTTTCCGTCCTCATCAAGTTTGCAAATGACAGGTGTGTGAGCGTATTTCATGCGAGGCAACCCCATGGCATCAAAGAGTTCAATGTGAGATGAGAGAGATGGATACCATTCTTCACCGCGGACAACAATTGTTGTACCCATAAGTGTGTCATCAACAAGATGGGCGAGGGAATAGACTGGGATTCCATTGCTTTTCAAAAGAACAATATCTTTTGTGTTCTCACGAATTTGTCTTTTGCCCTTGATTAAGTCTTCAAATTCGAAAGTTTTCTCAGCGTCACCTTGAGAGAGAAGGCGGAGCGCGAATGGTTTGCCAGCCTTGAGATTTGCTTCAATTTCTTCTAGTTTCAAGTTTCTGCAAGGGTCTTTTGACTCGATATCTTCGCTAGTTTCAAGTTGTTCATTTCTTCTATCCAAAATATCTTGTTTAGTTTCACTTTTTTCGCAAAAACAAGGGAAAGCACGTCCAAGTTCAACCAATTTTTTTGCAAAAGCGTGATAAATTGGAAGTCTCTTTGACTGAACATATGGTCCATAATCGCCAAGTTCTGAATTGTTGTCTCCTCTGTACCCTTCATCAGGCGAAATTCCGTAAAAGCAAAGCATATCATATGCGATTTGACCAGCGTCTTTGATTTCTCGCTTTTGATCAGTATCTTCAAGCCTCATGTAAAATACGCCATCAGACTTTTTTGCAGTCAGGTAATCAATAAGTGCACCATACACTGTACCCACATGCAAAAAACCGGTTGGGCTTGGTGCAATACGAGTTACCTCAGCACTTTCTGATAAGTTGCGTTTTGGTGTATTTTTCAAATAATAATCAACATCGTGCTCAACATTTGGATAGAGCAAATTTGCGAGTTTTTTGTAATCCATAAATACTTATTCATCTCCTTGTTCATCTAAGTATGTTGCTTGCACATCTGCAAGATGAAGCATAACTGCAAGAGGGTATTTGCTGTAAGCCACAGAGTAGGCAGATTCACCAGATTGTACGCGTTTGTCAAAACCACCCATATGCCAGTTGATTGCAATCGCTTCTTCACGTGTGAGGCGCAAGTAGCCATTCACGATGTACACACTTTTTTCACCATGCCCATATGGCAAAGCGTCGTCCACTGTGTAGTAAGGTTTTTGTACCCAAACACCATCTTCTTTTACATTTCTATAATCAATTTTGTAGAAGCATGCTTTGCAAATATCGTGAAAGAGTGCAGCAATTGCTACGGATTCTTTGTTGTAACCATCTTCACCATATTCCATGATCATGAGTTTTTCAAGACGTTCATATACATTGAGTGAGTGTGCACAGAGGCCACCTTCTTCAGCAAGGTGAAATTTGTTGCTTGCGGGTGCGGTAAAAAAGTCTGTGCTTTCCACAAATTTCAAGAGCCCATCAATTCCGTCACGCTTGATGTTGTTTCTGGCGATATTTAAAAAATCTTCTTTGTTTTGTTCAATCAATTCTTTTTCCATAAATAGCGTTTCCTCAAATAATATATAACTTATTATATATCACATACGTTCAAATTGCAAGTATTTAAAAAAACAGAAAACACCCTTCTAAGGTTTTTTGAAGGGTGTTATTTTGTTGATTCATTGTTATTTTGAGCAGAAGTATATATTGTTGCATTTGCACATTGAACAAATTTTGAAGAAGCATTTTTGTCAAAACTAATTGATGATGTTGTGATTGAATTATTGAGCGCGTGATAAGCGAATTCATTAAAATCTGAATAACCACAAATTTCTGGAGCGGTTTGATATATTTTTTTGAGTGCCTTGATAAATGTTGTTGGACAAATGCTGTTTGATTGAGTTAGCAACTCGTTAGGGATATTCGCATTTTTTATATGATGCGAATGTAATAAATCAGAAATTGGGAATAAGCAGTGTGCAAACCCTTTTCCATTTTCAAAAGTGCTGTTTGTTGAATCGCTAATAGTGTCATTCGCAAATGCTCCACACACAGAATATTCTCTGTCATGGATTGATATGATATTGAAATAGTAGTTTTGAGAAGTGGATTTTTCTTGTGCAATAGATATTGATGATGCAAGACCATTCATGCAAAGCAATGTGATAATTTTTTCTATTTTCAGTGAGGCTTGCATTGATTCAAAACTATAATCATCAAAATCAATTCTGTATTTGTTTGCAATATATTGATGAATAAATAGCATAGTTTCAAATGGCGAATAATTATTTTCACGAACCTTGTTCAGGATTTCATTAGTAAACATAAAATCTCCTTTTGCCACAAAGGCTTGGTCATTATATCACGACAAAATCAAAAAAGCAAGTAAAAAATCATGGCTAATATTTGACTTGTATTTGCTGAGAAGTGTATTATTGATGTAGAAAAAACAAAAGAAGAGGTTTATATGGAAGGGAAAAAAAGAGGAGTGTTCACAAAAGTAAAGAATTATTTTGAAGAGCACAAAACACTTGCAGAGATTTTGAGATTTTTGATTGTTGGTGGAATTGCAACGATTATTGATTTTGTCGTGATGGGGGTTGTTCTTTATATCTTTGACCCATCATTGTACCCAAGTTTTTGGAATGTCTTTGTCGGTGGGGCGGAGCCGGCTGTGATTGCCACCATTGTTGGAACTGGCGCTGGATTTGTGGCTGGACTCATATTCAATTATATTTTTTCAATCATTTTTGTATACAATGAAAAAGGGAATTCAAAGTCGGTTAAAGGATTTGTTGTTTTTGCACTTTTGAGTGCAATTGGACTTCTTATTCATATTTTTGGAATGTGGCTAGGGTTTGATATCCTCGGAATTAACGAGTGGATTGTGAAAATTATTCTAACAATTATTGTATTGATTTATAATTATATTTCAAAAAAATTGATAATCTTCAAGAATCCCCAAAATATAGAAACCGAAGTTGATGGCAAAGAATAATAAATAGTGAAGAAAAAGAAAGAGTGGACTAATCCACTCTTTTTTGTATTTTAATTATTTTTTTTAATCAAAAACGCTTGATCCACAATTTGTGCATTTTGTTTCTTCGTCAGGAACAGCGCTTCCGCAATATTTACATTTTCTGCCGACTTGCGATGCTCTTCGTTTGGCTTCGTCAGCCTTGGCAGTGGCTTCTTGAACTTCTGCTTTTGTTTTTTGAAGTTCAAGAGTGTTTTTTTCTTCTTCACGCTTCAAATTCTTTTTGATTACAAAAATGACTGCAACAACAAGTCCCACAATGATCAATACCGACACAATTGTGCTTGTGATTGAACTTTGTTTTGCTTCTTTGCTGTTTTGAAGTTCTGCCTTTGCAAATGCGTAGTCTTTGTTTTTTTCAAGTGAGTAGTTGGTGTTTATTGACCACCAGTTGTTTTCAAAATAGGTATAAGCAATTTGGATTTTTCCATCGCTTGGAAGTTGGCTGTTTGAAAATTGAGTATATGTCATTCCTGTGCCGTGTGAATATTTGTAGACAATGAAGTACCAAATGACACCTTTGTCCATGAAAGAATAGTATGCTCCAGGCGTTGTCGGGTTTGATGGATAATATTCAAATTTTTTGAAAGGTGAAGAATCCAAATCGTTGTTGTCAAAAGATGCTGTTTCCAAATAATAACCGCTCACATGATTTGTCGCGTTTGCGATCAATGTTGAATAAAATTCTGCATCGTCTTCCATTATTGCAATTTGTGCTGAGTAATAATCAATATCATCGTTTCCGTTTTTGATACCAGCCCAAGAACCAAAACAAAAAACTCCAGCAAAGAAAATAAAAAACAGCAAAATTGCGACGAATGACAAGCCGTTTGGAGCCATGACATAGGTTCGTCCAAAGAATACAAATCTTCTTGGTCCAGAGTGGAAATGATGGCTTCTGCCTCCGCTTGATCCAAAACCACTGCTTCTTGAACTGCTTCCACCACCAAAAGAATGTCCGCCTGATGATCTTCCTGAATGAGATGGACCAATTGGCATAAAAATTTACCCCCTTTGAATCATGTTATATAACTTGTATTATTATAACATATTCACAAAGCGAAAATCCATCAAATTATGCTCCATGCAAAAAATTTTATTGTGGAGTATTCAAAAAAGACAAAACGCCAGCAACTATCGAAGAAACAATTTTGTTTTGATATTCATCATTCAATAGCAATTTTTCATCTTCTTCATTTGACAGGAAACCACATTCAGCAATGATAGATGGAGCCTCGGTACATTTGAGCATGTAATAATCTCCAACGCTAATGCCTTTGTCGCTGGATTCAAGGTTGTTTGCAAACTGATCTTGGATGCAGAGTGCGAGTTGCTTGCTTATTTCGCTGTTTTTGTCATAAAACGCTTGTGCCCCTCTCAAATTGTGTTTGACATAACTGTTCATGTGAACAGAAATAACCATGTTTGGCCTTGTCTTTTCAATGATCTCACGTCTTTTTGCCATGTCTCGTTTTTTGTAGTTGTTGGTCGAAAGGCCATAGAGCCCATCTTCAGTTGTTCTGGTCATGATCACCGTTATGCCTGCTTTTTTGAGTTCTTTTTCAAGTTTTTTTGAAATTGTGAGATTGACATCACTCTCACGAACCTTTGTTTTGTATCCGATTGATCCAGGATCAAGACCACCATGACCAGCATCAATCACAATAGTGTAGCCGATCATTGGAGTGTCTGAAGTAGATGAAACTGTCACACTTTGCATGATGAAACTCGATGCAATCACAATTGCAAACACAGCGCAGATAAAGATTGCAAGAGAAATATTGATGGTTGAAATAAAATAAAATTTGGACTTTCTCATACACAAATTTTATGAGCAAAACAAAGTTATTATGATTTCCTTATGTACTTGTCATTTGGTCGCTGTTATGTTATAATTATATCATGGAAAAAATGGATATTCAGAAAGTGAAAAATATGCAACCACTTGTACTGGCATCAGTTGGAGATAGCGTTCACACATTATTTGTGCGTGCAAAACTTGTTGGTCTTGAAAAATACAAGGCAGATGCATTGTCAAAAGAGGTTTCAAAAATCGTGAACGCTGGCAATCAATGCAAGATTTATTTCGCTGTGCAAAATGAACTGTCAGAAGATGAGATGAGTGTTGCAAAGCGTGCAAGGAATACACACATTCACACAAAGGCCAAGAATTTTTCAGCGACTGAATATATTCATGCCACAGCATTTGAAGCAGTTCTTGGATTTTTGTATCTTTCAGGACAAACAGAAAGAATGGAATATATATTGAGTTTTGGAGATAAGGTTTATGCAAATTGAGGGTAAAAACGCAGTCAGAGAATTGATTGCAACAAACAAGACAATTGAAAAGGTGTCTGTTCTTGACGGGACAAAAGATGAGGAAGTTAGATTTCTCTCAAAGTCAGCGAAAGAACGCGGAGCAAAGATTGAATATCTTGATCGAAAATCAATGGACAAATTGAGTGCGACGTCTCACCATCAAGGAATTATTGCAACAGTCACAGAATTTGAATATTCAAATCTTGATGATGTGATCGAAAAGACAAAAAAAGCGGGCAAGGATTTGTTGTTCGTTATTTTGGATGGAGTGTCAGATCCTCACAACTTGGGATCAGTGATGAGGGTTTGTGAGTGCGCTGGTGTTTCTGGGATTATCATTCCCAAAAACAGATCCGTGAGTGTTAATGAAACCGTTGTTCGTGTTTCTGCTGGGGCGAGTGAGCACATCGATGTGATCAAAGTGACAAACTTGAATCAAACAATTGAAGAACTGAAAAAACAAGGAGTGTTTGTTTATGCTGCTGACATGGACGGCGATGAAATGTACAGAACAAACCTCAAAGGAGACATCGCTCTTGTTATTGGCAGTGAGGGGTTTGGAGTGAGTGCGCTTGTTCGCAAAAATTGCGATGGAATAATCTCAATTCCGATGTTTGGCAAAGTTAATTCACTCAATGCCAGTGTGTCAGCGGGTATTGTGGTATATGAGGCGGTTAGACAAAGGAGAAAATAACTTTGGAAAAATTCAAAGATGATATTATTGAAGAATTGATTGAATCATATTCAAGCATCATCAGAAGTATTTGCAGAAAATATTATTTGGTTGGTGGCAGTGAAGAAGATTTGTTTCAAGAAGGAATGATTGGTCTTTTTGAAGCCTACAATTCTTTTGAAAAATCAAAAGGTGATTACGATAGTGATAGTTTCAAGGCCTTTGCCATTGTTTGCATCAAAAGGCAAATCATTGATGCTATCAAACACGCAAATGCAAAAAAACATTTGCCACTCAACAATTATGTTTCGTTTTCGAGAGATGATTTTTCAAGCGATGACAACACATTGGACGAAGGGCTCGCGTATTTGGAGAGCCCAGATGCACCGCTTGAAAATTTGATTGACAGAGAAACCATTGAAGAAAAAATTCAATGCTTGATCAAAGGACTGTCGCCATATGAAAAAAAAGTTGTTGAATTGTATCTCGAAGGGTTGACACAAAAAAGCATTGCAAGTATTCTTGACAAAGACGTGAAGTCAATCTACAATTGCATCGAACGCATCAAATTAAAATCAAGGGAAGGAAAGTAGAAATATGTATCTTGCACTTTATCGAAAATATAGACCACAGAATTTCAGCGAGGTGATTGGACAAAAACATATTGTTCAAACACTCAAAAATCAGATTGATACAGACAAAATTGGGCATGCATATCTGTTCACTGGGAGCAGAGGAACGGGAAAAACATCAATTGCAAAGATTTTTGCTCGTGCAATCAACTGTGAAAATCCAAATGATGGTGATGCGTGCATGAATTGTGAGGTGTGCAAGGCTCTTTCTGTGAATAACATTGATATTTTGGAAATCGACGCAGCATCAAACAATGGAGTTGATGAAATCAGAGATCTTCGTGAAAAAGTCAAGTATCCACCAGTGAATGGCAAGTACAAAGTTTATATTATTGACGAAGTTCACATGCTTTCAAGTAGTGCATTCAATGCTCTCCTCAAGACGCTCGAGGAACCACCAAAACACGTTGTTTTTATTTTGGCGACAACTGAGGTCCACAAACTCCCAGCAACAATACTTTCAAGATGCATGCGCTTTGATTTCAAACTTTTGGCGGTTGAAGAACTCGTTGGATTGTTGCAAAAAATCCTTAAAAATGAAAATGTATCTTTTGAAGACAAGGCTCTTGCACTCATCGCTCGTGCGGGTGAGGGGTCTGTCCGTGACACTTTGAGTATTGCAGATATGTGCATTTCATACTCAGGCGATAACTTGACATATGACAGCGTGATTGAGGTTTTGGGTACCACAGAAAAAGAAAAACTCACTCAAATTTCAGACAAGATCTTGAACAGGGATTTGGGTGGAGCACTTTTGGAACTTGACAAGATTTTGTCTGCTGGCAAAAGTCCACTTGTTCTCTCTCGTGACATGATTTCTTATTTCAGAGATCTACTCATTTTGCACACTCTTTCAGACAAAGCAAGCGAACTTGTTGTTGTTCCTGAAAGCGTGATGAATATTATGAAATTACAGGCTATTGACAAAAATTATTCAACGATCATTGAATCGATTGAAGAACTTTCAAAAGTTGAAGCCGATCTCAGATACAGCGTACAGCCAAGGATTGTACTTGAAACTGTGATCATCAAGATTATTGCTGACACGGCATTGACTGAAAGGGTTGAGGCGATTGAAAAGTTAATAAAAACAGGTGTTCAACCAACAATTGGACAACAAAGTGCGCCTGAAAACCGTGTTACGTCTACTTCTGCACCAAAGGTTGCAGAATCTCCAAGACCTGTTGAGCCTGTTCAAAGATCGAACACAAATGGTGGCGATCTTGAAGGGCAAATGTTTTCAGACCTCATCAACTTTTTGAGGAACGGAAAGCACATGAGTTTGCTTGCCATCGTGAAAAGTTCTGCTGATTTCAAAGTTGAAGGCAAAAATGTCGTATTTTATGTCGAGGACGATGGAACACAAAGCATGCTTGGTGCTGACAGGTATGGAAAAGTTTTGATGGATTATTTCGCTGGTATTGGTTATGCTTGTGTTATCAAGGCTGCAAATGCAAAGCAGGGAAATTCAGATCTTGAAAAACTCAAAGGGATTTTTGGAAACAAACTTGAAATAAAGGAGTAATCACTTTATGGATATCAAAAAAATAGTTGATGAATATTTGATTGTGAATTCTGCTGATGACGAGTATGTATACAATACTGTAGTTTCACGTATGGCTGAAGATATTTCAGCGATTTATGCTGCAACATGTAATGGCAGTGAATTGTCACTCAAAAAAATTACACATAACAATGGTTTTTTGAAAAAATTGATACAGGAATATGTTGGATGTGGTTGTGACGACTCAAACATGGGCAAGACCTTGCTTTTTTTGAGAAGTTTGCCGGCAATTGCGGATCATATTGAAAACAATATTGAAAAGGCAAATTCAAACATTTCTGGCACTGAACATATTGTGGCAAAGGACAATGTAGACCAATATGTGCAAGACTTGTTTATCGCTGGTTACAACAGGCTTTATAAGTATGAAGATAGGGCACAGATTGGTTATCATTTGTATTATGAATGCGAAAAACTCATTGATATGCTTGTGCTTGAGTTCAAAAAAGACATCAGCAAAATGATTGATGAAAATAATTTGGTTTATGACGACTTGTATTACGTGAGGCGCATGCTCAAAAATCAGGAGAACCACTTGTCAAATGTCGAGATTGAGGCTTGTGTTGATTGTGATTCAAATTGCAAATGGTGCAAAACTTTTCCAGAAAGACACTCAATGAATGAATCTTTGAATATGTGCAGAGATTATTTGGCTATACTTGACAAAAAGATAATGACTGGTTCAGTGGATCAAAAAGATCTTCAAAAAATCAAGGATTCGTCGACTGGCAGAATGGTGAGAACTGTTTGTACTCTTGAACCTGACAAGTTTGAACACAAAAAAATACACTATAGTGCAAGTCCACAAATTTTGTCAATAACAAGCGCTCAAAGATTTGAAAAAATATTGAAAAGGCGTTATAATGATGAAGCCTACAGGAAAGACAAAGATATTTATTACATTCTAGCAAACGGCATTGATGCAAAAAATATCTTTATGGGTGATGCACTATTAGATGATCTTGATCAGATTTATAGGTCATATGAAAAATCAAATGAAAGTCAAAATTAAAAAGGAGATAGTTTTATGAAAGGATTTGGTGGTTTTGGTGGAGGAAACAACATGCAAGCATTGATGCGTCAAGCACAAAAAATGCAAGAGGATGCAATTCGTGCACAAAAAGAAGTTGAAGAATCAGTTGTTGAGGGATCTGTTTCTGGCGGAATGGTAACAGTGAAACTCTCTGGAGCAAAAAATCTTTTGGAAGTGAAGATTAATCCAGCGGTTGTTGATCCTGATGATGTTGAAATGCTCGAAGATTTGATTGTTGCAGCAGTGAATGATGCATCAAGCAAGGCTGATGATTTGAAGGCTCAAAAACTTGGCGCATTTGGCGGAATGATGTAGGAGATTGTTGATGGAAACGAACCAAATTGAGCCAATTGCAAGACTCATCAATATGTTTTCAAAACTTCCTGGTGTTGGCAAAAAGACAGCAGAAAGGTATGCTTATTACATCATCAAGGGCAAGCGTGAAGACGCGAATGATTTTGCTGATGCAATCATTGCCTGCAAAGAAAAAATTTGCTTTTGTGAAATTTGTGGGAACTTTACCGAAAAAAGTCCTTGTGATGCTTGCGAAAAACACACCCACGACACAATTTGTGTGGTGAAGGAACCAAAAGATGTTTCAGCGATTGAAAAAGCGCACGTATTTTCTGGCGCATATCATGTGCTTCATGGCACAATCAGTCCAATGAATGGCGTTGGACCAAATGACATCAGAATCAAAGAACTCCTTTCAAGGATTTCATCTGGTGATGTGAAAGAAGTCATCATTGCAACAAATCCAGATGTTGAGGGTGAGGCGACGGCGCTTTACATTGCAAAACTCATCAAACCTCTTGGCGTCAAAGTTACGAGAATTGCTCAAGGTATTGCAATGGGCAGTGATTTGCAGTTTGCAGACTCTGTGACGCTTTCAAAAGCCATGAGTGACCGAAAGGAAATTTAAAAATAAATTAGAAAAAAACACTTGGAGAATTTACCAAGTGTTTTTTGTTATCTTTCAAGTTCGTCGTCAATTTTTCTGGCGAGTATTGCTTCTTTTTGAGCCTTGATCAAGGCCTTCAAGGTTTTGTCAATATCTTTTGGTTTTCCATTATATAATTTTTGTTGAGCATGGAC
>JAZRDJ010000004.1:0-6503 GCA_045660245.1 Clostridia bacterium | reverse complement strand
TGGTTTGGAAATTTATATCCACATTTTGATCTCGTCACTTCAGTCGTGAAACCAATCAATAAAAAATATGGCAGTCACGGAGAAGCAATCATGTTTTCATTCATTGATCGCACGAGACTACTCTACAACACACACACAGCAAACACTCTTTCTGATGATATTGACTATTGCATGAACGTGTTTGATAATTACATGAAAAAGCAAAAGGTAAAAAGAATTTCTAGCCACCTCTATCATGAACTCTTGGATCTGAGCCAAACCGCTCAACATCAAGAAAATAATGACGAAAAATAAAAATCACGGAAAACTCCCGTGATTTTTTTTGTTTTTAAAATATACACTGCAATAACTACTCTGCCTTGCTTTGTTTCTCATACTTGAAACCAGCAAAGAGAATTGAGAAAGCCAGAACAAACTCTGCTGGATAGTAAAGCGCAATGCAAGCGACATCAAAGACAAAAGGAGCACTCGCAAACACATTGAAAAGAAGCATGAGATCAGAAAGGAAGAACATCAAAGCGCCAATCAAAACAACCCAGTTCAAAACCTTGTTTCCTTTTTCAAAAGCATTTGAAATTGCTTTGCCGAGCATTGCTGAAATAATGAGTGCATAAGCAATCACAACAGGAAGCATTCCATCAAATACAAAGTGTGGATACAACAAGATCACAAGAATTGCTGGAACAAATATTGCTACCATGCAAATCAAATCACGAAATTTGAATTTTGAAACAAAACAGAAAGCAACAAAATAAAACACATGTCCAACGGCAAAAAGTCCCGCTCCAACAATGAAAAAATCAATCAAAAACATATCACCAAGCATTGCAAATACAAGACCAATTATCATGAAAAGCATGAATTTCTTATTCTTCACTTCTTCAGACTTTTTTGCAAAATTAAAATTGAAAATTCCAAAGAACACAAACAACAAACTTGCAATACCCTTTGTCAAATATCTGCCAAGTTTTGAAAACTCTGGAGCAAAAATAAAACTGTTGCAAATGAAAAATGTCATTGCCATCATCATGAGAATTGCAAACCCAAAGTTGATCAAATATCCTTTTTCAAGTTTTTTATTTTCCATATCAGTTCTCCCAAATAAACGCCATAGTGTCAGATTTGATCGAGTAGTATGCGTGACATAACAACCATTCAGTCACACAACAAACAATCAATCTTTTACGGCATTTCTTGCCCCTTATTATAGTGATTTTTGTCATCAAAGTCAAACAGAAAACTTTTTTTACCAAAAATAGAATATTTCACTATTCTGGATCCATACTACTGGTATGGAAAATATAAATAACACACCAGGGTCAAACAAAACAAATCATTTCAAAAAAAGAAAAAAATCTCACACATGGCAAAGAAAATGGTTGCCTTATATCATTGGTTTTTCCACGGCATTCATTGTTTGCATAACATTGATTTTTGTGTTCCCCACTTCAAGCAGGGTGACACCAGAACATGAAATCCCAGACACTCAAGAATCCACCGATGGCTGGCCAAACAAAGTTCTCGCCCCGTTCATGGACACAACATATTGGGTTCCTTCTTCCACAGGTTACAGCATTGGCGGTGTCGCTGATATTGGCAAAATCGCAAAGGACACGGACTTGAGATACTTCAATCTCGCGTTTATCAATCCAAGCACAACCGATGCAGTCCTTGATGATGGAACAATCAATTGGTGCTGGGGCGGATATGAGTCAATTTCAAAAAAGAACCCCTCAAATGGACAATATCAAGGCGTGCTTGCAGCAATCAAAAACATCAGAGATCTTGGCGGTGACATAACCATCTCTGTCGGCGGACAACTCGGGCATGCTCCTTGGGTTGTCTCAAATAGCGAACAAAAACTTTATGAAATGTATAAAGACATCATCAAAACTTATGACATCACACGCCTTGACCTCGACATAGAAGAAAGCAACCAAGGCGAAACCGAAAATCAAATCAATGCACGAGCCATCAAACGTGTACAGGACGAACTAGGAACAAAAATTATATTAACCATTCCAATCATGCCAGATGGCTGGAAGGAAAAACAACTCAAAGTCATAAACGCCTACTTGAATTCTGGAGTTGATATTGAACTCATCAACTCAATGACCATGTGCTATGGCTACGGTGTTGCTTCAAATGAAGACTATGGAGATGCTTCAGTCCGCGCCATGGAAAATGCAAACAAACAACTTGTTGAAATCTATAAAAACCGTGGTATTCCCCTTTCTGAAGCCGAAGCATACAAGAAAATGGGCGCAACTGTTTCACTTGGGTTCGAGAGTTCACTTTACCCAACATTCACCCCAGAAATGGCTTCAAAGGTCGCCGAGCACGCAAAACAAAAATCTTATGGTATGCTCAGTTTCTGGTCAGTTGGCAGAGACGCAAAACTTCAAGAAAATAAAGGCATCACTCAAAAACATGAATTTTTGGACCAAATGTATCAGTACTTGGGATAATCTTCATCAAAACAAAAAAACACTAAACCAGTTTCACACTCACTCGCTTTAATGGCATGGTTTTTGTTCCAAGATCTCATTTATTTCATATACACGTTATAACGGCAAAGTTTGCATATTATACAAAGAAAAAAGAAAGCGCCAGGCAGGCGCATACTTGCGTATGTAACTGTCTGGCGCTTTTGAATTTTCTGCAGTAGAATGTGTGAAATTCGCCGTTATAACAAAATGCAGATGATGCCACCCTTCCCCTCATTCACAATTTTTGTCATGGTTTTTCGCATCTTGAACTTGGCTTCATTCGGAATGTTTGTGATTTTGCTTGCAATTCCTTCACTCACGAAACTTGACAGAGGTTTTCCAAACATGTTTGTATCCCAAATACCTTGAGGGTTGCTTTCAAACTCAGAAAGCATGAATTTCGCGAGATTTTCACTTTGTTCTGCTGAACCAACCGCAGGACACACCTCAGTCTCAACGTCCACACGCATGATATGCAATGATGGTGCTGTGGCTTTTAATTTGACTTGAGACGCTCCACCTTTCTTTGTTATTTTTGGCTCTTCGAGAGTCATGTCTGAAAGTGATGGAACAACCACACCATAGCCTGTTTCTTTAACTTCTGCAAGAGCACTTTCAAGTTTGTCATACTCTGCTTTTGCGTGAACCAAATGCTTCATGTAACTCATGAGATAAAAATCATCTTTGATTTCAACACCACATTCACGGCTGAGCATTTGATAGAATAGTTCGGGAGAAAGCGTGATTGTGATCGTTGCCTCTCCTGTTCCATAAAGCACACTTGAAAGAACCGATGTATTGAACTCTTCAACACTTTCAGAAAGAGCGTTCACTTGCTTCAAATCTTTCATTCTGTCAATTTCTCTTGTTGTTTCTTTCAAATTTTTCATAATTGTTCCAACAAGCGGAGAAGAGAACGGAAGTGCTCTCACCCAATGAGGAAGTTCAATATTGATGTTTCTGACCGGAAACTCACCAAGCAAACTTTCAAGTACATCATCAATGTCGCTTGTATCCATGCTTTCAACATTAAGAGCCAAAACAGTGACATTGTATTTGTTTTCTAGTTCTTGTTTCAAAATGGTTGTTTCTTTTGCTCCTGGATTTTTTGAGTTCAAGACAATCACAAAAGGTTTTCCGGCGTTTTGGAGTTCTCTCACGACACTTTCTTCCGCCACAAGATATGATGATCTGTCAATACCCGCAATAGATCCATCTGTTGTCATCATGACAGCAATTGTTGAGTGGTCTGAGATCACCTTGTTTGTTCCAATTTTTGCAGCCTCTTCAAACGGAATTTCCTCTTCAGACCAAGGCGTTTTGACAAGCCGTGGGACTCCTTCTTCCTCAACAAAACCATTTGCCCCAACAAACCCGTACCCGACACAATCCACAAGCCTAATTTTCGCCAGGTTGCCATCACCAATCTCAATTTCAACCGCGTCGTTTGGCACAAACTTTGGCTGTGTGGTCATGATGGTTTTCCCAGCACCAGATTGAGGCAATTCGTCAATCACCCGCGCACGCTCGTGTTCATTTTTAATTTTTTCAAGCACAAGTTTTTCCATAAAATTCCTGATAAAAGTCGATTTGCCAGTTCGAACCGGTCCCACAACGCCCAAATATATTCCACCGTTTGACCTTTCGGCAATCGTCTTGTAAATTTCAAACTTTTCCATAATACCCTCCGAGAAAAAAAATTGTTTGATTGCTAAAGCATATGAACGAGTTTGAAATTTTATGCCCCCACAAAAAAAATCAAGGCATTCAAACCTTGATTTTTTATATCCTTAATAATTTATAATGAGTTATTAGTAGTATGTGTACACAATTATTTCAGGGAAATAATAAACAAAATAAGATACAGGGAAACAATCATAATAACCTTCATACTCTGGGTAAGTATAGTCGTAAACATAAGAACAACACGACCATTCGTACCCTCCATATGATATTTGCTCACACCCCTTATAGTCAGGAGGTATATCAACGGCGTAACGCCCCAATATTGCACCGAAATCTTCAGCAAATTTAATTTCTATTGATTGAATATATCCATTGAGGAATTTACCATCATCCCCACCACTATTATCTAAATCAAAACCTCCAACATATATTTCATACAAAACCTCGTGATCATACAATTCTAAATCTAGACCACCATTTCTTCTTGCTTCAAACACAACATCTTCTGTTGTTGCAATTATTCGAAGCCCAAAATCATTGTACAAAACCATCACTTGTGATAAATATGTTGAATATGGAACCTCTGATTCGTTTTTGTCAAGATACTCTTCAGGAATATCACTAAATACCTCACGCACAGTAATGCCATTTATTATATACTCTTCATCCGAAGAATCCGATGATCTCTGTTGTGCAAAAGTTATCAATACTTCACCAGGGTAAACAGATTGTCCATCTGCTGTTATCTGTGTATAATTATAGCCAGTGTATTGATAAACTTCACCGCCCCATTGCAACATACTGAAAACATACCATGCTGATACAATATCAACTTCAAACTCTTCCCCCCTATAAGACATCTTAAAGACAGCTCCTTCAAGATACATATCAAGAACTGAAGAATAATCCCACCACAACTCAAACTCACCATATCCTGCACCAAAACCTGAATAAACCGTAACCGTGAACTGTTGCATTATTGTAATGCCAAGATTAATCTTTCCATCACCGTCATCATCTTGAACATTCACCGTCGTTGATGAACTTTTGTTAACACGATTTGTGTCACTTTGTGCCGTATTGTTAACTGACCAATAAATATATCCATCATTTTCAAATTCATAATTGATTGATTCAAAACCATCAATGTCAGAACAAGAAATCTCACCATTATTTATTTCAATGTCATATCCACCATCGCGAGGAACAATATTGTAAGTTTTTGATGCCTCACAATAATTTTCTTGGTCAAAGTATGTGATTGTTATGCTCCCCTTTGATGAAAGCTTAAGATTATACTCACCATTATTGTTGGTTGCCCTCCACTCACATTTTGTGTTTGTGTTTCCTGAATTCAAAATTTCAACCAAAGAACTCATATCACAAGTGCTAATTCCAACAACACAATCCAATATTGATGGATTTTCCAAACTGGTTGTTGTGAACGTCACAATTCCAGTTTCTTCATGTGTTTCCACGTTTGTGATATCCATCCAATCAAAAACCAAATTTTCACTTGCTGCAACGTTGTCTTCAAAATCCAAGGTTGGTGCAAAGCCTTCGCCATTCCATAACGTAATTTTTTCACAAGGAATGCCTGCCGTAAATGTCACACTCCCACAAGTCACCAAATTCTCAATTGGCTGCGTCATATTTGCAATTGTTGAAGTTCTTGCATTCAAAATTTTTGAAGTTCCAAAATTTGCACTTTGTTCAATGTTAAGCGTTCCAAAATTGGCAACTGCCAAATCATTGTCTGCCTCTCCACCTTCAATTGATGCATCTTGAACATTAAGAGTTCCATCTTTTGCAACAAGACAGGAATAAACTGCAGAAGCATCTGAATTGTTTGTAATTTTTGACACACTAGTGCCGCCACAAAGATTCAAAACACCGGCTTTGACAAATATCGATGAACATATGCCTTGCCCAGCAAAAGAAAACAATGATGATGAGTTTTGAACCGTGCAACCATCAAGAGTGAGAGTTCCGCCATTCACAACAATTGCTGCACTGGTTGCTCCATCAAACACGCAATTTGAAACAAGAACATTGTCTCCACTTTCAACACACAAAAAAGTGCTTTCTTGCGTTCCATCATTCGAAAAACTTGTGTCACGTATCTCATAAGTATAATTTTCACCAGACGATTGACTTTCAGCATTAAATGCTGAAACCAACTCATCTTGTGCATAAGCAAAAGAACTGCTCAAAGAACAAAAGCAACCGCACAAGCAAAAAATAAAAACTGCTATACCACAAAGAAAAATATTGAGCCTCTTTTTGGTTTTTGTCATATAAAATCCCCCGCGCTTAAATTTAAATAAA
>JAZRDJ010000003.1:0-4701 GCA_045660245.1 Clostridia bacterium | reverse complement strand
ATTCATTATATGTCGTTTCGCGGTCAAATTCTTTTGTACCATTGATCACAATAATCCTGTTTGCAACAGTCTGCAAAATTTCATGGTCTTGTGATGTAAATAGCATTGGTGACTTGTAATTGATCATACCTTTGTTGAGGGCTGTGATGCTCTCAAGATCCAAATGGTTTGTTGGTTCATCCAAAATGAGAACATTTCCGGCTGTGAGCATTGCCCTTGCCATCATGCAACGAACCTTTTCACCACCAGAGAGCACTGATGCCTTCTTTGCCCCTTCTTCACCAGTGAAAAGCATACGTCCAAGCCAGCTTCTTAGGAATGTTACATCTTTCTCCTTGCTGTACTGAGCGAGCCAATCAACAAGTGACAAATCAACGCCATTGAAATAAGCATCATTATTTTCAGGGAGATATCCAACAGTTACTGTTGATCCCCACTTAATATAACCAGCATCTGGTTCTTCTTCCCCCATCAAAACCTTGAAAAGCATTGTCACAATGTTTGCTTTGTCTGAAAGGAATGCAATCTTGTCTTCTTTGTTCACTGTGAATGAAACATTTTCAAAGAATCCTTTTTTTGTGAGTCCCTCAACCTTCAAAACTTCATTTCCAACTTCTCTTGATGGTCTAAAGTCGATGTATGGATATTTTCTTGATGATGGTTTGATATCTACAAACTCAAGTTTTTCAAGTTCCTTCTTTCGGCTTGTTGCCTGCTTGCTCTTTGAAGCGTTTGCTGAGAATCTCGCAATGAATTCTTGAAGTTCTTTTGCTCTGGCCTCTGCTTTTTTGTTTTGTTCTTTTGCTTGACGCGCGAGAAGTTGACTTGTTTCATACCAGAAATCATAGTTTCCTACGTACATGTGAATCTTTGAAAAGTCAACATCGCAGATGTGTGTACAGATCTTATTCAAAAAGTATCTGTTATGCGAAACAACAATAACAGTATTTTCAAATTCAAGAAGGAAATTCTCAAGCCAGTTGACAGTCTTTGCGTCAAGGTTGTTTGTTGGCTCGTCCAAAATCAAAATATCTGGATTCATGAAAAGCGCGCGTGCAAGCAAAACCTTAACTTTTGCTTTTGGCTCCATGTCTGCCATTTGAACATAATGAAATTCTGAACCGATACCCAGTTCTGAGAGGAGAGATTGAGCCTCTCCCTCGGCTTCCCAGCCACCAATCTCCAAAAACTCATTTTCAAGATCTCCGGCCTTGATCCCATCTTCTTCTGAAAAATCAGGCTTTGCATAAAGCGCATCTTTTTCAGCCATGATTTCAACAAGCCTTGAGTGACCACCCATAACAGTTTCAAGCACCGTGAGGTCGTCATAAGCGTTTTGGTTTTGTGCAAGCACGCTCATGCGCTCACCCTTGTCAATCACGATGTCGCCAGACGATGGTTCTATCACACCAGCAAGAAGTTTCAAGAATGTTGATTTTCCTGCTCCGTTTGCTCCAATAATTCCATAGCAATTACCTTTCACGAATTTGAGATTGACCTCATCAAAAAGCACTCTGCCACCGAATTGCAATCTCACATTGTTACACTGAATCATATAATACTCTCCACAATAAATATATTTCACGTGACAATATACATTAAAAAAACAGTATTGTCAAACCAAACCCCAAATTTCTATCCAAAAAAGATTTACGAACAGGAAAATAAGTGATAAACTATAAGAACGAAACAAATCAAAGAAGGAGAACACTTTTTATGAATATATCAGTACTCGGTTGCGGAAGATGGGGATCATTCATTGCTTGGTATTTGAATCGCAATGGACACAATGTCACATCTTTTGGAATAGAAGAAGATCCATATGTTATTGAATTTTTCAAAACAAGAAAAAATAGTTATGTCACTTTCCCAGAGTCAATTCAACTCACCACAAATCTTGAGCAAGCAATCAAAAGCGCTGAGGTTGTGATCATTTCAATCTCTTCACAACATCTCCGAGATTTCATGCAAAAAGTCACCATGATTCCTGAATCAAAGGACAAAAAATTTGTGCTCTGCATGAAAGGTATTGAGAACACAACAGGAAAACGCCTCTCTGAAGTAATGATCGAAAGTGGCATTGACAAAAATAATGTTGCTGTTTGGGTTGGTCCTGGACACATTCAAGAATTCACTCGTGGTGTGCCAAACCTCATGATAATTGACAGTCACAACAAAGACCTTTCAAAATTATTGGTAGAAACCTTCAAATCAGATCTCATCAGATATTATCAAGGAGATGACATTGTCGGAACAGAAATCGGAGCAGCAGCAAAAAATGTCATGGGCATTGCGGCTGGAATGCTTGATGGTGGCGGATTCACCAGCCTCAAGGGCGCGCTCATTGCTCGTGGTGCCCGAGAAGTTGCAAGACTCATCAAGGCAGCCGGTGGAAACGAACTTTCAGCCTATGGACTTTGCCATATTGGAGATTATGAAGCAACATTGTTTTCTGAGCATAGCCACAACAGAAAATACGGCGAAAGTTTCGTAAAAGGCGAAAAATTTGAAAAACTTGCAGAAGGCGTTCCAACATCTCTCGCAATGCTCAAACTTGCAGATTCGCTCGGTGTTGAAATGCCAATCACAAAAGCAGTTTACTCAATTGTTTATGAAGAAAAAGAACCAATGCAAACTCTGCTTGCCCTCTTTGCAAGAACAAACCTGAACGAATTTTAATTGCATTTCATAGGAGTCAATTTAAAAGTATAAATAAAAGGCACGACAAACATAAAATGTCGTGCCTTTTGTTGTGTTTGTATAAACTTTTTTGTTTTGGATAAAATTCAAGTATAGTCAGGAGAATTTTATGGAATATAAAAAAACAGTAAAAAAATATAAAAACGCAAAATCTAAAAGCAAAAATCAAAAATCGAGCAAAATTCAATCAAACGACCACAAAAAACAATCAACTCAATCTTTAAGCCAAAGAGAAGAAAATCAAACTTTCGAAGACTCTCATAACAGAAACCATGGAGATGAAAAACAACCAAGAGCAAATTCAAATTTGAAAGAAGTTCAAAACCAAAACACACTCGCAAAAAAGAAAAATAAACTTTCTCCAATCATCTACTGCATTTGCATGGGTATATTGGTTTCCCTGCTCTCTGCAATTATTGGAAAAAACATTTTCAACTCAACACTTTCAACAAACGAGGAAATTTTGATCACAAGTAAAACATGCTCAATGATATTGTTCATTCTTTTCTTTTTATCTGCAATAATTTCAATTTGTTTGATCACAAAATCAAACAAGACCGACAACACTGCATACAAAATCAACATTTGGTTTTATACCATTTTGCTGATCCTGTCATTTGTTATCGGCCTTTTGCTTTTCAATTTTGAATCATATTTATTTGCAAGCATTGTTTCTTTGATTGCTTGCGCTCTTTCAATCTTTCTCACATACAGATATTATGTTTCAAGACTTTCGAGCGGAGTTTTGCAAACAATCTGTTCTCTCATTTTGCTTTATGGCTTGTACATTTCACTCGCATTCACTTTGTCAATCAAATAATGGTTCACACATATCTTCATTTGGCTTGATACCAAACATTTTGAGAATAGTCGGTGTAATGTTTGCAAGTTTTCCGTTTTTCAGTTCAACATTTCTGTACTTTTCAGAAACAAGAATAAAAGGAACAAGGCTTGTTGTGTGACTCGTGATCATATTCCCAGTATCGTCGATCATGAGTTCCGCATTTCCGTGATCAGCAGTAATAATACAAACGTCTCCATTTTCAAGCGACGCCATCGCAATGTCATAGGCACACTTGTCAACAACTTCAATGGCTTTCTTGCAGGCGTCAAGATTACCCGTATGCCCAATCATGTCAGGGTTTGAAAGGTTCACAATCATAAAGTCATATTTTCTTGAATTGATTGCATTTATTGCTGCTTCTGTTATTTCTGGTGCTCTCATTTCAGGCACTTCAGAAAAATCTTTCACGTTGTATGAATCAATCAAAACACGATCTTCACCATCATATGGTTTTTCAATTCCACCATTCATATAAAAAGTTACATGAGCATACTTTGTCGTTTCCGAAATATGAAATTGCTTCTTATTGTTTCTTGAAAGAATTGCTGCCAAATTATTGTGAATAATTTCAGGAGGATAAGCAACCAAAACATCACTAAAATCTTCTGAATACTGAGTCATGCAACAATAACAAAAATTATTAATCTTTTTGCGCTCAAACTCATTAAAATTTTCTTGAGATAGAGCCGCAGTGATTTCTCTCGCCCTGTCAAGTCTAAAGTTGAAGAATATAAAACCATCTCCATCTTGAATGGTGACAGGCTCACCAATTATGGTTGGCTCCACAAATTCATCAAAAATGTTTTGAGCATAACTTGAGTTCATTGCCTCAAGTGGCAAGTTTGCATGGTTTTTTGCCTTTCCATAAACAAGCATGTCATAAACCACTTTGATTCTATCCCAGCGCTTTTCTCTGTCCATTGCATAAACTCGACCAACAATTGTTGCTATTTTTGCTTTTCCACAAACCGCATATTCAAGGTCAGCAATATATCGTTTTCCACTGTCAACCAGTGTATCTCTTCCATCAGTGATGGCGTGAATGAAAATTTTTTCAATACCAAGAGAACTTGCCATATCAACAAGCCCAATCACGTGACTGATATGTGAGTGCACCCCACCATCAGAAACAAGCCCCATCAAATGCAACGAAGATC
>JAZRDJ010000002.1:0-9022 GCA_045660245.1 Clostridia bacterium | reverse complement strand
GTGATGTGATTGAAATCAACAGCAAGACAATGGTCAAAAAAGGCACTGTTCAAGCAGGTGAAATGCTTGTTGATGGACTTGGTATTGGTGATGCACAATCTGCAGTTCTTCGTGACAGAAAACTCTTGTCTGAAGATGGTCTTGTGATTGTTGTTATGGGAATTTCTGCAGCAAGTGGTGAACTTTCAAGTGATCCATACATGATTACACGTGGATTTGTTTATACCGGAGAAGCAGAGGCGTTGGTTGAAGAAGCAAAAGAAATTCTGATGGACAATTTGAAACTTATGGATCTCAAGAATATCACGGATTGGAATGATGTGAGAATGCAAATCAGAAAACCGCTCCGCAACTTCTTCTATAAAAAGACAAAGAGAAATCCAATGATTCTTCCAATTATCTTCAGAGTGTAAGTATGATGGCTGAGAATTTTGAACAAACAAAGAGTGGTCAAAACATTGAAGAAGGTTTCAAGGATTTTGCGGTGAGGCGTGGCGTTCCGATTATTCGTGATTCGAGCCATGAACTTTTGAGAGATCTTGTGAAAAAGTATGATCCGGTTCATATTTTGGAGATTGGAACGGCGGTTGGTTACAGTGGAATCACCATGCTCGAAAGTTCGTCTGCTGACCTTGTTACTGTTGAAAAACTCGAGGAATGTGCGACTGAAGCAATCCAGAACTTCAAAGATGCTGGATTTGAAAATAGGGCAGAGGTACATCTCGATGATTGTAGCAATTTTGTAACTGAACTTTTGATGGAGGAAGGCAATCTTGAAAAATTTGATTTCATTTTTCTTGATGGTCCAAAGGCGCAGTATTTGAATTTGCTCCCAAGCCTTTATGCCTTGCTTGCTCCAAATGGTGTGCTCGTTGCTGACAATGTGCTCTTTCGTGGGTATGTTGACAATCCAAAGATTGCACCCATACGATTCAGAACAATTTGGCAACGACTGAGAAAATTCATTGAATATGTGTTCACGTCTGGCGACTTTGTTGATGTTGAACTATTTCGAATTGAGGACGGAGTGTTGGTTGCAAGAAAACCAGAGAATAAAAAAGTGAGTGACTAATAGACATGAACGATACAAAAGTTGAACTGCTTGCTCCTGCAGGCGATATGGAAAAACTCAAAACAGCAATCTACTTTGGTGCAGATGCTGTTTATTTTGCTGGAAAAAATTATGGGCTTCGTGCCTTTGTGTCAAACTTTGATGAAAATGGAATCAAAGAGGCTGTTGAATTTGTGCATAGCAAGGGCAAAAAATGTTATGTAACTCTCAATGTTTATGCAAGGGACAATGACTTTGATGGGCTTGGAGATTATGTAAAATTTTTGGAGAGTGTCAAGGTTGATGCTGTCATTGTGTCTGACATGGGTGTGTTTGCGTTTGTGAAAGAGCATGCACCAAACTTGCCGGTACATATTTCAACACAGGCAAATACCACCAACAAGTATGCGGTTGAGGCATACAGAAAAATGGGGGCAGAACGTGTGGTTCTTGCACGTGAACTCACTTTTGATGAGATCAAGGCCATTCGAGATTATGACAAAGTAACTGAACTTGAAATGTTTGTTCATGGAGCAATGTGTATTTCGTATAGTGGCAGATGCTTGTTGTCAAATTACATGACTGGCAGAGATTCAAACCATGGTGAATGTGCGCAGGCCTGCAGATGGAGATACAAAATGATTGAAGACACAAGACCTGGCGAGGAATTTGAGATGCTTGAAGATAACAGAGGGACTTATGTTTTGAACAGCAAAGATTTGTGTTTGATTGATCATTTGCCAGAACTCATTGATGTTGGAATTTCAAGTTTCAAGATTGAAGGTCGAATGAAATCACCATATTACGTTGCGACGGTTGTGAATGCTTATAGACGCATGATTGATGCGTATTGTGCAGACAAAACAAAAGAATATGTTGTGCCAGAAGAAATCCGCAGTGATCTGTTGAAGGCCAGTCACAGAAAATATACAAAGGGTTTTGCTTTTTCAGATGGTGAGTGCAGGCAGAATTATGAAAGTGCTGCGCAGGAACAAGACATGAAGTTTGTTGCGATCGTGTCAGAAAACTCAAAAGATGGCTCGGTTGTTGTTGAACACAGAAACAAATTCTCGGTTGGTGATACGCTTGAAATTTTGAGTCCGAACAATACATGGAACAAACAAATTATGATCAAAAAAATCGTCAACTCAAAAGGTCAAGAAATTGATTCAGCAAAACTCGTTCAAGAAAAGGTTACAGTGTATTTTGATGAAAAAATCGAACTTTTTGCTGGCGACATTTTGAGAATGTAGAAATATATATAGTAACGTTACTATATATAGATATATTATCTATATTATATAATATAAATTTTGTTCAAAAATGATAAAGAATTCTATGCTTTTTGAAAGCCACCCCAAAGACTTTTGGGGTGGTGTTTTTTTTGTGAATGAAATACATTTGGGGGAAAGCGAGTATTGTCATAATTTGTCAATTTGCAGAGTATACTTGAAGTATAAGCGAGATCAAGGAGAGAAGTGTATGTTTTTGTCGTTATTTAAGTTGCTTTTTAAATTGTTCTTTTTTGCGGGAAGAATCGAAAAAGGGAAAGCGTTTTTGAAACCGCTCACCAAAGTTGACGAGCAAGAATGTTTCATGCAAATGAAGAATGGTGACAAGCAAGCAGAGGAAAAATTGATTGCTCACAATTTGAGGCTTGTGGCGCACATTGCAAAAAAGTATTCAAAATCAGGTTATGAGATTGATGAACTCATTTCTGTTGGGTCGGTTGGGCTTTTGAAAGCGGTGAGATCGTATAGCATTGAAAATGGAAACAATTTTTCAACGTATGCTTCAAAGTGTGTGGCAAATGAAATTCTGATGTTGTTGCGTTCGGACAAGAAGAGGCAAAATGATATTTCGCTTGAGTCTGAAATTTCATCAGATAAAGATGGCAATGCCGTGAGGATAAAAGATGTTTTGCCAGCAAGTCATGACAATCTTGAAGATGTTGTGGAAACAAGTGTGCTCGCGTCGAATGTGTGCAGGCTCATGAAAAGGGAACTTTCTGAGCGGGAATATAGTGTCATGGAATTGAGATTTGGTCTTTCGGGGAAAACACCTCTCACTCAGGATGAGGTTGCAAGAGAAATTGGAATTTCGAGATCTTATGTTTCGAGGATTGAAACCAAAGCAATTGAAACGATCAGACAAAAATATCGTATGTAATCTAAGCGTTGGATTTTGATTTTTGTTTTGTTGATGCGCAATTGAAAATAAAAAGTTGGGTTTGTTGAGGTTTGGTTTTTGATATTGACAAAAGGTGTTGAATTTGATATACTACCCGTGCACAAAGTTGACTGGGTGGTTGCGCATGAGTACCCCTCATGTGAGGAAAGTCCGAGCACCACAGAGCAATTGTGCTTGATAACGTCAAGCTGGGGTAACCCAAGGAAAAGGGCAACAGAAATATACCGCCATGGTTTTCCGTGGTAAGGGTGGAAAAGTGAGGTAAGAGCTCACTCACTGATATGGTGACATATCTTTGATGTAAACTCCACATGGTGCAAGATGTTGGGACAAGGAAACTTTTTTTGTTTCCTGAGGGCTGCTCGCTCGTCCCCGTGATCGCGATGAGCAATCTGGTGACAGGTTGCCAAGATAGATGACCATCTCTTAACAGAACTCGGCTTATAGGTTGACTTCGTGCAATTAAATTCAAGGATTAACCTTGAATTTTTTTTGTTTAAAATTCTCATCATTTGGTGAAAATTTTTTGTGAGATGTTGTATATTTTTGTGGGAGTGTTTTTGTTTTTTTTCGTTGCTTTTTTCTGGTTTTTGAAAAAAGTGGTTTTGAATGCTCGCGTGGTAAAACATTATATTTTGAGTCAAAAAGCATTGAATGAATATATTGGGCAGAATTTTAAAAAACGCAAAAATGCAAATAATGAATTGAAAAACAATAATAAAACCGCAAAAACTATTCATAATTATCAATATTTACAGATTTTGCTCCCTGATATTGATATTTTAAATTTTTCCAAATTATTGAAAAAAGAAAATTCAAATTTGTTGTTTGTTGAGAAAATTTTGCAAGGAAAGATTCCTGCACTTTTTGACAGAAGCAAATTTGAATTCAAACAACGAACAAAATTCAGGGCAGTGAGTGGAAGAGTTTTGATTGTTGAGATTGCAAAGGCTTATGTTTTTTTGAGTTTGCATGATGCTGATTTTGACATGGTGAAACACTTCAGGAGTGTATCTCTTGAATACAAATTTTTCAAAAAAGAAATTGAAATTTTGCCTCATCTTGTGAGGTATTTTTTTGTGAGTGAATTGATTTTGATTGTGAGTGAATTGCAAAAATTGAACCATGAGATTTTTGAGTATTGTGACAAGAAAAAGATTTGTGTAAAACGCCCGCTCACTGATGCAAACATTTATGGGATTGTGAAGTATTCAAAGTACAATTCAGTTTTGTTTGGTATTGAAAATAAGACTGCCATTTTGGCATCGGTGAATGTGTCAAAAAACTTGCTTGATTTTTTGTCTGAGATTCGGGCTATTTTTCTCTGGATTGAAGCGATTTAGTTTTTGTTTTTTTGCTGTGCATCTCATTGTTTTTGTTTGCATCGACTTTGCCTTGTATGTTATACTAACACTTGATATAATATATAGGAGCAGAAAGATGGATTTATTTCAACAATCAAGGTCAAGAGTTTTGCCTCTTGCTGAACGTATGCGACCAGCAAATCTGTCTGAATTTGTTGGGCAGGAACATATTGCTAAAAAGGGAAGTGTGCTTCGCAGAGCGATTGAAGCAGACATGCTTTCGTCATGCATTTTTTATGGTCCGCCAGGAACGGGGAAAACCACTCTTGCAAAACTTGTGGCAACTGCATCAAATGCTGAGTTCAGGGTGCTCAATGCTGTGTCGTCAGGTGTTGCCGATGCAAAGAAGATCATTGAAGAAGCAAAGGCAAATGGTGAGATGTATGGCAAGAAAACCATTTTGATGCTTGACGAATGTCACAGATGGAGCAAGGCACAATCCGATGCAGTCCTTGAGGCGATTGAAAAAGGGTATGTTGTTTTCATTGGATCAACAACTGAAAACCCTTATGTTTCGATGACGAGAGCGATTGTGTCAAGATGCAGAATTTTTGAGTTCAAACCACTCTCTGTTCAAGACATCAAAAAACTTGTGGTTCGTGCACTTGAGGACAGGGAAAGAGGCCTTGGAACAAAACCGGTTGAAATTTCGAATGAAACAATTGATCTCTTGATCAGACTTTCGAATGGTGATGCGCGTGTTGCTCTCGGCGCTCTTGAACTTGCTGTGTCAAGCACTCCACTCAAAAACAAAAAAATAACAATCACAAATCAAATTATTGAAGAGTGCATGCAGGGGAAAGTTCTCTCAATTGATGATGATGTTTTTTATGATATGCTTTCTGCATTTTGCAAGAGTCTTCGTGGAAGTGATGCTGATGCTGCGGTATATTGGAGTCAGCGGCTCATCAAGTCTGGTGTTGATCCGCTCATCATTGCAAGAAGGCTCATCGCTCATGCGAGTGAAGATGTTGGACTTGCAAATTCGCAGGCACTCGTGGTTGCGACCAGTGCAATGACTGCATATCAAAACATGGGAATTCCCGAAGGGTTGATTCCGCTCACACATGCAATAATTTATGTTACTATGAGTCCAAAATCAAACAGTGTGATCAATGCGATGTATGCTGCTGCGGAAGACGTTGAAAAAACAGTGAATGATGCAGTTCCGGCGCATTTGAAAAATCATAATTATACTGGGGAAAAAAGAGCAAAGTACAAGTATCCACATGACTTTGGTGGTTATGTTGAGCAACAATATTTGCCGGACGAAATCAAGGATCACGTGTATTATGTTCCGACTGAAAACGGATCCGAAAAATCAATCAAAACCAACAAGACGCCAAAACAATCTTGAAAAACAAAATAAAAACAAACGTTTGGTTTTTGTGAAACAAAAGAATACTTCAAAAGGAGATGATTTGTTATATGATCAATGAAAAAGAACTCAAAAAAGAAAAAGATTATTTGAAGGCAGTGCTTTATGTTCTTGAAAAAGAACTCGCAAAGAGCAAGGCTGTCACCGATGAAAACGCAGACAATGTTCAAGAAGATATGCGTTATGTTTGGGACGCGACCAACAGGATTTCGGACACAGAGTTTGAGTATGGTATGAGAAGAATTCAAATCAAATCCATTGTGGCGAGCGATGCGGCGAACAAGCACCGCAATTACACCAAGATGCTCAAGAGTGCATATTTTGCACGCATCGATTTTGAAACGGAAGGTGAAGTGATCCCTGCGTATATTGGTATTGCAACTCTTGAGAGTGGCGGGGATTTTTATATCTATGACTGGCGTGCTCCGATCTCAAGTTTGTTTTATGACTATGAACTTGGTGATGCGAGTTATTCTGTTCCAAACGGAGAGACGGTGAGTGGAAAGATTACGCTCAAAAGACAGTACAAAATTGAAGGTGACAAAATCAAGCAAATTTTTGATACTGATATGCAGGTTATTGACAGTATTTTGCAACAGATGCTTGGAAACAATGCCACAAGCAAAATGAAGAACATTGTCAACACAATCCAAAAAGAACAAAACAAGATCATTCGAAAAAATGATGTGGATATTTTGGTTGTTCAAGGGCCAGCGGGTAGTGGAAAGACAAGCGTTGCTATGCACAAGGTTGCTTATCTTTTGTACAGTGAACGCGGAAAAATCAACAACTCAAATATTCTCATTATGTCGCCAAATGAAATCTTCTCGAATTATATTTCTGGAGTTCTCCCTGAAATTGGTGAGGACAATGTTTATGAAACCACATACATGGATTTTGTGAAAGCGTTTTTGACCGAGTTCAGGATCAAAGGCAACATGAATGATGTGTATGAAACCGTTTTTTCTGAAGATGGTCATGCAGTGAAATCAACAGAGTATGCAGCGATCAAACTCAAACTTGGAGCGGTTTATATCAATCTGATCGAGGACTTTTTGAAACTCAAGCGCACAGAAATTTTGGGGCTTGATGACATCAAGGTTGCAGGCAAAACAATCATCACAAAAGACTATCTCACAAAACTTGCTGATGAGTTTGAGGTTGATGGGCTTTCAATGCTTGAACAATGCAAAAAACTCGTTGAGAAAATCAATCTTCATGCGAACATAAAACTCAACAAGGAAACAGGCATCAGAGCATCACTCAAAAAGGCTCTGGAATCAAACATCAAAAAGGTGAAAGCAAAATCATTGTATCTTGAATTGTATTCAGACGAAAACAGATTCATTTCAATGATTGAAAATATCTACAACACAACAGGAACGCTTAAAGCGAACAGGCTTTCAATAAAAGAACTTCACGACATTTTTGCCGAGACAAAACAAAATCTTGAAAAGAGTATAATTGATTATGCCGATGTTTCTGGTTATATGTATTTGAAAGATAGGCTCACGGGACTCGTGTCACAAAGCAAGATCAAATATGTTTTGATCGATGAAGCACAGGATTACACAATTATGCAATACAAGGTTCTTGCGCATCTCTTCAAAAAGGCAAAGATGACAATTCTTGGTGACTTGAATCAATCAATACTTCCGTTTTATGCTCCAGCAAATTACAACTCAATTTTGAATGTTCTCTCATCAGAACGCAATGGCGCAAGTTATGATACAAAGTATCTCACAAAGACATACAGATCAACATATGAGATCAATATGTTTGCAAAGCACTTGCTGGGTGAAACAAATCTATACAATCAGGTTGACAGACACGGTGACGAAGTTGCTGTGATCAAGGACAGGGAACTTGGCGCAGAGCCAAATGCAAAACTCAAAATTATTGAAGATGCACTTGTTCTCAAAAAATACTACAACACCATTGCAATCATCACAAAGACTGCGAAAGACGCACGTGATCTCAAAAATCATCTTGAGGGCAAGACTGGGTCATCGAACTTCAAGGTTATTCAATCAAAAGACAAAGTGTTTGATGCAAGCAAGATTATGATCATTCCGTCATATCTTTCAAAGGGACTTGAGTTTGATGCTGTGCTTGTGATGGATGCAAATGATGATAAATACAGAGATGAAAACAAACTCTTGCTTTATACCGTGTGCACACGTGCGCTTCACAAATTGAATGTGTATTACTCAAAAGAATTGACAAAACTCATAAAGATTAAATAATCAAAAAAACGCAAAATTAATCTCACAAAAGGAGAAAAATAGGTACAAAATGGCTTTCAATATGGGGAAATACTCCACAAGTAAGTCCAGACACTTGATCATTGGATCAAGCAGGGCAACTCGTGGATCGGACTATAATGATGCAATGAACAATCAGCGCCAGTCACGAAGACAGGCAATTGTTGATGCGGTCAAAGGCAAGTCAACGTTTGAAAAAATATGGTATATTGTATTTGTGCTTGCTGGCATCATGTGTCTTGTATTTGTGAAGCCGTTTACATTTGAACTTGCGTTTGCGGTTTTGAGTATGTTCATGTACATGATCTCCGAAAACTTGATTGCAAATGGAAACAAGTGGGGATTTGTTGTGTCGCTTGCGTCATCAACGCTTTATGTTGTAGACTGCATTGTCTTTGCAGTGTATGGTGAGGTTGCAATCAATTTGCTTGTTTACATGCCGATTGCGGTTTATTCATTCTTTAGTTACAAACGAGCACAACTCAGCGATGGTTCAAAACAATTTTTGGAAGTGCGAAAACTCAAAGTTTATCAATTGATCGTCGCATTTTTGGCTGTTGCATTGGGTGGCTTTTTGATGAGTTTGATTTTGAATTTGTTTGGCGCAAACCAGTCACTTTTGAACTCACTTTCAGTTGTGGCATTCATTGTTTCAATGATTATTGGTTCAATGCGATTTGTTGATATTTGGTACTTTGAAATTTTGGGAAATGTCTTCACTGTTTTGATGTGGGTGTTTGTTTCGTTTGGGAACTTGAGTTCGCTTCCGTTTGTG
>JAZRDJ010000001.1:0-10208 GCA_045660245.1 Clostridia bacterium | reverse complement strand
AGAAATGTTGGGGGCAAAGCAATAAGGTAATGAAAAATAAATTTAAAATCTTATTATCAACAGTTATAATTGTAATTTCGATTGCAATTGTATCGTTGTGTTCATTATTTGTTGCAAAAAACAATCATCGATCATCAGGAGACAATCAGGAAATATTTGATAATGCTGAATCAAGTGTGAGTGATGTTGTTGAACAAATATATTTGGCTGATTTGTCTTTTGTTGGGAATGTGACGCACTTGACGCTTGGTGAGAATGTTGAATTAAATCTTGAAAACTGTTCTTTCTCAGATGGTGGAGAGGCTTCTGTCCCAGCGATCAAGGTATCAGATGGTAGTGTTGTTAATTTGAAAAATTGTTCGATTGTTTGGAATAATGAAACCAGAACGCAAAATCTCATAGGGGCGGTTTCAGACAATTTTTCGTGGGAAGATAATGTGGCTTACTCACTGAACTTTTCGGGTAGTGAAACGCACTTTGAAGCATTAATTGATAAAAATAGTAATTACGATTCATTTTTTAACCCTACTATTACTTTTGATGGTGGTGTAATTGATAAAAACGCAAACATTAATTTGCAAGGAGGTTTTTCTGTTGATATTTGCGTTGACAGGCTTGAAGGTCAAGTTTATATTGATCAAGGAGTTGGGTATATTAGTGGGAAATCTTCAGAATCAGAGATCTCTCAAGGTGCGTTGATTGAATGTGGTGATGCTTCACTTTTTGTGTCCAACATGATATTCAATGGTGACCTTGTTTCAAACCATGGTTATGGCTGTTTATATTTTGATAATGTTTTATATTCGAAAGATTTTGATATGGGGGTTCCTATTAATGCTGTAGAGTCATTTCAAAATAGGCACTTTTCATTTCATGACACTACCTTTGCTGGACGAGTTGTTGACACAATGTGCAATATGACTTTTACAGGGGAAACAATTGTACCAACTCTTGTTCATGAATCCGTATGTGAATTGATGATTGGAACTCCAGAAGATGCATTTACTGGTGAGGTTCTCGATTTTGAAATGGATATTTCAAACCCCAAAACATATGGGCATATTTTTTTCAACGGCGGAACTGATGAGGATAATTTAGGGTTAATTGACGATTATATAGATACCTATCAATGCTGTGGTTTTTCAATGAGTGGCGGGATTGTTTCGGGTTATGTTAATTCTTGTTATTCTATAAATATTTCTGGTGGTTATGTTTATGGCTGTGTCTCTCCATGGGACGCAGGTGGTTGTTTGAATATTACTGGTGGGCAAATTTATGGACTAAAGGTTTATTATTTGGCCTCTGCTAGTGTTTGTGGCAATGCTGTTGTTGTGTCGGGAATTATGGTTGAAAACCAATCTTCATTGTTTGTTGGTGAAAATGCAATAATTCATGGAACAGGCGTAGAATGCCTGAACTCAACATTTGAGATGTCTGGTGGAACAATTGAAAATTGTTCAAGTTCATCAAATGGTGGTGGAGTTCGTTTGATAAATTCTGATTTTACAATGTTTGGTGGAACCATTAAAAACAATGTAACGAAGTCAACCAATCGATATGGTGGAAACTTGTATGTAGACAAGGATTCGTCATTTGAAATGACAGGTGGAACAATTGCGGGTGATGGACAAACAATTCAAGCTGTTCGTGGTGGTGGAATATGTAGTATTGGAACATTGACTCTCAAAGGTGGAACCATTGAAAATAACGTATCATCAAATTATGCTGGTGGAATTTGGGTTGAGGACAGCAATCTTGAACTTTCAGGAGTTGTTTTGAGCAAAAACAAAACATCAACAAGTGGAAATGGTGGACAAATTTATACCAAAGGTGAAAGATCACGCATTGATATGACTGCTGGTGCGATAAAGAGTGAAACAGATGTTATTTTGTCAAAATTTGGTTCTGCACTATATAACAATGGAATATTTAATTTTTCTGGTGGAACAATTGAAGGATGCTATGCAGATAGCTCTGGTGGGGCGATATATAATTCAAACACTGGAGTTATTATGATTTCTGGATCAGCTCTTTTTAGTAAAAACAGAGCCAAGTCAAGTGGTGGTGCAATTCGAAACAATGGACGTGTTGAGATGTCTGGTGGAGTGATTGATGGGTGTTTATTATCTTTTAATCATTCTGGTGGTGCGATTTATAATTATTCAAATTCAACATTTTTAATGACTGGGGGTACGATTAAAAACTTTGCGTCAAAGAAAGATGGTAGTGCGATATTCAATGCAGGAACTGTAACAATATCATCGAATGCAAGTCTGATTAATAATAGTACTCCAATGAATGGTGGTCATATATATAATGAATCAGTTTTGAATATATCTGACATTACAATAACTGGTGGTGGTGCTCAAAATGGTGGTGCTATTTATAATAAGGGAACAGCAACACTTTCTGGTGTAACAATTAGCAATTGTGAAGCAACTCTTAATGGCGGTGGAATATACAATACCAATGAGATGAATGTTACCAGTAAAGTTAATATTGTTGAATGTAATGCCGATAATTTTGGCGGTGGTGTTTATTACATAACAGAAAATTTTGAAATGCCGGAAGTTTTTAGCACTGTAGTTGATAATGTATACGTATCCTATTGTTCAGCATTGTATGGTGGCGGTGTTTATTTGAATGCTGTTTATAATACATACAAATTTTATATTTCAAATTGTGAAGCGGAAAATGGTGGTGGTATATATGCACGTCTTTCAGATGCTTCAATTGATGGTGAGTATAAAAATAATAAAGCAACATATGGCGCTGGTGTTTATGTTGTAGGTGACTTTAGTACGCCTGCTGGTATTAGTGGAAATATTTCTGAAAACTCAGCAAGTAATGGTGGCGGTGTTTATGCAAAATATGGAATAGTTTTAATATATACTAACCCTTCATCTAATGTTGCAGAACTAAATGGTGGACAAATTTTTGTTGATGAATCTGTTGAGTTTTATCTTTGTGAGAATATGAAAGGAAATGGGCAAGTTGTTGCTCAAAATGGTGGAGGGATTTATTGTAAAGGAAATATAAAAATTTCATATTATGATATAACAATAAGCAATATGAAAGCAACCAATGGCGGCGCTCTTTATTTGGATGGTGGAGTTGTTGAAGTTTCATACGGTACAGATCTTAATATAAAGAGTAATTCGGCAACCCTTGGTGGTGGTGTTTTTGTTACAAATAATGGTAAATTTGTATGTGGTGAGGCTTCTGACGCTATAAATATTTCAAACAATACTGCGACTCTCGGTGGTGGTGTATATGTTTCTTCAGGGGCTTTTGCTCTTGATCATTCAAAATTTACAATAAGTTCGAATAAAGTTGTAAATGGTGGAAGAGGTTTAAATGCTTTTGTTGCCTCTGATGCTGTATTTGAGTTACGTTCTGGGAAAATATTAGATGATGGAAAGACAGTTCGCACTGAACCTGGTGTTGGAATATATAACGAAGGGACGACAAAAATTCTTGGTGGATCCATTTCGAGCATAAATTCATCTGCCGATGGGTCAGCAATTTATAATGTGGCAAACCTTGAGCTTTCAGGTGGTGTCATTGAAAACTGCAAAACGTCTGCAAGTGGTGGTGCAATTTGTTCAACATCTTCTATTGTTATTTCAGGTGGTGAGATCAAAAACTGTTTGGCAAATTATGGTGGAGCTATTTATTCCTCTGGAAATATCAGCATGTCAAATGGTGTGATTGCATCTTGTTCAGCAGTTAGCAATGGCGGAGCGGTTTATATCGCAAAAGGATCAATGACCTTTTCGGGTGGTGAACTAAAAAACAACAAGGTGACCAACACTTCTGCTACTGGTGGTGCAATTCAAGTTTTGAAATCAACAACATTCACAATGAATGGTGGAATGATTTCTGGTGATGGTGCAACAGTCAATGCCAATAGCGGTGGTGGAATATATAATGCTGGAACAATGTATTTGAATGGGGGAAAGATTGTTGATCTCGTAGCCAATGTTTATGGTGGTGGAGTTTCTTCATTTGGAACCCTTCATATTGATGGCATTAATATTGGAGCATGTACATCAAATGATCGTGGTGGCGGTGTTTTTGTTGGAAACAACTCAAAAAATTATTTCAAGTCTGGAATTATTGGTGAGTTTGAAGATAGTTCTAAATCTTATGATGGAAATACTGCAAACCGTGGTGGCGGTATTATGGTTCAAGGAACAGGAAAATTTTATATGTCTGGTGGAACCTTGAACAAAAATATTTTGCAAATTACAAACAATCAAGCAAAAGGTGGAAATGTTCATGTTATGACCACAAATGCTGAAAGTGATGATAAATCCTCATTGTTCCATATGACTGGTGGTTCTATTATTGGTGATCCACAAAAACAAAATGCATCTGATGGCGCAGGAATATATAATAATGGTATTACTATTATTGATAGTTCAAATGCAATTATTACTTCGGGTTATGCAATACGTGGTGGTGGAATATATAATACTGGAAAATTAACCATCAATAATGGTAAGATTGAAAACAATTTTGCAAATAGTGGCGGTGGTTTGTATAACTACGATAATGGAAAAATTTACTTAAATGGTGGTAGTGTTTCAAATAATAGATCAACAAACCATGGTGCTGGAATTTATTCAACAATAAAAGATGCTGAAACCAGTGATCCATATATTGAGATCAATGGAGCTGCGATCAATAACAATAGAATTGATGCAGATCCTGTTAATTCGTTTAACTGTGGACATGGTGGGGGAATTATGTTCTATGCTGGAACTTGCAAAATGACAGCAGGTACAATTTCTGGTAATACAATTTCAGAAGATGCAGTTGAACCATATGGTGCTGGTATTTACGTTACAAATACTGCAACATTTGAGTTCCTTGGTGGTATAATATCAAACAATGTTATTGAAGCACAAAATAGTTTTGGTGGAAATGTTGTAGTTAACTCGCTTGCAAGTATTTTTATGTCAGGAACTTCTGTTATTGCTGGTGATGGGACAACAAAACAAGCCAAGTATGGTGGTGGAATTTATGCTTCCGGAACCATTCAAATGCTTGGCGGAACCATTCGAGATTGTGTGGCTGACTATGGTGCAGGAATCATGAATATGCCAACAACAAACGAAACAAAGGAATTTGTTTTTGGTGGATCAATCCTTGGTTGCAGTGCGAGTGTGGCTGGATCTGGGATTATGTCATTTGACATTATTTCAATTGGATCAAATGCTGTTTGCGATGGCAAGATTGCTCTTGGTTCAAATTCAAGTGGACCAAATGAAAATTATATAATCTCGTTTGAAAATGAAGATGGAACAATGAACGAGTATTTGTTCCCAAAACGAACAGCATCAATCAAGATTGATAATGAAATATCAACTGATGCGCTATTTGAACTTGAATTTTTTGAATATGAGCTGGATATCGACACATTTGACTATTTGATACAATTTGATGTTGTTCATATGTTCATGCACTTTTTGAAAGACTTTTCTATTGTTAATGATTCTGGCGAAACAATTTCTGGAAGTGGCGAAGCGATCTTGCACGGCAGTAACATAAACATTGACAACTTTGCTCTTCCATTTGGATTCTATTTCTATGATGTTGGAACAAATGAATATGGATTGAGTTTTGACAAAACAATACACAAATTAAATTTGCATCTTTATGGTGGCGAAAAAACATTCAATGTGGCAGACGGATCAATTGTTCGTATTGACCGAAACAAAATCACTGTTTCAACGCTCACTGGTCAGGTATATGAATTTGAAGAGCTCAGCTATACTTTTGTTGATCGTGAAGAGACTTTCATGTACTTTTCAGATGAGTTGATGGGCAATGAGCTTCCTCAAGAAGTTATTATTACAAGTGACATGGATATTTGGGCAATGTATGATGTTGTTAGTTATGATCAATGTTTGTTAACTTTAGATTTGCCGACTGGATTGGAAGAATTTTTGGTTTATGAATATCAAAATGTTACTATTGATGGAAACCAAATATCCTTTGTCACAACTGATGGCAGACAAATAGTTCGAACAGCAGAAAAGTTTATTGATGGTGTTGATGCAGGGTTTGTTGGTTTCTTTGATACTGCAACTGGCGAAAAATATGAGTCATTCACTATGTCATGGTACAGGACAATTACGGCAAAATTCAATAAATATGTCTTGAATGTTGTCACATATAATAATACTTCTACTGATTATGTTGTGAATATGGATACTGAAATTCAAGTACAAGGAACTGTTTTGAGCTTTGAAACACATTCTGGCGAGTCGATTGTGATTGTGGAATCTGATCATGTTTTTGATGGATATATTGATTCATTCATGTATTATTCAGATAAAAATGATAATCAGATAACAAATAATTTTAATATTGCTGAAGATGTGTCAATCATAGCCTTATATGAACGAATGGAAATAGTTTATACCATTACTATTGATCTTGAAAATTATGAAACCAAAGAATATTCTATTCAAGGTGGAGAATTTGTAAATATAAACGGGCAAGCATTATCATTCACAGATTTTGAAACATCTCAAAATGTTGTGTTCAATGAAGCACCAATTCGAGATGGTGATGTACTAAATGCTTTTGAGAATTTTTATGTGAATGGCAACATTCAGACTGAGAGTTTCAAGGTTATGGAAGACATTGTACTCACCTCAACATTTGTTCAAAAAGCAATATACACAGTAACAGTCAATCTGTATGAAGGTACTCATGAGATTGAAGTCTTGGATGGCCAAACAATCAATATTGATGAATCAAAATTGAAGATAATTTCATTGACAGGCGATGTATATAATTTTGAACAAACAAACTATGTATTCGATGATCATGAAGAGAATTTTTTGTATTATCATGATCAAAACTTTTATGTTTTGCGTGGAAATGTTGTTGTTTCAGGAGATATGACCATAACAGCAGATTATGAGACTATATTGTATGATGAATGTACATTAGTTCTCGACTTGTCAACTGGAGAAACTGAAGAATTCACAATTTATCAGCACCAAATGATTTTGATCGATGAAAACAACATATCATTCAAAACCATAGACGGAGAGAATATCACAAGAACGGCAGAAAAATGGATAGGTGAGGTCGACGCGGTATTTGTTGGGTTTTATGATATTGATACTGATACTTTGAAATACTCTTTTGAGATGATGGGAAATATATCACTGAAGGCAAAATTTAGATTTGTTTCATTGACTGTTGATACGCATGATTCGGAACCTCAGGTTTATGCGGTTGAAACAGGAACCATTATTAGAAAAATTGATTCAAATCGTATAATCTTTACAGATGCTTTTGGTGAAGATATTGAAGTTATAGAAAATCTGAGATATGAAACAAGAGATTATATTGATGACTTTATGTATTTCTACTTCCAAAGTGATGAGATTTCTTTTGATAATAAAGATGAAATAATAATTAATGATGATGAAATTATTTGTTCATTATATGATAGAAGAACAACTCACATATTGAGTCTTTACTGCTCAAATTGTGGTGAAGATGTTCTCATTTATGATTATGTTTTATTGGAAGGCGATTTAATTCAATATGATCAAGATCAGGGAATTTTGTATATTTCTGGTGGTGAAATATCAATTGATCATTATCATGATTACTATTCTTATAGAATGAAGTACTCAGATGGAACAAATTTTGTCAGTGAAAATATTTATGGGGATCTTAATTTATATTTGACATATTATTATCAATTCGAAGTAATTTGTCCTGATGGCCCATGCTCTTACGTATTGCCATATGGAACAAAGGTTGTGTTTGAGGAAAATAGTTATTCATTTGAGTTCAAAGATGATGAAGATGTGAACGGAACGGAATCTGTTTATTACGATTCATATCAAGTGTTTGATGGTTTGGGTATTAATTCCGGTTCTATCTTATCATCAGACAAAGATTTGATTGAGTCAGGTGGTTTGATCACTTCTGAAGAATATACAATTATTGGTGATGCTAAAATTGTATATTACGTTGCGACCAGTGATTATCAAGAGTGTCGAACGACAATTACAATTATTAATGGTGAAGAAACTTTTGACTTTGAACTATATGGTGATGATGATATTGGCTATGATCAAAAAACAATGGTAATTGTTGGAAATAAAATCACAATTGATGATCAAACAATAACTGAAGAATTTGGTTATCCATACACATTTGATTTTTGGTGTGCAGATGGGGAATTTAATCTTGATGGCAAAAATTACTCTAGCGGGGATGTAATCTTGGATGGAACTTATTATATTGATGCGTCTCAAAATCAAACGATTGTAATTTTTGCCCAATCATCTGTGACAGAGCCATGTGTATTCAATATAAGTCAATATAGTATATATGGAGCCACAGGGGATTATGAGGAATATGTGACAAGCACGCTTGCATTAGATCACAAAATAGTGATAGATTTTAGTAGACTTGGAAATAGTGTCACAATATATGAATATGCGGTTGATAGGTATGGAGAATATGAAATTGTTGAATCGTATACAATTATTCCTCAATTTGGGCTTGTTGAATATGTTGTTTTAAATGGGGAAACATATTATAGCACTTTTGAAATTGAATATTGTTTGGCTTCAGGTGATATAAGTTTGAACATCTATTCAGGTTCATCATAATAAACAATAAAAAATATCCTCAACATTATAGGTTGAGGATATTTTTTTATAATTAAATTTGAATTTTAAGCATTTTCAGATTCGTCTGTTGATTCTTTTGTGATGACTGGTTTTTTGTTTTTTGCTTTTTTGCGAAGTTGCATTGCAGAAGTTGATTTGTATGATGCTTTTTCTGTTTCTCTTGTAATTCGTTCTTGTTCAGCACGAAGAGCTTCAAGTGCTTTTTCTGATTTTCTGACTCTGTCGGCGGCTGCTCTTGAAATCTTTTGATTGAACTTATTTGCAAGATTTGCTTTGAGATCTTTCAAAATTTCATTGTTTGGAGTGAATGATAGGTTTTCATCGATCACTGCTTCAAACGCAGCAATTGTTGAATCAACATCAGCACCAGACTCAATAACTTTGTCGATATAGAGAGAGCCAAGTTTTTTGTTTGAGATTATGCTCATCAATAGTCTTGCAGTATCATAATCTACTTTGATTGGGTCGGCAGTTGCCCCAAAAACAACAGGAATTCCACCAACTTTTGCAAATGCAATGCCAGAATGATTTGGTGAAAGGTAGAGTTCTGTGATACCAGAGAGATATGGATTGTAATTTTGATCAAGAACCATGCTCATGCCGGTCTTTTTTCCATCTCTGGCGAGATTGATGAGTTTTGCGCCAGAAGCAAAGAGTTCAACGTCACCTTCAAAAGATGGAGAAAGGCGTTTTCCTGTTGGAGAGATGAAGTAGGTTTCATCAAATCCGTTTTCTGCAATATAATGACCCTTTACGCGCTTGATATGAGGGAAAGGTTTTGAAAGTGGCTTGTAATTTTCATCTGCTATAACATATCTAAGTCCGAGCACTGAATCAGTGGTGAGTATTCTGTTTCCATTTCCGTCTTGTGTACTTTCATATAAAAATTTTGGAGAAGAAATTATTCCTTGCTTGTCAATTGTATAGTAGTCACGCTTGTCGTCTTGTACTTTTCTGAGTCCAGTTGCAGTGTTGAGTTCACCAAGTTCTTTGATAAAATTAGAAACTCTGCCGTTTGAGAATGCTAAGAATGTTTTATGTCCGTTTGGTGTTCTGATAATTAGTGTTTCATCGCTATCTTCAAATGAACGTTGTTTGTCGTCAGTTCCTTGGTAATTTGCATAATAACCCATGGCAAAAGGAATATATTCTGAATTGTTTTCATATGTAACTAATTCACCATTTCGAGTGAAAAGTTTGTATCCATTGTTATCACCGGCAACAAGGAAGACATTTTGTCCGTCTTCATTGGCTTTGAGGTTGTCAGTAACGTATGTGATATCATTCATCAAAACCTTGTCGCCATGCAAAAGGGCGTAGTAGCCAGCCTTTGTTTTTTCTTTGTCTTTGTATACACCAAGAACAAATTTTTCTCCCTGATGATGCAACTCAGAAAATTTAAATTTATTTGATAGTCTGTTAAAAATACCCATAAATAACCTCCAAAAAATGCTTTGTATATTTAGTATAAACCATACTTTGTTTTCAGTCAATACTAAAATTATATATTTAATTATATATATGAAAAAC